>CAYWCV010000012.1:0-12773 GCA_964456845.1 uncultured Chitinophagales bacterium | reverse complement strand
GTCTTAGGTTGCGCCACAATGAGACCACGTTGCCCTTTCCCAAGAGGCGCAAACAAGTCGATGATGCGAGTCAAATAGTTGTTGGCCTTCGTTTCGAGCACAAAACGCTTTTCGGGGTAGACGGGGAGCAGATCCTCGAAATCTTCACGCTCGAACACATCGGACGGGATTCGTCCATTGACACCTTCGACGCGGACCAAATTGAAATATCGGTCTTCGACATCAGGTGGCCGAACGATGCCCACGACACAATCGCCTGGGCGAAGCTTGTTTTGGCGAACGATATTTGCCGAGATGACAATATCGTCGGGGCCAGGGAGAAAATTGTAGTGCACCGACCTGAGGAAACCTACACCATCTGGCATAATTTCGAGGGTGCCTTCGCACATAATATGCCCCCCAAGCCTTGGCTCGATTTCTTCAAGCCGTTCCCTCAATGTAGGTGCGACCGATACTGGTAATTCGGTGGAAGGCATGAATGCATACTTCGGCTGCACATTCCGAACTTGCTGCACAGGCTGTCGTGGTGGCTGGGTCGGCTTGCTTTCCGCCTTAGATTGCTGCTGTTGCTGGGGTTGCTGCTGCTTTGGCTGTTGTTTTGCCTTGTCGCGCTGCTGGCTTTGATCTCGATGTTGTGTTTGGTCTTTCGACTGCCCTTGCTCACGCGGCTGGTTATGCTCGCGAACTTGCGGCTGCTCGTTCTTGGGCGGACGTCCGCGACGGCCTCTCCTATTTTGGCGCCTTCTGCCCTTGTCTGCTTGACCATCGCTCGACTCGGGGCCTTGAGCCTGGGCGGGTTGCACGTGTTGATTGGGTGCTGGCTGGCTTTCAGAGCGAGCGTCCTTGAAATACTTGTCCCTGTTGGTGCTTTGTATTCGGTCTCGACGAGGTGCGTTTGGGATTGGGATACGGTCGTCGGGTCTTAGTTTAATCTCGCCGGTTCCGGCCGGATCGTTTGAAGCTTTTCTAGGCTTACCGATTGGAATCATGTCGTCGGCACTCAATTCAACAGGTGCAGACGGATCCTTAACTTCGGTGGGTATCGATTTCGGACGGCCCCTGCCACGCTTGGCCGTAGGGGCTACATCAGGGCTGACCCTTCCCTTCGTGGCCGCGTTGACAGGCCTACCCTGCCTCTCGCGTATCTCGTCGATGAGTTGATCCTTCCTTTTGATCGTGACCGACTTTACACCCAGCGATTTTGCCAGGTCGACCAATTCTACTCTGCTTTTAATTTCTAATTGATCCATAGATGATTCCGACACGTTGCGGTGCCTTCGATTGGGCAAATATGATTATGATGATGTGGCGTGAAGTACCGACAGTCCCCGAAAAAAACCTGCTGGCATCAAAATGGGAACTTGGTCACTGGCAGATTATTGAATGTAATCAGCGATCAGGCACTGAGATAGAGCGTATCCACCCTCTTACTTCGTTATAAAAGTAAAAACTTCCCGTAAAAATAACGAATTCTGAGGTCAATGGGGTAATATACTGCACAATTTCGTCTTCATTACAAACTGATACACCCGGCAAAAATTGTGCGATCAATTCTGGGTCGGCTGCGCGATCCGATTTAGACTTCCAAAACACGGTGTTCTTGAATCTTGCAAAGAACTGTAGACTGTCTGAATTCGCTTTGTCACCCATCATGGTGAAGACTGCGGTCCAGTTTGGCAACGGCGAAATCCTCTCCAAGTTCAACATCAGCACTTGAAGGGCCTCATTATTATGCGCTCCATCGTAATACCAGTGCAAATCAGGGATCAAACGCTCCATGCGGCCTTTTAGATCGGTATTTTTGCCTGCATGGGTCAATCCCGTCACCATGTCGGATACGTTAACTTTAAAACGGCTCTGAAGTTCGTCGGCGACGGACAAAGCCATCGCCGAATTGATTGATGAGGTCACAGAAGCAATATCTGGCTTGAATCGCACGGATTCACTCTGTCGATGAAGCACAACTTCACCACTTGATGTATCGAAATGGGGTGTCATGTCGGTTGCCGAGACTACCCTTGCGTTCAAAGAACTGGCAACCGAATGGACCACCGAAAGCGCAGGAGCTGGCAGGTCTCCAACCACGACGGGGATACCCGGCTTAATGATGCCGGCCTTTTCGAAAGCGATCGCTTCGATGGTGTCGCCCAAGTACTCCATATGGTCTAAGCCAATTGACGTTATCACACTGACCATTGGATCGAGAATGTTGGTGGCATCAAGGCGCCCGCCCATGCCAGTTTCCATGACGGCCAAGTCGACACTGGCATCTGTAAAGATCAGAAAAGCGGCTATTGTCCCTAGTTCGAAGTAGGTGAGTTGTTCGAAGCCTGGCACGCTCGACATTTTCCGGAATGCCGCCAACACCTGCGCTTCCGAAACCGCCTCACCGTCGATCTTGATACGCTCCCTCCAATGCTCCACATGTGGCGAGACGTATAACCCGACTTTGTAACCTGCCACTTGATATATGGATGCGATCATGCTGCAGGTGCTTCCCTTTCCGTTCGTCCCCGCCACATGGATATAATTTCCTTTTCTTTCGGGGTGACCAAGATGGGAGCAGTAGTCTACCAGCTTGCCAGGCCTGAAATCCGTGGCTTTTTTTCCGTCCTTGCTGAACTGGGGCCGGGCGCCCAACCAGGCTTCAACGTCGGAATATGTCTTGAAATTCACGTTAGAGGAAATCATAACGAATAATACGAACAAGAACGCCAAGAGATCATCATGTGGGATAAACTTTGTACCTTTTACAATCATGTTCTACCGAAATATCATCCGACCCGTACTGTTTTCGATGGACCCTGAAAAGGCTCACGACATCGCCATGAATGTGGCCCGAAAAGTGAATCGATCCAAAGGGCTCCAACACATGGCCGGAATCCTTTACAGTTCGGGCAATACGAAGCTCGAGCAAGAACTGATGGGACTTCACTTTAAGAATCCTGTTGGAATTGCAGCTGGATTCGACAAAAATGGCCTCATTTTGAAGGCATTACAAGCCATTGGGTTTGGCTTTGTCGAAATTGGAAGCATAACGGCGAAACCGTCGAAGGGAAACCCGAAACCGCGAATGTTCCGATTGCCCGACGACAGGGCCATCATCAATCGTATGGGGCTGAACAATGACGGTGCCGATGTGATCGTCGACCGGCTCGACAAGGGTGGCGTCACGATACCGATTGGGATTAACATTGCCAAGACACACGACCCATCCATTCTTGGAGACGCGGCCATCGACGACTATATCTACAGCTTCTGTAAAGCCGAAGAGAAGGCCGACTACATCATGGTGAATATCTCATGCCCTAATACCGCCGAGGGAATCACCTTTGAACAACCTGAGCCGTTGACAGACTTGCTGAATGGGATCATGTCATCCCGCAGAAACCCGGCAATTCCCGTGCTTGTAAAATTTTCGCCCGACGTCGATGCCCATCTGCTTGAGTCGCTCGTTGGGATCAGTCAGCATGCAGGAGTGAATGGCTTTGCTATCAGCAACACATCTACAACAAGGGAAAGCCTGCTCACCGCCCAATCCAGACTGGAAGAAATTGGACGCGGTGGGCTAAGTGGACAACCCATCCGTGAAAGAGCTGATACATTGACGAAAAAGCTTCGAGCTATTGCCGGTAACGACTCCGTAATTATCGGGATAGGAGGAATTCAGCGTGCAGGTCATGCGATCGACAGATTGCAGTCCGGAGCAAATTTAGTCCAAATCTACACAGGCCTCATTTACGAGGGGCCTTCGCTGCCGGGCCGAATCAACTGTGAAATAAGCCGAAGCCTAGAGGCTACGGGCATGGCGACAGTGGCTGAAATGACCAACTACTGACGACTACAGCTTGATAACAAGCTCTCCCTCCACAACAACGGGCTCGCCTGACGGCCCGTTTATCGGCTTAAAGGTGATCGCCTCTTTCAATGCGTGGGAGATGTATGTTGCGACAGCTTCCAAACCTGCATCGTCTTTGACTTCAACCTCAATAGGTTGGCCAAATTCATTGATTCTCAGTCTGAATTTTAGTTCTCCGGCAATGGTCACGCCACTGAAGGCGTCCTCCAGCTTCAGGTCGCTTATGAACTGCGCCAGGTCCATGATCGGTTCAAAGGTTGCACCCAACTCCTCGATGGTGAACACTTTACGGCCATCTGGCATCACCATTTTATCCTGAACCTGATCGGGCGGTACAGACGTGGGCGGTACCACATCAGGTGGTGTCGGTGGAGTTTCAGCCTGCGACGAGTCGGCTACCTGTGGTGGAATCTGGCCGGCTGTAGTACTGTCGCTTACTCCCGACATCGCCGCCAATGAATCGGTCATGACAGAACGAAGCGAGTCTGAGATGGTGGAGTCCATTTCCGCACTCAATAATGGATTACCCAACGAGTCGGTTGGCGCCTCTGGTTTCGGCTCGTTTGCAATGCGAATCGAATCTAAGTATGACACCACATACTCGGGGTACTTCAGGCTCGCTGCAAGCTTTGAAACGATATCCTTCTTGCTGTTGGTCTGAAATTGCGTCTCCCACTGGCTGAGGACTACCCGTGAGCTGTCCCACATGGCACCGTAGTAGGGGTAATATTGGGGGAAGTTTGGCTTCTTGAAGACCGAATCGGCTATCGGTTTCCATTCCAGCGAGTCGGCTGCCGTGGCTAAGCTGTCAGACAGTATGGTCTTGGCGGAATCTTTCAAAGCGGAGAAAATGAACTCTTTTCTCGTCCACTCAGCGTTCAGGTCGGTGTATTTTGGATGATTTTCTTTATACAGACTGTCTTCTTTGCCCAATTCAATGTACTTGTAGGCAACAAGGAGCATAGCATCGGGAGCCTGGGGGCTGTCAAACTTTTCTGCACTGAACAACCTCAATCGCTCGATGTTATCAATGCTGACTGAGTCTCGTACCGACTCTAGCCGCTCCTCGAAAGCCACACGAATGCTGTCTTCGCTCGTCAGACCCATGTCAATAGGTTGAATTCGTGTAGGGAACCGCTCGGCAAGACGATTTCGGAAGATGGTCTCGGGATGATCTTCGACCAGACGGTCGGCCCATATCTGTGATGCCGTCGAATCACCTTGGGTAAAGTACAGCTCAGATAGCGAGTATTTGGCCTGAGCTGCCACAGGCAAATCGGGATACAGACTGATTACCCTTCTGTACCTGCTGTCGGCGCTGTCGGGCATATTGAGTTGAAGGAAGAAGACATTGCCGATTTCGTAGATTTTGTTTGCGATCGTTTCGCGGGACTTCTCTTTTTCCTCAGGTGTGAATGGGATCTTGCTGAAATCAATCTCAACTGTGAGTTCGTCCGATGAACCTGCGGCTGAGTCATCGTTAAGTTCTCCTGCGAGCTCAGGGTCTTCCCTTGCCAGCCGCACGGCATCCATCCGCCTCCAGTTGTCGACAAGAGGACGATCGCCCCAAATGGCGCGGAATGCAGCTTTGGCATCGCTGACCATTGTTGGATTCTTATGGTTTAAGAATCCGCTTGCAGCTGATGCACCCAAATTCCCACCCGTATTCTGCTGGTCGGCACCTAAGTTGACCAACGTGTTGGCCGCTGCTTGCTGGCGCCTCATTTCTTCGCGCATTTGGGCAATTTTCTGCTCGCGCACGATGGCGATCACCGAATCGAAGGCGTCTTCGTTGAGGTTGCTCAACCACAGGAGGCTGTCGGCTTCATATGCTTCGGTGAATAATCTTCTATATGAATTGTAGGATAGGGATAGTTCAGCTGCATCGAACCAGGATGGAAGCCTATCCAGATCCTTACCGGATGTTGCCGCTGAGTCGAAGTAAGCCGCCGCCAAGAAATAATCGAGGTAGTAGTCCTTGTTCACCTCGGCTAATCCGTAATACGATTTTGCTTTTGTCTCCACCGATGGCGAATTGATCGTGTACCTCAGCACATCGTTGTAGAACCGCTCGGCCCGCGGGTAGTCTTGAAGGAGTTGATAGGTTCGCCCAATCTCGTAGTTAAGCTCGGCCAGTTCGTCAAAATTTTTATCATCGCGGCTCATGTCGATGAACAGTTTCAATGCCTCGTCGAGCCTGCCCGTCTCTCTGGATATTTCAGCCTGCTTGCGACGGGCATTATACACCATGGAATACTCCGGATTGAACTTTGCCACTCGAGAGTAGGCTTCCAGGGCGCCGTCCTCATCTTCGAGGCGCTCGCGTATCTGCCCCAAAAGAAACCAGCCATTTGCCAAGACATGGCGGCCTCGGGCATGCTCGAGACCTTCAACCAGAAGCTCTTCGGCTTGCTGCCACTGCTCCAACTCAACATTCAGCTGCGCTAAAAGCAGCTTAATATCTGCCGCCTCTGCATCCCTCCATCGCAGATCCTCGTCGTACAGCATGGAGTTCAAGTAGTCGATGCCCGTCTCGAACTGCTCCGACTCCAGAAAAAATCGCCCACGCCAAAAAACGCCCTGCTGTTTCATGGAAGTGCTGTTCGTTGCCGCCAGGAGCTCCTGGAATTTCATGTCGGCAGAAAAGTACTGTCCTTGGAAGTAGTATGACTTGCCGATGAGCAGAAGGGCATCGTCGACCCATTTCGAATCCGAAAAGTCGCGAAGCACGTCGGCACCCTTCAGAATAGCGTTCTCAAAATCGCTGTCTAAGGTGCTATTGGGTCGTTTATGAATACGGATCGGCTGCTCTGGGTTAATGGGGTCAACCCGTTTCTCAACCTTTTCGTAGCCATTCTTGTAATATTTTTCAGCGTTGTAAAAGGTATTGTAGTACGCATTGAAGTTGGACCACCGTGTCTTGAAGATAGATTTGCATCCGGATGTGCCGAACACAAACATCGCCAACAGTATTATGAAAGACAGGCGGGGCTTCATTTTTACAATAACGTGCTAACTTTGATCATATTGGTACGGCCTTTTTTTGACGTCGGTATTGCCGTGGCAAGTATGGCCCGATCTCCTGGGCCTGTCCAATCGTGCTTGGCAAGGTAATTCTCCATGCGCTCGATGCTTTGATCCGTATCGAAAAGCTCGTTGATTTTTACGGAGTGAACACCCCACACCAGGTTCAGCTGACGTGCGACGATTTCACTCTCTGTAAAGGCGATGATAGGCACATGTGGGCGGTATTTTGCAATACGACGCGCGGTGGTGCCCGAGTGGGTAATCGTTGCGATCACGGAGGCATCGACATCTTCAGCCAGTTTAATGCACGAATAGCTCAAGGCTTCGATCACTTGTTTGTCTTTCCAGTCTGGCTTCTTGAACGTCAAACTGTGATAGATCGTATCTGATTCCGACTCCACCGACCGACAAATTTGGTCCATCGTCTTAACGGCTTCGACTGGATACTTGCCGGAGGCCGACTCGCCCGAGAGCATAATGGCATCGGTGCCGTCGAGCACGGCGTTGGCGACGTCGCTGCTTTCGGCACGCGTCGGTCGGGGGTTGTTGATCATCGATTCGAGCATCTGGGTAGCGGTGATCACGGGCTTGCCCAACTGACGGCAGCGCTTGATGATGTGCTTTTGAATGAGAGGGACCTGGTCGGACGGTATTTCGATGCCCAAGTCGCCCCTGGCAACCATGATGCCGTCCGACTCTTCGATGATTTCGTCGATCACCGGAATCGCCTCGGGCTTTTCGATCTTGGCAATGATCCCGGCATTGCTTCCGTGCGCACGCACGTACGATATCAGTTCCTGCACGTCCCTGGCCGACCTGACGAAGCTAAGCGCCACTAAGTCGACACCTTGGCTGAGCCCGAAAGCCAGATCCACGTAATCTTTTTCGGTGATGGCCGAAATGGAAATGCGAACATTCGGAAGGTTTACACCCTTTCGCGACTTCAACAACCCGCCGACGATGACCCTTGCCTTCACAAGGTCGCCCTTCTTTTCGGTGATGCGGCATTCGAGCAAGCCGTCGTCCATCAAGATGGTGTCTCCAACCTTGGCATCCTTCACCAAGTTCGGGTAGTCGATAGGGATGATATCGGAAGTGCCGAGCACCTTTTCGGGCGAAAGCGTGACCTCTGAACCGGCGGTGATCACTTGGCCGCCCTCCAACATGGTGCCAACGCGAATTTTGGGGCCCTGAAGGTCCATCAGGATGCCTATGGTCCGGCCTAATTTCTTTTCAACCTCGCGGATAGCCATGATCACGAGCCGGTGATCTTCGTGCGAACCGTGAGAAAAATTGAGACGAGCAACATTCATGCCTGCCAAAGCGAGCTGTTCAATTTTTTCGGCAGTGTTCGAGCTGGGACCTATGGTGCAAACTATCTTTGTCTTACGGTCTGATGTGGACATGAATCGTGTATTCTGTAGATGTGCTAAAAATGGGGTTCAGATGCCACAAAATACGCAGTACGGACGGGTATTAAAACAAGGTAAACGAAGGAATCCTAGGGGCATGTATTTGGGTTTACCTCTTAAGATTGTACATTAAAATACGCTGCATACGAAAACCATCCGTTGCATCGTACTTACTCCGTAAGGATCATATATACGAACTTTGGGATATGCCTAAGATCTCTAGAGCTTTCATTTTACTAGCAGTATTCCTGGCGGGCTGCGCAACCGAACAAATTGGCACCATACAGAGCGGTGGCGGCTACCAGTACCGGAGGGGATTTCCGGAGGTGACGATTTCAGCCATTGGCATATTTGACGACCGTGGCCAACCCGGCATCAATGTAGCGGTCGACATCGTTTTTGGCAGCCTGATTTACAAGAATGTGGACGATGAATTCATATCGGATGTGAACATCGAAGTGCAGATCATCAAAACGGATACTGAAACACCCTCTGCAATCAATCGCAGCTTCGACTTCTCCATCAAGGACTCTGACAACAGCATCACGTCGAACCAGGATGTATTTTCCTTTCAGGAGCGGTTTCCGATGCCATCGGGACGCTATACCATCAACGTGACGGTAACCGACAAGCAGAGCAACAAGAATACGATCCGAACCACCTCGACTCAGATACCCGATCCCGAGAGCACAAAAATCCTGCTCACCGACATCAACATGCTCGCCCGTGTCGATACTCTGGTCGGAGACAACAACTACTTCCCTCTCACAACGTACGACGTCCCTGCACGTTTCGACACGCTGAAATTTCAGTACCAGATCACTAAAGGTGACCCAAACAGCCGGCTCGACGTGGCGATGCGCCTGTACAAGTTCAGGATCGACTCCTTACCGGCCCGAGCCATGTACCTGCGCGATTACAGTCCATCGGAACTTGGGTACAAAGGAATCGACACGCGAGATGCCGAGGTCATAGAGACGCAGACACGTACCTTGCTCGACGAAACCGGAAGCATTTTGATTGAGTACCCCATCGCTAACCTTCCGCGTGGCGCCTACCGTTTTGAAATTACGGTTACCGGCGGCGAGCTCGATGCTCCATTGATCAGCTCACGCGACTTCAGCGTCAAGACAGACTTTTATCCATCGGTCCGCACGTTGAGAGAGCTTGCCGAACCGTTGATTTACCTGATGGACGACCGCAAACATCGCCGAATGATGCAAATTGAGGATTTAGACTCCCTGAAATACGAGATCGACTATTTCTGGCTCAACAACCTGGAGAATGCCGTCAAGGCCCGCAGCGTCCTCGAAATGTACTACCTGCGCGTTGAAGAGGCCAACAAGCAGTTCCCGCACTTCAAACCAGGATGGATGACCGACCCAGGCATGATCTACGTGCTTTTTGGTCCTCCATGGGACGTTGAGGTTCGCCTCGACCAGATGCGCTGGATCTACGGCAACAACCCCGATGATCCGTCGCGTGTGTTCTTTTTCAAGCGCACGCGCATTGCTGCACGTGAGTACCCCTTCGAGATCTACGTGCTACAACGGTCACCCTACTATTTTGAGGTGTTCAACAACAAGATCCAGGACTGGCTGAGCGGCTTAGTGTTGACACGGCAGCTGTAGAGTGGTAGAGTGGTAGAGTGGTTAGTAGTTAGAAGCTTACAGCTTAGGTCTCTACGGGATGACAGTCTTTCAATGGAGAAGTGAGATGCCTACGGCATAGACCAGTCCACCAGTCCACCACTCTACTATTTCACCACCAGATTCACAATCTTTCCGGGAACGTAGATCTCTTTTACGAGCTCTCCATCAGCGATGTACTTGGCCACTCCCGGCTCTATTTTGGCCTGCTGGAGGACGTAGTTCTTATTTTGGATGCTCTCGGTGGGCACTTCGATGTTGCCGCGAAGTTTGCCGTTCACTTGGATGGCGATGGTCACTGAATCTGAAACCAGCCACTTCTCGTCCCACATAGGCCAAGCAAGGTAAGCGAGGGTGTCGCTTTGTCCCAGACGGTGCCACAACTCTTCGGCCATGTGCGGGGCGAAGGGCGAAAGCAGCAGCGTGAATGTCTTCAGCAGGGAGAGCGGCTTTACCTCCCATTTCATGACCTCGTTGTTCATGATCATGAGTGCGGATATCGCCGTGTTGTAACGCATCCCCTCGATATCGTCGGTCACCTTCTTGATCGTCTCGTGCAATACCTTGAGCTGGTCCCGGGTTGGCTCGACGTCGTTAATGTCAGTGTTCAAGTCGCCTGTGGCCTCGTCGATGAACACGCGCCATACGCGGTTCAGGAAGCGGAAGACCCCTTCCACGCCATGCATGCTCCAAGGTTTGACCTGTTCGAGTGGACCCATGAACATTTCATAGAGACGCAGTGAGTCGGCCCCGTATTTGACGATGACGTCATCGGGGTTGATCACGTTGCCGCGCGATTTCGACATCTTGTAGGAGCGAGCGTCGACGGCGGCATCGGTTCCTTTCACGTAGAACTTCTCACCCTTCTTCTCGACGTCGTTGAAGTCCATCTTAATGCGGGTGAAGCCCTCGGGCAGATCATCGGACCATGACACCCACTCGCCAGATGCGTTCTTTTGTGCCGTGTACTCCACCTCACCCAAGATCATGCCTTGATTGACGAGGCGGTGGAAAGGCTCCTTAGTAGATACCACACCGCAATCATAGAGCACCTTGTGCCAGAATCGGGCGTAGAGCAAGTGCAACACAGCGTGCTCAGCTCCACCCACATAGAGGTCGACCGGCATCCAGTACTTCTCTTTTTCGGGGTCAACCGGACCCAATTCATAGTTCGGATCTATGTATCGCAGGTAGTACCAGCAAGAGCCCGCCCATTGGGGCATGGTGTTGGTCTCGCGCTTGGCGGGCTTTCCTGTATCGGGATCGATGGTGTTCACCCACTCGTGGATGGTCGCCAAGGGCGAATCACCTGTGCCAGTGGGCTCGTAACGCTCAACCTCGGGCAAGGTGATTGGCAGGACATCCTCTGGCAGTGGTTTGGCGATGCCGTCGACATGGATGATCGGGAAGGGCTCGCCCCAATAGCGCTGGCGCGAGAACAGCCAGTCGCGAAGTTTGTAGTTGATGCTCTTCTTGCCGAGACCTTTCGATTCGAGCCAGGCAATGATCTTCGCCTTTGCCTCGGGAACCTTCAGTCCGTTAATCGAAATATCGCCGTTGTCGGAATTGACGCATACGCCGTTCTCGTTGTCGGTGTAGGCTTCGTCGTCGACGTTGCCGCCCGATACCACCTCAACGATGGGCAGATCATACTTTTTTGCAAACTCCCAGTCGCGCTCGTCATGTCCTGGAACGGCCATGATGGCGCCCGTGCCGTAGCCCATGAGCACGTAGTCGGCGATCCAAATAGGGATCTGCTCGCCTGTAACTGGATTGATGGCATAGGACCCGGTGAATACTCCGGACTTGTCCTTATTGAGCTCGCCTCGGTCAAGATCCGACTTGGATGCGGCGTTCGCCTTGTAGGCCGCCACCGAGGTCGAGAAATCGGATGTGGTGATCTTGTCGACGAGGGGATGCTCGGGTGCAAGTACCATGTAGGTGGCGCCGAAAAGGGTGTCGGGACGCGTGGTGAACACGGTAATGGTGTCGCTGCCGTCGGCTAGCGAAAAATCCACCACGGCACCAGTCGATTTCCCGATCCAGTTGCGCTGCATTTCCTTGATGGACTCCGGCCAGTCGACCAATTCGAGGTCGTCGAGCAGGCGTTCGGCATAGGCTGTGATCTTGAGCATCCACTGGCGCATAGGAACGCGGATCACAGGGTGTCCCCCTACCTCGCTCTTGCCGTCGATCACCTCTTCATTGGCGAGCACGGTACCCAGTTCAGGGCACCAGTTTACTGGGGCGAACGACTCGTAGGCGAGGCCTTTGTGGTAGAGTTGGAGGAAGATCCATTGGGTCCATCGGAAATATTTCGGGTCCGTCGTGTCAACCTCACGGTCCCAGTCGTAGCTGAAGCCGATCGACTGCAGCTGCTCGCGAAAGCGTTTGATGTTGCGCTCGGTGGTGATGCGCGGATGCGTTCCCGTCTTGATGGCGTAGTTCTCGGCAGGAAGGCCGAAGGCGTCCCAGCCTATCGGATGCAGCACGTTGAAGCCGTTCATCCGCTTGTAGCGCGCCGTGATGTCGGTGGCGGTATACCCTTCCGGGTGACCCACATGCAAACCGGATCCACTCGGATACGGGAACATGTCGAGAATGTAGAACTTCGGACGGGTAAAGTCGTTGTCTACGGTTTTAAATGTCTTGTTTTGCAGCCAAAATTGCTGCCATTTGGGTTCTATCTCGGATGGGGTATACGTATGCATAAAATATGAACTAGGTACAGAACAGAAATATACGGAAAATGCTCAATGCTCAATGCTCAATGCTCAATGCTCAATGCTCAATGCTCAATGCTCAATGCTCAATGCTCAATGCTCA
>CAYWCV010000011.1:34496-49579 GCA_964456845.1 uncultured Chitinophagales bacterium | reverse complement strand
ATTACCTATGCATTGTTTGACACAATTCGCAGTTCAGTAAGTTAACATACGGCGCCCGGGGTGAAATCCAGGCGCCGTTTTTTTATGTCAATTCGGTAACCAAGAATGCAGTTAGAAAAAACTCACCGTAAAGGTGATATCCGAATTTCTTCCTCTGTCGTCCGTACATGAAATTTTGATCCGACCTGAATCGATTTTTGTGAAGAAATCCTCTCCAGGTTTCGAGGTCCCAACAAGTCTGTCGTTTACGTACCAGTACAGACGTGTGGCATCAGACGCCACTTCAGCTGCGAGTTTTATCTCAGCTTCATCAGATCTGTCGATCAAATATTCCTGGTTGGCTACGGGACTCACAATGCGAGGTGGATTTGTGTCTAAGACTCTTGTACAAGCTGGATTGTGGGCAGGGATCTTCTCGTATCGTGCCCCGACTCTGTCCATCCATGCCAAAAGGTCGGGAGGATAATCGGGATACAGTATTCTCTTATATCCTGTTTGCGGACGACAGCGTGTGCAATACGAGATGCGTTCGTCGGCTGACACGCTTACCTCGATCAAGTGATCACATGTCTGATTGCTTGAGGTACCCGGCACGTACCAGTCAACGACTGCATGCTCGCACTTTTCCCCCTTGGGCATCCCAGTTGCCGGGCAAACAAATCGGTACATCAAATTTGTAGGAATCCCATACCACTGGTTATCAGAGGCATAATCGATGGTGTTGAACAGATCGAACAGAATGGGTGTCGCAACTTCAGCACCGCTAAGGTCGGGAACGCCTTCATTGTTAAAATTGCCGGCCCATACCCCAATGGTGAAGTTTTGGTTATAACCGATGCTCCAGGCATCTCGTCGGCCATAGGAGGTGCCCGTTTTCCACGCAACCTTCGGAATTCTGAGGCTGGCTGATGCACTGTTTGGCAGATCGGGGCGTGTGAGTCGCGTAAGGCTCTGTGTTATCATATATGATGCCTCCTCGCTGATCAGCCTTTTTGCAACTGCGACACTGTCTGGCTGTAGCCAATTCGCCTTCGAAAACATGCCTTTGTTGGCAAAGGCGGCGTACAGAAGTGTCAACTCCTCCAAGCGGGTACCACAGCCGCCCAAAGCAACAGACAACCCCAGCTTGTTGCGATCGGCCAATATCTGCCGGAAATCAGCTTCTATGAGCTTGTCGACTAGGGATGGCACGCCGATGTGCTGCAAGGTCTTCACAGCCGGGATATTCAACGAGTAGGCAAGGGCATCTTCGATGGTTACTGAACCGTTGTATTTCGAATCATAATTCTCCGGACTGTAACCTTCGATGTGAATGGGCACGTCTGCGACGATCATTTTGGGCGTCACGAGGCCGATGTCGAGCGCGAGTGCGTAGATAAGGGGTTTTAACGTGCTACCGGGCGATCTGATCGCCCTAATGCCGTCTACTTGTCCTGCCTCGTCATCGTTGAAAAAGTCTGGGGACCCCACATACGCCACAACCTGCATCGTTTTATTGTCGATCACAAGCGCAGAAGCCTGACGTATGTTCCGATATTGAAGCCTTCTGCTTGCCGCATGCACCATGTTTTCGACTTTGGACTGAATTTCGCTGTCAAGGCTGCTGTGTATGATGTATCGATCTGGATATTGGCGGCGCAGGCGAACCGATAGGTGGGCTGCTCTGCGGGGTACGTCGAGGCGACGGTATCCAAACGGTTCAGACAATGCAGCCTTTGATCTCTCCCCGTCGATGACGCCTTCAATGCTGAATCGATTGATCCACTTGTCTCTTTCTGTTCGGATCATGTCGTTATGTCGGCCGATGGTAAGCTGGTTCGGACGATTCGGTATCACGGTGAGCGTCACAATCTGAGCAAGGCTCAATTGGTCTGGCAATCTGCCAAAATAGATCAAGGAAGCCGCCTTGATGCCTTCGATGTTGCCACCGTATGGCACACGGTTCAGGTAAAGCTGCAGGATTTCGTCTTTACTCAAATGCCATTCAAGCTGAAGGGCTCGGAACATTTCGGCAGCCTTGTTCAGATAGGTGCGACTCTTTGGCTCCATCATACGTGCAACCTGCATCGTGATGGTAGAGGCACCCGATGTCCGCCTTCCGGATGTCACATTGTTCCAGGCGGCCCTTAAGATTGCGGCCGGGTTAATCCCAGGGTGGTAGTAAAAGTACTTGTCCTCCTTGGCCAGGAATGTCTCCCTGATGTCAGGGCTTATCTCATCGAGCTCCGTGTACATCCTCCACTTTTCATCGCTGCTCAGAAAACCATGCAACACGCGGCCATTACGGTCAAGTACAATACGGGAATAATCCGTGTCGACAGGCAGAGGGAAGATTGTGTCAACGATCAGAAATAGCACAAACAGGGAAACCACGACGGCACCGCCCCATTTTAGCCATTTCGGAATGCGATCGACAATGTTACGTTCGTGAGTCTCAGTCGCCGACAACGATTACTCCTGATCCATGATACGAGTGATAGGCACCGTTGTACATGGCATCAGCACTGACGGGACCTTGATGAAACCTTCCTTTGCTCACAGCTCTGACCATGTAATAGAAATATTTTTCGCTTCCGGTTGCCGTTGCGAAAAGGTTGATGCGGTCGTCGCGCATGTCGATGTGATCAGGACTTGCCGCATTCGTCACCCATTGCAATTCCGGTACATCACCGATGCGTGGGTTTTCGATTTCGAAACCGGCCGGCAACATGTCGGATATGGCCACATTCTCGACAACGCTGCCATCTGAAGTGCTCAGTGAGATCCTCACAACCACCAAGTCGTTCTGTTTGAAATTTGGCGTCAGAATGGGCTGGCCGTTTCTGCTAAGGTAGGTCCTGCGCACACGAAGCACCTGGTCGCGCTCGGCTACTTGGTTCGATTGCGACAATCCACGTGTCTGCTTAAAGTAGTAGATGTTGCCGGTTCCAGCAACATCTACCGTAACCGCGCCCTTCTCTGGACTGTAGGATATGGCAAGGTTATTACCGTCAAACCTGCCTAGGGTGGCATTGCCCTGCTTAACCGTTGCGGTGGCCGTGTTGCCCGATTCCGCCCTCAGCACCTTGCCCAGGCCCAATAGGGCAAAGGCCATCTCTTGGGTGCTCAGGTACTTGGCCCTGGCGATCTGCTCGGAAAGTTGACGAGCCAGAGGTGTGACCTGTGGATTAGATGGATCGGACTCCATGAGCGTGTTAAGCACAATGCCTTGGTCACGGATGAAAGAATGGAAGCTGCCACCGGTTACTGCAACCGACCGCTCATTCGCAAAGCGATCTGGGATGGCTCGCGAATACGACTGCTGGTCACCCGTCTTAAGGAAGGCCGCAGCCAGAAGATATCGGCTGTCAATAGCCAACATGGAGAGATTGTCCATGTAATAGTTCATCCCTGGCAGGTCAGGTTGCCCGGCCATTGCAAGCACATACAGCCCGTAGGCGACTTCCTTTGGTGCGATCGTCTTCTCTGCAAGTAATCCGTTATCATCGTTGTAGTAGTACCGGATGGTGGTGCGCTCGCGGTTCTTGGCCTCAATATACCAGTACATCCGTTGCAGGACGTTTGAATTGACCTCATACCCGGCTTTTTTTGCCTCCTGAAGGAAATGTGCGCCGTACACGGTTGCCCACCAGCTCTCATAATTACCACCGGGCCAATAGGCAAGTGCACCGCTATAAAGCTGCATGGTCTCAATCTTGCGTATGGCTTCCTGAATGTTCCAGGTCGGATCGGATGGGCGTCTGCTTCCAGGCTGCTCGAACATGGCCGAGAAATCTTCGTAATACAACTGTGGGAATGCAGACGAAATCGTTTGTTCGGCGCAACCGTAAGGGAATGCGAGCAGGTCGCTCAAGGTCTTGGTAAACTCGACGAGTGGAGACCTGCTTAGAACCAATTTGCCGCTAGAGGTGCCCGCGACGAAACCTGTTTCCTCTTTCAGCGCAGTTGAACCTGTGCCGAGCTTGCCCTGGTCGGCAAAAACCTGCAGCCCACCGGCTGCGCGAACAGGCACATATACCGTGTCTACGAACGTTTCTCCACCGCTAGTGGCTGCAACAGCTACTCGCGCCTCACCGATATTTCGTGCTACTTTAATATTAAAGGGAACCAGTGTCTCACCATTTGGGTCGATTTCTGCCACTTTTGATGCTGAACCGCCAATAGATATTGGACCGGTCACCGATATGGCGGTGCTTGCTCGTGTAGTATTACCTGTGGTGTTGGTGAGGATAACCGACATTTCGAGCTCATCGTCTGGACTCAAAAAACGGGGCAGAGCAGTGCTGATCACGACTGGGTCTGCGACTCGTATGTTGCGTGATGCACTTCCAAAAGATGAGCCATTCCACGCCACCGCCATAACTCTGAGGCTTCCAGAGTAAGGAGGGATCTTGATCGAATAGCTTGCTTCACCCTTATTATTCGACTTTACGACACCGCTCCAGAAGCTCACCAACCGGGCGCGTCGTGTACCCATTGGATTCACTCGCATCGACAAGTCGTAGCCGTCGCCACCGGGGCTTGAACGGCGCAATAATTCCGGGAATAGATAGGGGTAAACATCGAACGAGTTGACCTCGAGTGCCCGCTTGGCATAGAAGAACCCATGCGGATCGGGTGTGGCGAAATTCTTGAGCTGCAAAATTCCTTCGTCAACGACGGCTATGGTCATTTCGACGGACGCATTGGCGGTAGCCTTGACCACGATGTCCTGGGTGCGGTTGGACCTGGAGGTCTCGGGCGCCTGAATGGCAAGATCAATCCGCGAATTGGGCCTTTCTACCGAAATCGACTGGAAACCGTGTGCGGTAGTCAGTGGAACCGAACCGTCCGACAGTGGCTTGATCAGTGTAGCTGTGATGTAAACGTTTGGTACGTGCTCGTCTCGTATGCTAAGGTCCAACATCGCAGCCCTGTTGTCGGTTTGCAGGGTATGTGTCTCGATCACCCGATTACGCTCCACCGTAACAAGTAATCGGCCCGAGAATGGAGTTTTGAACAGAATTCGGGCCTTGTCGCCTGGTTTGTATACAGCTTTGTCGGCCTCGATCATTATTTGACCATCGGTGTCTACTTGGAATGATGAACCTCTCGTATATCCAAAGCCGTACGCATAAAATGTGGAGGATACCCAGTTCTGGGCGCCAGTGCGCATGATCCTGACCTCGTACTCGCCTGACTGTTGTGGTAGGAAGTCCATCGAATAGGTGCCGTCAGACAACTCCACGGTCCTGTCGGCCACGACCACCTCCTTCTTTTCGGACACATACCGATATTGGTCGTCGTACCTGCGCTGAATCACATTTTGCCATTCATGGCGTATGACCTGAATCTTCGCCATGGCACCCGGTGTTATGGCACCGTCACGGTTCACAGCTACAAACCCCAATTTAACTGGTTTTGATAGGTCGACATAGTAATCCAGGCCTCGGATTCCGTAGAAGGTCTGCTGGGTTTCGACCGTAACGTTTTTCAATTGATTAACGGGTCGCCCCGACTCGTCGAATACGGTGGCGAAAAGTGTGCCCCTGAGCAATCCCATATCTCGATAGGCATTTGATATCGTGAATGGCTCCGATGCCTTTCCAGCTCCGTCCGTTTTGCCTTCTCGGTAGTCGGAGAGAAGTGTAACACCATCTTTTACCTTCATGGAAAAGTTGACGTCGGGATACTGGGGGCTCGAAAACGGTATGCGTTGCAGGTTTAAGGTGATTTCATAGTTACGGTATGCAGCCGGTGGACCAAAAAGGTTGGTCGCCGTTATGTTAGCGGCTATTGCTTTGTCAGTAGTATAGCGATCGGCATCTGTGTCAAGAGCTACCTTGATACGGTCTGGGAGAAACTCTTCAACGCTGATTGGCAACGACGCCAACAGCACACGGTTGGAGCTGTAGAGCTCGGCCATGTAGGTGCCTGTCACGGTGGATCCATCCAAAAGTATGGCGAATGATGCCGACCCCTGCTCAGACAGCGTGACTTGATATGAAGAGTGTTCGCGTCCATTTGGGAGGCGCACTTGTAAGATTACCGGCATTTTGCCCGTGTTGTTCCAGGCTTGGTCGCGAACAATCGAATTGAGGTGAATGGTTTCGCCCGGACGATAAATGTCGCGCTCTGGGTATAAGTAAGCTTGGTAACCCGCTTCGTTGCTGTACTGGCCACCGACATCAAATCGCGATGTCTCCACACGTGTGTCGCCCATCATGATGATGTTGAAATCGGATTCTGTGCGCGCACTCACCATGCCGAGCCTGAAACCAGGAGCATCTTTGAGCAGGTCGGATATGCGGACAACGCCGTCACGGTCGGTGATGCCAGATTTCATGACCTGATTGTTTGTAGATATCAATGTCACCTCGACATCAGACAACGGCTGCGTGTCCATGATGCTGTTCGCATATACAACGACCTCATCGGGTGTTGCCTTCACAATGAGGCCGAGATCTGAATAGGAGACCATCCTCCAAGCACCCGTCCATTGGTTTTCGGTCGAAGCCACGTTCACAAGGTAGACGCCCTTATGCCGTGCGTCGTCTTTGAGGTCCAACGTCAACAGGTGCACTCCGTCACGAGACGCCAAATCCTTCGTTTCGATCGTCCTGTCGACCAGCAGGTCGCCAACCGACTCGAGGTTGTAATAACTGTAGTCGAAGCTGCCAAAGTCAGTTCCCGAACCACTGCTAGAGGAGTACCAGTTGGAGTAGCGGCTGTCTCCTACATAGTTCAGCAAATTGTTCTCGTAGATCTTGTAGATTTTAGCCCTCACACTTGCCACGTTGATGATTTCTACGCCAACCGTCTTGGATCCGCGGTTGCTTAAGTAGAAGCCCTTGCCCGAGGTAAAGCGCACAGACGGCTCCATCTCGCCGAAGGCCACGAAGGACTTGTACTCGTTGGTAAGCCTGCCGCCATGTATACCCCTGATTTGGTTGTTTATGGTCAGTTCATATGTGCTTCCTGATCTGAACGGGCCCTTAATCACAAAACCATCGGACGTCACTTCGGTTGTTACCGACATCGTGGGGTCAATTTTTATGATGTTTCTGACGTCGGTACCTGAAATGCGCTGATTGGTGCGCACATGAATCATAGCCTGGGTGCCTTCATACCTCGATTCGGCTGCCATGATTTCGAGCTTTTCGATGTCGCTAATCCTGGCACCGATCTCAATCTCTTCGCCGGTCGGATTGGTGCACCCTACACAGGGCATGCCGGATGCAATCGTAACGGATAGTGCTTTTCCGGCACCGGTTTTTGGGTCAACTCCTTCGATGGCGATAGAGACCACGCGGTCTACCTGGTTCGAAAGCATGCTGTATGTCGCAGGGGCACCGTCTATGGCCACAGACAGACGGTTGCCCAACTCGGCTGGATCGACTTCATAATTGAACACTACCGTAGATCGCAACAATGGACGGCCGCTTCCGGCCACCGTCTCCGTCCAAAACAGATCGAGGCGGTCGGCGCGCAACCTAGGCGTGTGAAATGCGATGATGCGGTCGCTTGACAGCGGCTTCCCGCTTGGCGCACCAATTACAATGCCATCGCTCAAGGTGGCCGAGTAGTCGGTGCCGGGCACAAAGCCGGTCACAGGCGAAAAGATGAGCTCTCTCGTTGTGGTGTACCGAAACCTGCCGGCAACGGGCGGCGTGAATGCGATAAGTTCCTGGTCGGTCCAAACGCCAACCTGGTCTTCGCCCACCACATGGTCGCTGAAGGTGAACACAAGATTTTGCTGCAGAGCAACCTCATCTCCGAAGTTGGTGGACGAAACGGTGATGGAATCGCCACCCCTTCCGCACGCCACAAGAAGAATGAAAATTGGCAACAATTTCAGCGATCGCAGTTTACTCGCAACCATAACAAAGCCCCCGTGTTCAGTGAATTTCGATATACATTATTCTTATTAATGTACACAATCAAACGATTTGGTAAAGGCGAAATAAAACAAAAAAGCCCGACTTTTGGCCGGGCTTTTTTAAAAAAAGTACTGTTCAGCGTCTGCGATTCTGGATAGGAGGTGCATTTCGATACCCCCTCATATTAACAGGTCTGTTTGGCCCGTTGCCTCTCATGTACATACCGCCTTTACCGGGGCGATCACCTTGGCGGACCCTGCGGTCTTGCAAGCGATTCTCCAAGTTTTCAAATCTGATGTCTTGCCATTTTTTATACTGCTCGGGTGTCAGTATCGACTTCATTTCGGCTTGACGTTGCTCAGCTTTAGCCTGCATGGCCTCACGCCGCTCTTGCATCTCTTTGCGAAGGGCTTCACGTCGGGCCTCCATCTCATCGCGGAGTGCTTTGCGATCGGCATCGGCCTGAGCCTGATGTTTTTCGCGCATCTCCCTCACCTTGGCAATTTGCTCGTCGCTAAGACCTAGGTCCTTGCGTAGCTTCCATTCCATAAATTCTTGATTTGCACCCTGACCCTGGCCACGTTGTGCTAAGCTTGGAAGTGCAATCAGTGTGCTGAGAAAAATACTGCAGATGATGATTTTTGTTTTCATGGTCTGTGTCGTTAATGATGTCGGTTTACATCATCATAGACGCATGCACCACTATTTGGTTCACTGTCATCGATCAGAATTACGGATCCATAGCCGTAGAGGCAGTGGATGATCGTGATCGTCGAGCCCGCACTGCAGGGTATGGCCGTCGTCAAATGAACCGATTGGTGCTCCTGGCGGCAGGCTGCGCGCTGGGCTTGCCGGTAAGGCCGACGGATTTGCAATTCGCTCGGAGGCAAATTGCAAATGGGCCTTTATCGTGGGTTCATTCACCGTTTTGAGTTGGCCGCTGATGTAGGTCCCAAGCTCATTGAGCGTTGATTTTGCGATGGCCCTAGTTAGTGGAGCACTGCCAGGGTCCAGTGCGAGGTTCATCAGATGCGACAAGAGGACCTGCTCCGTTTGAAGTTGGATCAGCAGCTGGACACCCGTTTTTCTAGGAGCCTTGAACGTGGATTGAATCGTTTCGTTCAAAACGTCGGACAGCGATGGCGACATCCCGCGAGCAGACTGCTGCACAATGCGGTTGGCCCTTTCCGTGTTGTAGATCAATCCCAATGCGAAGTCACTCAACGCCTCGGCCGGAGCCAGCACGTCGAACGTGACACCCGTTCGTTTGGAGAACAGTTCGCGGTTGGGTTCTGCCCCAGGCGCCCGAGGCGCAATGATATCGACGACCTGTGCAGGGATTTCCAACACGGCTGGGTCGATGGATTTCATTACTGCTCGCAATGCATTCAGTTGCACTTGGTTTGAAACAGCTTTTGTTGGCACTTGACCGTCGCCTCGCACGGCGTACGTATACTCGAGTCCACCAACTAGTTTTGAAACTGCTTCTATCTGGTAGCGATGCATATTATATAGTGGAACCAGAACTTCCTCGAGTGTCGTGAGGGCTCGCCCTTGCGGAATGCTATTCTCCCCAAATCGGTCCAAAGCGGATGCCCTGAGAGCCAGGAGGCGTTCCAGCTCGGCAGCTGCGTCGGTTCCATTGTCCCAAAGGTGGGCGTATGGATGTGATCCGCCGGCTGCGCGTGCATCCCGATCGGTGATGTGGCGTAGTCCGTCCGCAATTCCCTTTTCTAAGATGGCATTCAGCGCTGTATCCTCGTCTGTTCCCTCTGGGAAGTGCTGGTACCCATATGCGACGGCCATTTTATCCCACGCGCCCATGCCCACATCGTACGCATCCGACATGTCGATGGTTCCATCGGGTTTAAGGGTCACAAAAGGGTGGGGGTAGTCCATCACAGATTCCCTCCCATAGCTGCTTGCCGCAAAGTTATGCATGATTCCGATGGTGTGTCCCACTTCATGGGCCGAAAGTTGCCTCAGTCGAGCCAGCGCCAATTCGAGCATGGCCGGATCTGGCTCTCGTCCTTCTTCGTACGGCGACAGGATGCCCTCGGCGATGAGGAAATCCTGCCGGACTCTTAGCGATCCGAGCGATACATGGCCTTTGATGATTTCGCCGGTCCTCGGGTCGGTAACCGACGATCCGTAACTCCATCCACGGGTGGACCGGTGCACCCATTGGATGACGTTGTATCTCACGTCGAGCGGGTCGGCGTCTTCGGGCAGCACCTCTACACGGAAAGCGTCTTTGTATCCGATGGCCTCGAATGCTTCGTTCCACCATCGGGCTCCATCGAGCAGGGCAGAGCGGATCGGTTCGGGTGTGCCGTTGTCGAGGTAGTACACAATGGGCTCGACGGCTTCGCTAACGTCAGCCGATGGGTCCTTTTTCTCTAGTCTGTGCCTAGCAATGAACCTTTTGGTGATCGGCTCTGATACGGGCGTCGCAAAATCCATGTAGGATATTCCGAAGTAACCCGATCGTGGATCGAGTTTTCTGGGCTTGAAGCTGGCGTCGGGCAGCTCGACGAATGAATGATGCTGGCGAAGTGTGATGGCCTCCCGCGACGGTGTTACACTTCTGACGAATCCGCCGGCATCGTCGCCGCCGACGAAGGTAATGGTGACCTCAAACTCGGAGTTGTTTGGGAAATTTTTTGTACGTGGGAGGTACATGGCCGTTCTGGAGACGTCAACCCTATAGGTGCCCTGCCGTTGGCTGCGTAGCGTGCCCGTGACGTCGTGGGCGTCCCTGAACAGGAAATCGGTGATGTCGATCAAATACCTACCGTCTTGCTCGGCCTCGATCTTGAACCCCCAGAGTGCCGATTCTGCAAAAGCCTCCCTCACGGACCTCGCCTCCGACTGGTTGTCTGTGACGGCCCGGTACGACAAGTTTGGCTCCACAAGCAGCAATTTTGGCCCTGATTTCCGGAAACTAACCACTCGAGAGCTTCCCAGCTGCCCACGGTCTAGGCCGATGTCGTTTGATCCAAGTCCGGCGGCCAGCGAGTTGACATATAAAAACTCGGAGTCAATTTCGTCGACGATCAACCAAACCTTGCCGGAAGCGTCGTCGTAGTAAAACTCCTTATAGCCTTCAAACTTTTGCATGCCCCGTGTTTTGTCGACAATCGACGATTGGGCAACAGATACTGGTACAGTAGTCATAAAAGCCAATGCCAATAGAGCTACAGCTCGGAACAATTTGGTCATGAACATACTTGAATTGATTAGGTAAAGATTTGACAAGCCATGGAATATGCCACAAGTAGGACAAAAAGTCATTCCCTAGGTTAGGACCTTGCTTCTATAAGCCCGAATAAACGCCATGGAAGTGCGACTTTACGAAAAAATTGAGAAATCCAAACTCATTTATTAGACAAACTTAACAAATACAGCGATGAGCGTATTTGTTGGGCGAGGGTGTAACACAAGCGAAATCGATGAGAATGGCCATCAAAGCCACCCCTAATAGACTATTTGGTCAATATTTAAAGGAATTGTTGGATTCTGCAAAAAAGTTTGCGTTGTCTATATTAGAAAATTCTAATATATTAGCATTAGAAACTTCTAACGTTCTAAATGACTACACGCGTTCACACATCACCCTTCTCGACCACAGCGGCTACCGCGCTGCTTGTATTGATCGTGCTCATGGGGTCGAATGTGGCCGCACAGTCGAACGACCCACGTCTCGCCATCCGGAGTGCCCGCGATTTTGGCGTCAACTTGGCCTCACACAATGCTGAAGCGATTGGTACCGGTCAGTCAGTAAACAGCTGGGACGACCGTTTCGGTCATGGCAAGCCCGCTGCAATCAATGGCTGGGGAAGCATCGTCGAACATGACGATCGTGGCAAAATCTATCTGGGTGGAGCATTCACGAAGGCTGGTTCAGTGACGAATGCCAACTATATAGGCTGCTGGGACGGCGAGAGTTGGAACACTGTCGGTGATGGTCTCAACGGTCCGGTTACAAGCATCAGCATCATAGAGGGCGAAGTTTATGTAGGCGGGCAATTCACGATAGCCGGTGCGATACCAACATCTCAAAATCTTGTGAAATGGAACGGCAGCAGCTGGGCATCAATAGGCGACGGGCTTCCCGGTCTGGTTACCGATGTTGAAAAGTTTAATGGCGAATTATACGTTTCTGGTTGGTTCTCAAACGCCGGTAACAATGGTGCTTCCTTTGTTGCACGCTGGGACGGCAAAAACTGGTACCCACTTGCACAGGGTGTGGACGGATGGGTCTCGTCAATGGCCGTTTATAAGGGCAAACTCATCGTTGCCGGTCTGTTCACAAACGCATCGGGTGTGGCTGGTACCAAATACGTTGCAGCCTGGGACGGTTCCAAATGGACCTCTTTAGGTGCGGGCGCCAACGACCTTATGTTGACCGTGACCACCGATGGCGACAACCTGTATGCCGGCGGCGCCTTCACGTCTGTGTCAAATGTTTCCGGTACCTCTTTCATAGCAAAATGGGACGGCAACAATTGGAGCAGCCTTGGAAATGGTGTCAGCGACTGGGTGAGCAGCATTCATGTCGAAGATGATGTTATAGTGGCCGGCGGCTGGTTTAAGACAGCCAACAACCCCAATGGAGATCAGGTTTTTGTGAACCGCCTTGCGATGTTCAATTTGGGCACCAGCCAATGGTCGAGTGTTGGAAACGGAGTCAGCTACTCAGTCGATAAAGAAACCGTAGCCCTTTCGGTAGCCCAAGTCAAAGGCAACGTTTATGTGGCAGGAGTATTCAACATGACCGGCAGTACGCCCTCGATCGGATTCGGACGCTGGATCGACCAAACGGCACAAGTTTTTGAAACACCCAAAATCGTGTCGCCAGCAAACCACGCTGTCGTTTACGGAAGCAGTGCCGCACTCAAGTGGGATCATGTAGACGGAGCTTTGACATATACGGTACAAATCAGCACAGATTCGAGCTTTGAGCGCGACGTAAAAACCGTCGTCACCTATAAAACGGACTACAACTTCTTGAATGTTGCCCCATCGGTTGATTACTACTGGCGCGTACGCACTGAGTTTGCGTATCTCAGCAGCAACTGGTCGGATACCTATCACTTTATGAGGGGCGTTGCCACCTCGATCGATGAAGATCCATTGAAGCCAGGTGAGTTCAGATTACTTCAGAACTACCCAAATCCATTTAATCCTGGCACGACCATCGGATTTGAACTGAGCGAATCCACGCAGGTCACCATCACCGTACACTCTGTCGATGGTCGCCAGGTAGCAACATTAGTAAACGACTTGAAACCAGCCGGAACGCACCAGGTTGCTTTCAATGCACAGAATTTAAGCAGCGGTGTTTACCTGTACCGCATGCAGACCCAGAAGAATGTCATCACGCGAACAATGACGCTTGTCAAATGATCCACTAACCGGGCTATTTTGATGAGAACCACCGAAGTAAGGCGTCAGCATCCCACGTATTGAGGACCCGGTCACGCGAAAACCCGGATTTCCTGGCGATGCTGATGCCATACTTCGTGTCGTCGATCCCGTCGGTACTGTGTGCATCTGGGCATATGGCCGTCAAGAGCGACACGGATTCGGCCTTCTTGCCCCATCTCCAGTCGAGATCCAGCCTCCAAGGGCTAGAATTGATTTCGATAGCGGTATTGTTCGCCGCCGCCGCTTCGATCAGTCGGGGCATATCGAGTTTGCTGCCCTCGCGTTTCAGAAGTAGCCTGCCAGTGGGGTGACCTACAATGCGCGTATGGCGGTTTTCGATGGCTCTAAGAAAACGTTCGGTCATTTTCTCTTCAGGCAGATCGAGCGATGCATGGACACTCGCAATCACAAAGTCAAAGCCGGAAAGGACATCATCTGGATAGTCGAGCGAACCATCGGCGAGAATGTCTGATTCGATCCCTTTGAACACCCGGAAATCGACCCCTTTGCTTGCAAAGTCGTCGTTTAGGCGGTCGATTTCCCTCCATTGGTCATAGATCCGCTCAATACTCAGCCCCCCAGCATAGGCTGCCGTACGCGAGTGATCGGTGAGTCCCAAATAGCGATAGCCACGATCGATGCAGGCTTGGGCCATTTCGCCTATTGAATTCGCACCGTCGCTCCACGTGCTGTGTGCATGGATTATACCTTTAAGGTCTGACAACACCGGCATATCAGACGGTTGCCAAGTCTCAAAACGGCTTAAATGACCGTTGTCCTCACGTAGTTCAGGAGGGATGAAATTCAAATCGACGGCTTTGTAGATGGCTTCCTCGGAGTCGGCGATAATTGGCGAGTTGAAGTCGGTATCTCCGGATTCGCTCAATTTAAATAAGCCATACTCGTTCAGGGCCATGCCTCTGTCGCGTGCCCTGCCACGTACGAATACATTGTGCTCCTTGCTGCCCGTGAAATACATCAATGCGGCCGGGTAGGACTTATGGTCCACAATTCGAAGGTCGACCTGTCTCCCTTGCCGAACTCTTACCGAGCATTTTGTATCGCCCCTTCCCAGCACCTCCTCAACTTCGGGTGCCTGTGTGAAAGCATCAAATAGTAGGCCTGCATCGGAAGGTTCAGCCTCTGCCAAGATGTCGATGTCGCCGATGGTCTCCAACTGGCGTCGCAGCGATCCAGCCAACGAAAGTTGCTTCACACCTTTCAGCCCCCCTATGGATGCAATCATCGATTCTGCTATCGACTCTGCCTCGTCAATTCTACACCTCGCCGAGAATTGTTCCATCCAGCCGATGGATTTGATGATTTTGGCCGCCGATTTCTCACCCAAACCCGGCAATGCGGCAACCGATCCGTCGAGGCAGGCGTTTTTCAACTCCTCCACCGTCGTGATGTTTAATGCCTTGTGGATCTTGGCGATATTTTTTGGCCCAAGTCCGGATATGTCGAGCCACTGGATGAGCCCATCGGGTATCGATGAACGAAGGCTTTCCAAGACCGGCATCGTTCCGGTGTCTTTGAGGGCGACAAGGTCGGCGGCGATCGATTTACCGATGCCGGGCACCGACATGATGCGTCCCTCGTCAATGATGGCAGACAAGGACTCGTCCAGTCCCTCGACGGTTCGGGCCGCTTTGTCGAATGCAATGGCTTTGAAGTCGTTCTCGCCGGCGATGCGCATGAGCGTTGCGACTTCTTCGAGAGCTTGGGCAGCAGATTTGTTGGAAAACATATGGAGGAGTGATGGGCAAGAGCAAGAGCAAGAGCAAGAGCAAG
>CAYWCV010000011.1:0-34396 GCA_964456845.1 uncultured Chitinophagales bacterium | reverse complement strand
TTGGAAAACATATGGAGGAGTGATGGGCAAGAGCAAGAGCAAGAGCAAGAGCAAGAGCAAGAGCAAGAGCAAGAGCAAGGTGCTGGCCTGTCAAAATACGCAAATTCGATTTTCGAGTGACGGAAGTTGTCACACTGCAAGCTTATATTCGAAAAAAAGAAATGCCGTTTACTATATACAAAAATACCGCCGATCCGCTGCCCCTCCTCGTCGGGCAGCTTCGCCTTGGTCGGCTGCAGGACCATTTGGTGTTGGTGTCGACCACGCACGACAAGCGGTTGATTCAGACCACATTATCGGAACAGCTGTCAGGACTTACTCCGAAGGTCGAAGTGCTGAGCCATCAGCTTGCCACTTGGCTCAAGTACGGCGTTGAGCATGTGGTCGACAAAATCTTCCTCACGCCAAGAGAACGGCGATTTGCGCTGGATAAATGGAATGCGGCATTCGGTTTGGGCTTCTCTGACATGGAGCTCGACCGCTTTCACGACATCCTGAGCTGGGTGGGTCTGCACGGTGTTGACCCCGAGAAGTTGCCCGGCAGTTTTGGCGAACTCGAAAAAGTGTTCTCCCGATTTGCCTCTTGGTGTGCCGATCAAGGCTGGGTGGACCGCACGCTTTTGTATCTGAATGCATATCGGGTTCCAAGCCATGCGATTGATCCGTCGCACATCCATCTGTACCACATTGGCAAACCCGACAGGTACATCACGGTTGCGATCGATGCCATTCTTGCTGGAGGAGGATCCGATAAAATATGGTCCATATATCGCCCATCTGGTGAAACCCATTCATGCGGCCTTAAAGTGGACCAACCCAGTGCGGATGAGGTCGATCCGCGCCATGTCCGGGTTCAGGTGATGCATGCACTTCACAAGAGGGGCGAAGTGGCTAACGCATTCAAGATTATCAAGAGTCTCGTAGCAGACACTTCTGAAGGGTTGGCATTCGACGATTTTGTGATTCTTGCCACAGACTATGATCACTACAGGCCGATCATCGAACAAATGTCCGGCAGTTTTGAAGTGGCAGTCAGTCTTGCAAGCGGGACCAAAATTCTTGGGGACCCTGCGGTGTCGAGGCTTAGGACCATGCTCAATTTGGGGATTAACGGATTTCAGCTCGATGACATTCAGGATGTTTACGGTGATGGCATCGTTCCATTGTCGTCGGTGCATACCGATGAGAAACAGTTGCCCAACCTTCGCACCTTTGCAAGATTTTGCAAGCAGTACAATATCAGAACCATCGGCCAACTTGAGGGCGAATTGGCGCGCGCCATCGACAGGGAGGAACGCAACAGGATTCAAGCTGCGCGCAGGCGGGGATCAACGCTCGACGGCGATCCGACGATGTTCAAGGAACGGCACAGTGGATTTTACCGGGACATCTGCGATTCGCTGGTCGCACTTAAAGACCGTTTTCCTGGTGCCGCCCTGCCCTTGAGTGCGTGGTTGACGTGGGTAAAGGATATGATGACCTCGTTGGGGGTGCTGACGAGTGCCGAGCTTATGACGGCGATTGGCAGGTTTTCGAAGGCAGCAGAGCTTGGCCTGTCTATGACTGTTCGGATCGGACATGATCCGGTAGTTGATGGACGGGCATTTTCGATTTTTTTCGATGCTCTTCTTGATGGAAATCTACCGATTACGCATCATCCGGGGAGGGTGATGGTTGGGGCATTTGACGACTACACGTGTATGCCGGGTAAGCGCGTAATCGTACTGGGGATGACAGAATCCGGCTTCCCAAAATCGTTCGGATCTGAGGATCTGTTTTCCTTCATGGGGCCGGACGGAGCATCATGGGTGAGATCGCTCGAAAATGACCCTTACGACATGGCTGCGAGTGCGTTGGCATCGATTGCGACGCAGGCTCGCTCTCTGTGCCTGAGTTATGCAAAAAGTGGCGATTCGGATCATTCGATGCCATCTGTTTTCATCACAGACACGACGATGTTCCTGCCTTGGATTGTGATGGAGGATGTGGCGCCGCCCGATGGCAACCGATGTTTCGACAGCATGGATTGGATGGATCATAATGCCCGAATACCATGGGATCCCGAGATCAATGCGATTTCCAGTGCCGATCTAGGGCAGCTGAGCCGTCATGTTGCAGGTGTAGCGCGTCTTCGCGCGTCGCCCGGCAGGATCACGGTATGGGAAGGAATGTTGCCGAGTGTGAACAAAGACCTGTATGGTGTGGCCGAAAGTGTCATACAAGAAGCGGTGTCAGGCCTTATGAAGGATGGATCGCTGCGCATATCGGTAAGCCAGCTAGATGCATTTGCCGCGTCGCCTCTCGAGTATTTCTTCAGGTGGCTGCTGCGCATCGAACCTCCTACCGAGTATGTCGACGAGGCCGAGCAAAATAAAAAAGGAACCCTGCTTCATACGATTCTGGATCTGTTTTATTCTGACGCCGATGGATTCGGCGACATTGTTAATCCGGTCACAGACGAAGACTCCGCTCGACGAAGGATCAACGAAATCGCCGCAAGGGTTTTTGAGGACCATGTCGAGGATTTGGGAAATCCCGATACGCCGTTCCCGCGTCTGTTGAAGTCCCAAATTGAAGCAACGCTGGATGCGTTCATCGATGCGGAGCACATCGGCCTACATCAAGTGACCGGAATATGGGGCGAAGTTCGTCCGGCGACCATATTCGACTCCAGCAAGAACGTCACCGAGGTGCCCTTTTTGTACGAGTTGCACGTGGATGGCGTCGTAGTTGAAATTAATGGTTTCATCGATCGCATCGACTCAAACGCCGACGAGTCGATGAAGATCATTTATGATTACAAGTCGGGTGGTGCCAGCTCCATCAAGCAATTCAAGGAGATGAATTCGGGCATGTCGTTTCAGTTGCCCGTATACCTGAACTCTTTGAAGGGCGTGGATGGGTCCAGGGTGCTTGCGGGCTACTATCATATTCCGTTGTCAAAAAAGGGTAAGGATATCCGATTGAAAGGCATGCTGGGCAACCGGAGCCTGACAATGGTGAAAGATCATGAATTAAGGTTTAACGACAATCATGGTCTGTTGCCCGACGGTGAGTTGGCAAGATTTCTTAAATTGCTTCAGGAGAGAAGAATCAAACCGATTGTGCGACTGATCTTGTCGGGCAGGTTTCATCAGTCGATGACGGAACCCTCCACATACTCCGACTTCAAGCGAATGAGTCGTTGGTCGAAGGCGGTGAACGAGCTGAGGAAACTGACGATCACGCCCGAGTACGGTGAGGGTGACATTTTTACGAATTACTATGTCGAGAGCACGGTTTATGTGGGCACTTTGGCAGCCGAGTCGGCAGATGGAGAGGACTAATCGATGATTTCATACGAAAATGATTCTGCGGCAGTAGTTGCCGACACAGCGTCGAACGTGCTTATACAGGCCAGTGCCGGTACGGGCAAGACGTATAATTTGGTGCAGCGGGTGTTGTCAATTTTGCGTATCGACCGTGTGCCTATCGACCAAGTTTTGGTGCTCACATTTACAGATGCCGCTGCAGCTGAAATGCAGTCGCGTATTTATGAGGGCATCAAGAAAACGGAGAGGGAGTCGTCGGATGCGTCGGAACAGGCGTTTTTCACGGAGCAGAAACTCCGTTTTGGACGGCATCATATCGGTACCATCCACAGCTTTGCAGGCAGGGTGATACGCCAGTCGGGCGACGAGCTGTCGAAATTGAGGGAGCCTGCGGTTCCGTCTGGTTATGACGCGCCGATCGGTTTGGAGGGTGCCGATGCGGTCGGTTGGACCTCATCGTACGAGCTGATCGACGAGTATGTTTCCACGATGTTGCTCACCCGGTGGAGGCAGGATTTCATCGGTGTTCACAACAACTTTGAACCGGTCACCAAGTTGCTGTCGGTAACGGGATCGATGGGATCCTTTTTCGAGATGCTCGACAAAGCCGCATTGCTGCCCGACGGGGCGTTGCGAGATGTGGCAGCCATGAGCAACCGAGAGTTGGTGGAAATTACGACCGTATATGCCCAAAATCTCAAACACGAAATGGAGGCGCCTTTTATACGGTTGAAAAACATTGCTGATCGGAATAAGGAGTACTTAAAAGGTGAATTTCCCCCGAGTTTGGAGGATTTTATTCTGGCAGATGGAACATGGTATACTGGCGGTCGAAAGCTCTCTAGAAGCAGAATTGTCAAAATGCCGGGTAATCCGAATGAAAAAGCAGAGCGGGAGGCCATCGCAAGAGAGTTTGACCGAGATGTTGGGCAATTGGTCGGACTTCAGCATCTCAGGGAGATGCACGACAACTTGGTTGCGGCTCTGATCGATGGTAAAGTTGGGTCCGACAATCCTACTGGTACCCTCGATTTGGCCGCCTTCGAAAACATGAAACTGATCGGCGAGGTGGCGTTAAGGTGGAAGCAGTTCCACCGTTGGAAGAGGGCGTCGGAGGGATTGATGAACTTTGACGATCTGATTGATGTGAGCCATCGTCTCATTGTCGATCATCCGAACGTTCGGGAACGCATGCAGTCGAAATTTCGACACTTGCTGGTGGACGAATTCCAGGATACCGACGCTCGGCAGTGGGAGATGATCACGCAGCTGGAAGGTGGCGGCTCCGGCCGTAAGATGTTCTTGGTGGGAGACATGAAACAGGCCATCTACGGGTTTCGGGGAGGAAACGTCAGCCTTATCCGTACAGTGGAAGAGCAGGTTGCTGCGGAACCAGACAGCATGAGGCTGGCAACATTGACGGTTTCGAGGCGATCTGCCAACGAAATTATTGACTATGTGAACGGTCTGTTTCGGATGGCCATGAACCCAGTTGGCCACGAGAGGAAATTTCAGGCCGACTACATGCCCTTGGAACCACTGAAGGTGCGTCAAGAAAATGATCCTGACCCCGGAACTGGATCGGTCAGATACCTTTCGTATCAGCAAGTTCCAGACGGTCGTTCGCATGGTGACGACAGCATCCCGAATCGGATCAAAGATTTTGTTGGTCAGGGACCAGCAGTTATCGACGCATATTCCCTTGCCAAGTTTATTGCCGACATCCGTGACGACCGAGATGCAAGTTTATACCCTGAATACCGAAATGTCGGTGAATTGTTGCGTGCTGGCAAAAAGGCGATCGGCATTTTGATACGAACGCAAGCCAATGTAGACCACTTAATGACGGCATTTCGGTTATTCGGCATTCAGGCCACGGTTCGTGCCGGATCCGGCTTTTTTGACCGGCAGGAAATATCGGACATGTATTATCTGATACGTTTTCTGGATGATGCCTGGGATGACATGGCACTTGTGGCTGTGCTCCGATCGCCGTATTTCTCCGTAAGCGACCTTGGTTTGTTGGCCGTGGCAAATAGCGTGAATGCTTCTCCTCAGAAAACATCCTGGTGGAAGACGCTTCAGGATAACATCGACGATTTGCCGATGACCGGTTCAGATCGAGTGCTACTTTCAAAGGCGGTGGAGTTGCTCAAAAAGTGGAGGACATCCGTTCGTGGCAAACGGGTGTCCGACATCCTGATGATGTCGCTTGTGCAGACGGCGTTTCTGTTCGGGCAGTCCGACGCGGAGATGGCAAAAGAAAACGCATACAAATTGATCGATCTGATTCGCGATTTCGAGGACAGGGGGAGTGCAAGCATCGGCCAGATCTCGAATTGGCTTCGTATTCAACTAGAGAGCACATCTAGTTCGGATGCTATCGTGCCTGGCTCGTCGAGTATCGAAGTGACGACCATGCATCGGTCGAAAGGGTTGCAGTATCCGATGGTGATATTATCGAACGTGTCGGCATCAGGGCAAAATAGCCGGGGGATGCTGGTTTCGCCCATCGACACGCACGATCAGCACACGCCGCTCCTAGTCTGGCGGTCGGCCGATGATGTAGAAGATGCTGACGGTAAAGACGAATCCTTCCTCAAGAACTACGTCAAAAGGCAAAATGACGATCGCGAACGTGCTGAAACATTGCGTCTGCTATATGTCGCTTTGACCCGTGCCGAATCTCACATCGTCATATCAGATCCTTCGGGTTTGTCGAAAGACCACAGGAGCAATCCGTTGCAGCAGACCTTGGAACGTCACACCAGGAGCCTTCTCGCGAACGAGGTGCCCAATTGGTTTCGCCACGAGCAGTTCCATATAGATGATTACGGACGGCTTCTCGACGAGATCACGAAACGTGTAAGTGTCACCCAGGCCGTCAATACGGCGGAAGTTGATGTGAGCAGGGTTGATTCGGAGAACCTCCAAGCGGCAAAACGCAGGGCCAAAGCTGCTTTGATGCGACCATCCGACCATAAGGAAGACGACACGGTTTCATTTATTGAGCCTAGCAACCAATGGGGGGTTTTACGGGCAAACGATGCCGGAACCCTGATCCATATGATACTGGAATGGCCCGAATTGAATGAAGCAATGCTCGATAAGAGACTAAGCATCGAACTCGAAGGGTTGGAGTATAATCGTATGGCTGAAGGTATCGAGGCAGACATCGAGCAGTTAAAACGACACGCGGCAAATGCCAGGTCTTTCCTGAGAGACCATTTCCCCAATGCAAAACAGTTGATAAGCGAGTTGCCCATCGAAACATGGCTGCCCGGTGAGGATGCTGCATCCGGGTCATGGCTTCGTGGTACGATCGATCTCGTCATTGAGGACGAGAACGGTTCGTGGCATATTGTGGACTTCAAGACCGCCATGGTTGCGACGGAGTCGTTGAAGGAGTATGCTATCGCGAGGAGGTACCACATCCAAATTCAACAGTATGCCGATGCATTGGTTGAAGTGAGCCACGGTGCGATGAGTGTGCCGAAACATCAGGCTATGCTCTTGTTTACAGGCTATGATGGCGGAAAAGCCATGTCGCTGTCTGAACTAAATGCAAAAAGTTGATTACTCAAGTAAATCAATAGTTGCCTCATATGCAGATGCCTATCTGAATCGCTATCTTTTGTCAAAAATGCACCACCCCATTTCTGAGGAGATACATGACGGAACCCCACCTCTTCAAAGGTCTTTCGGTCGCACTGGCCACCCCATTCACTAATCGTGGAGATATCGATTATGATGCTTGGGTCAGGTTCATCGAGTTTCAGATAAAGGGCGGCGTCGACCACATCGTGGTGTGTGGCACCACAGGTGAGAGCCCCACGGTCGACGATGACGAATATGCGCGCCTTGTTGAGGTTGCCGTCGCTACTGCCAAAGGCCGTGTCAGGGTTGTTGCCGGCGCAGGCACAAACGACACGAAGCACACCATCGACCGTGGGTTGATTGCGAAGGATGCTGGAGCTGACGGGTTGTTGATCGTGGGTCCATATTACAATAAGCCGCCACAAAGGGGGCTGGTGGCGCACTTCACGTCCGTTGGAGACGCCGTGCAACTTCCGATCATTGTGTATAATGTGCCACCACGAACGGGCTGCAACATGTTGCCGGAAACTGCCGTCATGTTGTCTGAGCACCCATGCATTTCGGCCTTCAAGGAAGCTAGCGGCGACATGAACCAGATACTCAGGTTGATTGCCTTACTTCCTGGCCATATTTCGGTTTTGGCCGGCGACGACAGCATGACCCTGCCGGTGATCGCTGCGGGTGGGCACGGAGTTGTATCGGTGGCCGGCAATGTTTTTCCGCAACGGATGTCCATGTTTACCCGCGCTTGCATCATGGGTAATTGGGATACTGCCAACGAGATGGGGAAAAAGCTGCTTCCCTTTTTTAATGCCATGTTCATCGAGAGCAATCCTATACCAGTCAAAGCGGTGTTGGCATACCGTGGATTGATGGAAAACGTGCTCAGGCTGCCACTTGTATCACTCGACGATAAGCACTGGCCCGATATCAGGCGCATCGTCGACGACATCGACCGTAACATGCCATTGCCTTGAGCGCAACCCGTTGATCGTAAACGAACAGCGTTATCGATCAACAGCTCCAAAGTTGTCAATTCGCGTTATTTGAGGTAGATTAGGATGTTTTATCAACATCGTTCTCTATTCCATCATGACGTACATGCAACGCTCGGCCATCGTGTTGGCCCTCCTGTTGAGCACTTCGGTTGCCTTCGCGCAATCGGCTCTAAAATCACCGGCAGAATATCTCGGATACGAAATGGGTGAGCGGTTCACACCGCATCACAAGATTGTTGAATATGCCCGCTATGTGGCAGCCAACTCGAACAGGGTTGAGATCGAGGAGTTTGGCGAGACTTATGAGGGTCGCCCGTTAGTTTATCTGACGATCAGCACTCCGACGAACATGTCTAACATCGAGGAAATTCGTCAAAACAACCTCAAGTTGACAGGGTTGATGGAAGGCACTCCAACGGCCAATCAAAAAGCAATCACTTGGCTCAGCTACAATGTACACGGCAACGAAGCCGTGGCCAGCGAGGCTGCCCTCTGGACCATTTGGGAACTCGCTGACCCTTCGAACGCCAAGACTGGGGCTTGGCTTGAGAATTCCGTCGTGATTATTGATCCATGCCTTAACCCTGACGGACGCGACCGCTATGTCGTTTGGTATCATCAAATGATGGGTGTTGAGCCCAACATGAACATGGATTCGCGCGAGCACAGTGAGCCTTGGCCTGGCGGGCGCCCAAATCACTACTATTTCGACATGAACCGCGACTGGGCTTGGCAGACACAGCAGGAGACCAAGGCTCGCATAAGCTTGTACCATAAGTGGATGCCACACGTGCACATCGACTTCCACGAAATGGGCTTGGACTCGCCTTACTACTTTGCTCCTGCTGCAGAGCCATTTCACGAGTATATCACACCCTGGCAGCGTGAGTTTCAGACAACGATCGGGATGAACAACATCAAGTATTTCGACAAGAACGGATGGTTGTACTTCACCCGCGAAGTGTTCGATTTGTTTGCGCCCAGCTATGGCGATACATGGCCGACTATGAACGGTGCCATCGGCATCACCGTCGAGCAAGGTGGAAGCGGACGCGCCGGATTGGCGGCCACAAAGGCGAACGGCGATACGCTTTCGTTCTACGACCGCATTATTCACCAACATGTGACGGGCATAGCGTCGGTTGAGTCGGTATCAGATCATTATCAAAATGTGATCAAGGAGTTCAAAGCCTTCTTCGATAAAGGTCGCAATGATCCAGCGGGTAAATACAAGTCATACCTGATTAAGGGAAGCAACAATGCTGACGACCTCAAGCGATTCACCGACTGGCTCGACGCCAATTACATCCGCTACGGTTACAGCAACGGTGGAGCAACGGTATCTGGGTTCAGTTATCGCCAAGGGTCAGACCAACGTGTTACCACCGAAGCTGGCGATCTTGTGATAAATGTAGCCCAACCGAAGGGTATGCAGATATCGGTGCTATTTGAGCCAAGAACAACAATCGTCGATTCGTTGACATACGACTTTACCGCATGGTCGGTACCTTATGTACGCGGCTTTGATGCGTATGCGATTTCTTCAGCTTTGCCAACCAGTGGCTCGGCTAAGGCTAAACCGGCAGCACCTTCACTACCCGCTGCGCCATATGCGTATGTGATTCCTTACAGAAGCATCGACGATACACGTTACCTTGCAAAGTTGCTGCGTCACAATATTCATGCACGCTTTGCGAATCGTCCGTTTGAAATTGAGGGACGTACCTACGAACGTGGTACGATTATCCTAACGCGCGAAGATAACGACGACATAGCCAATTTTGATCAATTGGTTCGTTCTACTGCCGCAGAATTTGGTCGCACACTACACGCCACATCAACCGGTTTTGCAACACGTGGAGCAGACTTTGGATCTAATTATGGATACATCGGTCAGCCCAAAGTGCTTACAGTATCGGGCGACGGCGTTGCCAGCGGTGGTGTAGGTGAAATCTGGTACTTTTTCGAGCAGACCATTGGTTACCCGATAACCTTAGTGGATGTCGCAGCGGTTAGCCGCGTGGATCTTTCAAAGTATAATGTCATTGTTTTGGCCTCATCCATTGCTGCTTTCCGGAGTGAATCTGGCATGACCAAGCTTATGGAGTGGGTTCGCGGTGGAGGCAAGCTCATACTTCTTGGAGGTGCTGCTTCAATTGTAGCAGGGTCGAAGGAATTTGAGGACCTCAAAATGAAGGAAGGCCCAAGCAATGAGAACACCGATCCACAACCAGGATATGCCGGTCGCGAGCGCCGCTCGATGGAGACAGGCATAGCTGGAAGCATCTACCGAAACAAACTGGATAATACCCATCCCTTGGCCTATGGCTATGGCGACACTTATTTCAGCATGAAGCTCAGCTCGTCAGCGCTTGGTATCGTCAAAGACGGATGGAATGTCGGCATCGTGCCAAAGGGTGGTTACACGGCAGGATTTGTGGGCTACCGCATAAAGCCCATCCTAGAGGAAAGCTCCAACTTTGTGGTGTATAACCGTGGACGCGGCTCCGTGGTCATTATGTATGACAACCCACTTTACAGAGGCTTCTGGGAAAGCGGCAAACTCATGTTTGCTAATGCGGTATTCTTTGTGGGCAAAGACTGAGAAATTGAAGATTGAAAATTGGAGATTGAAGATTGAACAACGGTTAAGCATTAGTGAACGATATCGGAAAGTGGAAATTTCCAATTTTCAATCTTCAATCTTCAATCTGTACGGTCCTTTGCTGAAAATGTAGTCTAGGATGCCGCATTCGGGGAAAAAGCCACCAAAGTGTTGGCGATACTCCGGATGCGGCATTTCCATTATTGGTGTATTAATAGGTTGGCGCTGGTAATGACGGCTTTCGTGCTCTAGTATCATTGTGGTTGCGCCTATATTTTGGGCAAGCACGTCAGGGTCAGTGTCCCATTCAGGCAGCTCCGATGCCATCTTGTACTTCAAATCTAGTTCAAGCAGCTTCGACCATAGCTCCATGGTAATCACACAAGCGTCAAGAAGATGATCAGATTGTCCAGCACGGTACATTACGGATTCAACTTCAGCCTCCAAAAAGTCGAAATACATGCTGTTTCGATAGTTCATTTGTAAGGTGCGCATATGGTCACTCGCCCAGGTTGAGTTCGGTTCAACCATGGAATCGCGTAGAGGTTGATGGTCAGATTTGACTACAGGCACGTTTAGCCACTGTGTGCCTTGTGGGGTTCGAATTTGGTATCGGTGCACTCTGCTCTTACGCGACCATGGGCTTATGTCGTTCAACACGATAAGGTCGGCCGATGCAGCGCCGATAAACCACCGTAAGTCGGGTACGAGGCTAGGCAGAAGAAGTGCAAGTTTCATAGTGGGCCTAAATCTGCGTATTTTTACTGTTCTAATCGATTTTTGATTTCATCCCCCCCAAAGAAAGGCGCCATAGGCATGAGCAATCAGGTACGCGTACGATTTGCCCCATCACCAACCGGACTGCTTCACATCGGAGGTCTCCGCACTGCCCTGTACAACTATTTGTTTGCACGCAAGCACGGCGGGGTCTTTATCCTTCGCATTGAAGATACGGATCAGAACCGCTTTGTGGAGGGTGCTGAAGAGGATATCATTCGTTCGCTTCGTTGGGCCGGTCTTGACTATGACGAAGGACCGGGGAAAGAGGGCGCGTTCAGCCCCTATCGCCAAAGTGAGCGCTCGTCCTTGTATCGGCAGTATGCGGAGCAGTTGGTTGCCCAAGACCAGGCCTACTATGCTTTCGACAGTACCGAACAGCTCGACGAAATGCGTGAGCGACTGCAAAAGTCGGGCAATCCGTCGCCGAAATATGACGCCATCACTCGCATGGCCATGACGAACAGCCTCACCCTGTCGAAGGAAGAGGTTGCCCGTCGTATCGAAGCCGGAGAGGAGTACGTCATCAGGCTCAAGGTGCCACGTCGTGAGACCATCCGATTTTTCGACGAAATTCGTGGTTGGGTGTCATTCGAAAGCCAAGGGCTCGACGACCAAGTTCTCATGAAATCGGACGGACTTCCAACGTACCACCTGGCAAATGTGGTTGACGACCACCTCATGGAGGTAACCCACGTCATTCGTGGGGAAGAATGGCTCAGCAGTGCCCCAAAGCACATCCTGCTGTATCAATATTTGGGATGGGAGGCACCGAAAATGGCTCATCTTCCGCTCATCATGTCGCCAGCCGGCGGAAAGCTGTCGAAGCGCAAGGCCGATGAACTGGGCCTTCCGGTCAATGTACGCGACTATGTGGACGGTGATTATGAGCCAGAGGCTTTGGTTAACTTTTTGGCCTATCTGGGATGGAGTCCTGGCGACGACCGTGAGCTGATGTCGCTCGACGAAATGATCGCGGAGTTCAGCCTTGACCGCGTCAGCAAGAGTGGTGCCATCTTTAATTACCAGAAACTGCTTTGGTACAACGAACACTACCTCCGTGCGCTTCCGTCTGAGGTGATTATGCCTCGCATCAAAAAAGTGGCAGAAAACGAGGGTTATGACGTCTCTCTCGATCGGCTCGCACTTGTGTACGGGCAAGTAAGCGAGCGTTTGCAGCGTATACAGGACTTTGCCACCGAAGCAGAAGTATTTTTCAAGGCACCAACGAGTTACGACGAAAAGGCTATCAACAAGGCTTGGAAGGCAGACACACCCGAGATCATCCAAGCCTGGATGGATGTGGTGGGTGGTTTCGATGCGGACACATGGACACATGACGACTTGAAATCTGCCAGCTCCGAGTTTCTCGAGTCGCGTGGATTAGGCTTTGGAAAATTGGCTTTACCACTTCGTGTGGCTATAACGGGCGGTGCTAGCGGTCCAGACTTGTTTCATACGATTGCGCTACTTGGCAAGGACGAGTCGCTCATTCGCGTCAAAAACGCGCTCTCGAAGCTGTCGTCCTGATCAACGCCTGACGTCGTGGGTTGGATTCTGTCTGAATCCATTGCAGTATTTGTTGATTTTCTGCCTTCGAATGCAGATCATCCGTACGTCGTATATTCGCTATTAACTAAAATTTGACGAACGACGTATGCTTACAAAACGGAAGTGGTTACTTCCTGTGATGCTGATCGTGCTAGCGGTGTCCGGCTTCGTGCAGGTGGAGCCAGACAGCGTGTCGACAGCCGCAGATAGCCTTCAGGCGAACGGAACGGTCGATGCTCAAGTGACGACGGGACTTGAAAGCATCACCGAAAACGTTTCATGGACGAGCATTCTGCCACCCGTTGTGGCGATCGTCCTGGCATTGGTGTTCAGGCAGGTACTAGTTGCCCTTTTTGTGAGTATATGGCTCGGTGCCTTTTTAGTGGGTGGTGGTGGCTTTGGTAGCATTTTCGGCAGTTTTTTTTATACGATGAACGAATACATCGTGCCGGCGGCCGCCGACGAAGACCACATGGCCATCATCATGTTCAGTTTGTTGATTGGTGGCATGATCGGGATCATATCTGCGAACGGCGGAACACGAGGCATCATCGATTTGATGCTTCGATTTGTTAAAACCCGTATTCAGGGTCAGGTGATGACGGCTTTGCTTGGATTCGTGGTCTTTTTCGACGACTATGCGAACACCATGATCGTTGGCAACACCATGCGGCCAATTGCCGACAAGCTCCGCATAACGCGTGCCAAACTCGCCTATCTGGTCGACTCTACGGCTGCACCGGTGGCCACAGTCGCAATCATCAGCACGTGGATTGGGGCCATGATCGCCTACATTGCTGATGCCGAAGCCGGTTTGGAAGGATTCAACATCCCGGCATATTCAGTTTTTTTATATTCCCTGCCGTACAATTTTTATGCTTGGCTGACGATCACCTTTGTTTTCATGATCGCCATTACGGGCCGCGATTTTGGTCCGATGCTCCACGCCCGCATTACGCTGATGAAGGCGAAACACGACCCGAGTTTAGACAAGTACAAGGTCTATCACGAAATCGCTCGAGATAGTGAGCTAAGTGAAAAAAGATCCCATTGGCTCTATGCCTTAATACCCATCATCGTGCTGGTCTTTGGCACCATATTAGGCCTGTATGTAACCGGCGAAGGTTCGACCGTGATGGAAATCGTCGGCTCGGCCAACTCGTATGCGGCGCTGGTCTGGGGATCGTTGGCATCTATGATGGTCGCCATCGTGCTTACCTATTTTGGTAAGCTTCTCGATTTCGAGGAAACGGCCAAGGGCATGCTCAATGGCATGCATGTGATGTTCGACGGATTGATCATTTTGGTTCTGGCATGGTCGTTAAGCAAGATCACCCAAGATCTGAACACGGCTGGCTATCTGATCAGTGTGTTCGGCGATGTGCTGAATCCCCTATGGGTGCCCGTCATTGTGTTTGTACTTGCAGGGTTGACCAGCTTTGCGACGGGAACTAGCTGGGGCACGATGGGTATTTTGATGCCATTGGTCATCCCGTTGGTTTGGAGCCTCGGCATGAATGCCGGACTCGACGAGTCGATGATCAACCTATTGATCTTCGACAGTGTCAGTTCCGTTCTTGCCGGCGCGGTGTGGGGCGATCATTGCTCACCGATTTCGGACACGACCATCCTGAGTTCTATTGCAAGCCAATGCGACCACATTGAGCACGTCCGCACTCAGCTGCCCTATGCCATGGTTGTGGGCGTTGTGAGCATTTTGGCCGGAATAATGGTCACAGTGGTCGGTTTCAACATATGGTTGATCTACGCAATTTCTGTGAGTCTTTTGGCATTAGTTGTATGGTATTTCGGTCGCAGAGTCGAGCCTGAGCATTACATGGAAGCGCAAAAATCCTGATATTACAGGAAGCACTTTCGTCAATGTAAAACTCATAGGTTATGTACAAATATGTAACGGCAGATGAAGCCGTATCCGTGATTGCAAGTGGCAATCGCGTGTTCATCCACAGTGTTGCTGCTGCTCCCCGTTTGCTCATCGAGGCCATGGTACGCCGGGCCTCCGATTTACGAAATGTAGAGATTGTTCACCTTCATACCGAGGGGGATGCCCCTTATGCCAAACCCGAATACTCCGAGAATTTTCGGGTCAACGCCTTTTTCGTGGGCGCCAACGTACGCAAGGCTCTGGCGGAAGGGCGTGCCGATTATGTGCCCATTTTCTTGAGTGAAGTACCGGCTCTGTTTCGCAGAAACATCCTCCCGCTCGACGTTGCTTTGGTACAGGTGTCGCCACCCGACAAGCACGGTTTCTGCAGTTTGGGTGTCTCGGTGGATGTGAGCCGTGCAGCTGTGCAGAAAGCGCGTTATGTTATCGCCCAAGTAAACCCCAACATGCCCCGTACGCACGGCGATGCACTCATCCATACCGATGTGTTCCACGCCATGGTCGAAAGCGACGACGAACTTCACCTGTTCGAGAATCCGCCCGCCAACGAAATCGAACTTCAAATAGGCCACAATGTAGCCTCACTGATTGAAGATGGCGCAACGTTGCAAATGGGCATAGGTGCCATCCCCGATGCTGTGCTAGGTTGCCTTGGCAACCATAAACGCCTGGGCATCCATACCGAGATGTTTTCGAACGGCCTCATTGACCTCGTCGAGAAGGGCGTCGTTACGGGCGAAGACAAACGTGTCCACCCAGGCAAAATCGTTGCAGGCTTCGTGATGGGCAACCGAAAGCTCTACGACTTCATCGACGACAACCCGTTTGTGGCCATGCTCGACATTGCGTACGTGAACGACACCGCTGTAATCCGTCGCAATCCGAAGGTGACATCCATCAACAGTGCGATCGAAATCGACCTCACAGGTCAGGTCTGCGCCGACAGCATCGGCATGATGCAATACTCGGGGGTCGGCGGCCAGATGGACTTCATCCGCGGCGCCTCACTTTCGGAGGGAGGCAAGCCGATCATCGCCATGCCCTCGACTACAGCAAAAGGCATATCCCGCATTGCGCCATTCCTGAAGCAGGGTGCGGGTGTGGTCACCACACGGGCTCACATGCACTATGTGGTGACGGAGTACGGCGTTGCCAACCTTTACGGCAAGAACATGCGTCAACGTGCCTACGAGCTGATTGGTCTGGCCCATCCCGACCACCGCGAAGAACTTGAGCGAGAGGCCCACAAACGTTTCGGCTAAGCTGCAATTTCCAGCTTTAGGATGCTTTCGATGATATATCGGGTGCGGTCTTCGTACCGCACCTGGATATAGTCTTGCTCGACCAGCCATCGGCGTAGTGGTGCAATCGCATCTTGGTTCATTGTCGGCAGGGCAGGCACGCCCATCAAGCGCAGTGCCTTAGCGTTGCACTGCTGCTCGTATTGCATGCTCATGGGTACAACCATGAGCATTTTTCCCAAATACAAGGCCTCGCTCGGCGACTCAAAACCAGCACCGGTGAGCAATCCTTGACAGTTCTCAAGACTCCTCACAAAATGATGGTCGTCGATGGGGCGGATGGTGACATTCCGTGATTCCGATCGAACGTGTGCATGCTTCGAGAATACTTCCCATCGAATTTCGGGTAGCTTATGGAAGATGCTAACCAACACATCGTGATGGAAAGCCGGTAAATAGACTGTGATGTGATCGTTTCTGGTCGGTGTCAAATCTCGAATGGCACGACGAATGATCGGCTTGTGTATGAAACTGTCATATCGCTTGAAATGGAAGCCTATCGCAGAGGTGCAAGGCGCATAATGTCGGAATATGCCCTCGGCAATGCTGTTTCTTCTAGTTGGGCGAGGTGACTTGTCCGACAAAAATGAAGCCTGGTGGCTCATGGCGATCACCTGTTTGCCAGCAAGCTTGCCTGCCCATGCCGATATCGGTTCGAAGTCGCTGATCACCATATCGTAATCGTTCACAGGCACGTTGCGGATGTCGCCTATCAATTGCCCAAGCTTTGCCTGTACCATCGACCTGGTAATATCGATCCTACCATTGCTTCCAAATGAATAACCGAGCCCTCGATGCCGAAATTTAACGGGGTGGTTCATTTCGACTTCTGATTGAGTTCCGCTCAAAAGGACGTCAACGTCAGAATATTCTTTCAGGTACGGTATGATCTCTCGTGCTCGACTGATGTGTCCGTTACCCGTTCCCTGTATGCCATATAATATGCGCATGATTAAGCCACCTCGAGCTCGCGTTTTTCTTTGGTAAGAGCCGACTTTACAGTGTTCGAAGATTTCTGTACCGTTAGTGGAACTACGTTCGCCTGGTGGTATCTGTGCAGACGCCAAGCCGAATCGCTGTATTCGAGTGCCGTCAAGTTTTCGACCCAGTCGCCCGAGTTCAAGTAGGTGCAACTCCCAGTCTCGTTCGTGCAAACCCGTACTTGCGGTTTGTGAATGTGTCCACAAATTACATAGTCGTACCCGTTTTCGATGGCAAGGTCGGTGGCCGTCTTTTCAAAGTCGTCGATGAAATTTATGGCAGACTTTACGCTGTCTTTGATGCGTTTCGACAGCGATATCTTGCTGCGCCCCATTTTCTGCAGGAGGAAGTTCGCAAAGCGGTTCAGCAATATCAGCATGTCGTAGCCTACGGCACCAAGCCGGGCCAGCCATTTCGAGTGGCGCATGGTGACGTCGAACACATCCCCGTGGAAAATCCAACACTTTTCTCCGTCGAGCTCCAGCACAAGTTTGTCCCTCAAGTGAAAATTCCCCAACTTGAGGCCGGAGAACCGGCGCATCAGCTCGTCGTGGTTCCCGGTTATATAGAAGACAGGTACACCCGATGCCACAAACTCCATGATCTTCTTGATAACCGCCATGTGCGAATCGGGCCAATAGTGCTTCCTGAAATTCCAGATGTCGATGATGTCGCCGTTCAGTATCAATGACCGGGGCTCTATGGAGTTTAGGTAGTGTAAAAGTTCGTTGGCGTGACAACCGTAAGTTCCCAGGTGTACATCCGATATGACCACCACCTCAACGTTGCGCTTTTGCATACTTTGAATTTGGTTCAGGTTGGCACAGTATACCTACTGTATATTAAGTGAATGTATTGGTGAGGTTAAGGAATGATGAACTGGGCGCCTGTTGGGCCAAATGTATTATCTTCGAGGTATGAACACATCTGTCTATATTTTTTTCGCAGTATCGCTCGTTATTGGATCGTGTACGATGTCAACTTCAGATAAAACGGAGTCAACCGATGCCACCGAGATTAGTAGCCGTATGCTTGACGAACAACTGATCGACATTTTGTCGCTGGACCCCACATTTGAGCTCGACATCCGCTATGCGACCGACAATAACTTTACGGGTCAGGCCGTCTACACGGCCGACGAGGCTCGTTGTCTCCTGCGCAAGCCGGTAGCAGAGGCCTTGGTCGCAGTGCATGCGGACCTCAAGGAGCAGGGTTTCCGGTTGAAGATTTTCGACTGTTATCGACCCATTGCCGTTCAGCAGCGACTTTTCGAGGTGGTGCCTAATCCAGATTACGTTGCCGAGCCGGAGTTTGACGCCAACGGAAAGCCAGTGCGCGGTTCCAAGCATAACCGAGGGGCAGCGGTTGACCTTACACTTATCACTTTGGATGGGTCTTATGTCGACATGCCGACCGACTACGACGACTTCAGTGAGCGGGCGCATCCCGACGACCCTGAAATGTCCGAACAGCACCGGGCGAATGTGAATATCCTTGCCAATGCCATGGTCAAGCGTGGTTTCACGCCTATCCGCACCGAATGGTGGCATTTTGATGGACCGAATTGGGAAGCCTATCCACTGCAATAGTGAAAGCAATTACGATCATAGTGCTTATGCTGATGTCGTTCGGTTGCGCGAGCACCGTCGACGACAACAGACCAATGGTGTTGGTCACTACCAACATATTGGCTGATGCTGTCCGTGCGATTGCCGGCGATGATCTGAGGGTTGAGGCTTTGATGGGTGCCGGAACCGATCCCCATTTGTACAAAGCCCGCTTCAGCGACATCCGCCGCTTGGAAGAGGCCGACCTCATACTCTATAACGGGTTGCACCTTGAGGGCAAGCTATCGGAGATACTCGACCAGATGCCAGGACGTGCTGTGGCCGTGGCTGATGTGCTGCCATATGAATCGCTCCTTAAGGCCGACGACGGCGAGAATGTAACGGATCCACACATCTGGTTCGACGTGTCGCTGTGGGCTCGAGTGGTATCGGGCGTCGGCGAGACCCTGGCCGAATTCGACCCTGAGAATGCCGAGAAATACCACCAGAGGGCGGCATTGTTATATGCGGAGCTCGACAGTTTGCACCATCAAGTGAAGACGGCCGTCGGAACCATTCCAACCGATTCCAGAATCCTCATTACGGCGCATGATGCATTCGGTTACTTTGGGAGAGCCTATGGCATTGAAGTCCGCGGCTTACAGGGTATTAGCACGGTCAGCGAATATGGTGTGCGCGATGTGTCGTCGTTGGTGTCATATGTGGTCGACAACAAGATACCGGCTATTTTTATCGAATCTGGAATACCGCCCAGATCGGTTGAATCGGTCATCGCAGGCGCCCGACAGCGGGGCCACATGGTGGTTGAGGGAGGCTTGCTATACAGCGATTCCTTAGGTGGCGAAGGCGAGCCCGGCGCAACATACATCGGGATGGTACGTCATAACATGAACACGATTGTCAAGGCATTAGGCGGTACCCTATGAAATTGAACACAACCAGCGACCATCCGGTCGACATCCACGATTTGACGGTGGCATACGACAAGCGTCCAGTGCTTTGGGACGTCGATTGTCAGCTTCCAGCGGGTCATTTGGTTGCCATTATTGGTCCGAACGGTGCCGGCAAGACCACATTGCTAAAGGCGGTGATGGGTCTTGTGCCCCTGGCATCCGGTGAAGTGAGGATATTTGGCCAACCGATCGACAAGGTCCGAGACCGCATTGCCTACGTGCCGCAGCGTGAATCGGTAGATTGGACCTTCCCTGTAACTGTCATGGACGTGGCCCTTATGGGGCGATATGGGCGCCTGCCGTTGTTTCGACGACCAGGACGTGTCGACCGTGAAATTGCGATGGATGCCCTCGAGCGTGTCGGTATGGAGGCATACACCGACCGGCAGATCTCCCAGTTGTCGGGTGGCCAGCAGCAGAGGGTCTTTTTGGCACGGGCGCTGGCACAGCAGGCCGACTTATATCTGATGGATGAACCGTTTGCCGGTGTCGACGTCTCCACAGAGGAGCGCATCATCAGCCTTTTGCACGAAATCCGTAGCACAGGCAAGACAGTACTATTGGTGCATCATGATCTGCAGACCGTCCAAGAGCGTTTCGACTGGGTGATGATGATCAACATGCGAAAGGTGGCAGCCGGTCCGACAGAGGAAGTTTTTAACAACGAGAATCTATCCCGTACATTCGGTGGTCAGCTGAACATCTTGTCGAAGGTGGCAGAGCTGACCAAAGAGTCGGGTATGATCAGACATGACCGGCGTGTTTGATGGTTGGCTTTACATATTGACCGATCCCAACTTGCTGATGGTCACAGCCGGAACGATGCTTATTGGCATTACCGCAGGTGTTGTAGGTTCTTTCACGTTGCTGCAGCGCAAGGCCCTGATCGGCGACGGGGTCGCACACGCCATCTTGCCGGGGGTTATCCTGGCTTACATGATCACTGGCGATAAAGAGCCTTGGATTCTCTTTTCGGGGTCTGTAGTAGCCGGATGGGTGAGCCTTTGGTGCATGGACCTCATCACTAGAAAAACGACGTTGACCGCCGACACAGCCGTTGGTGTGATCTTGTCGGTCTTTTTTGGGATAGGGGTGATGCTTCTTGGAATCGTTCAGGCGCAGGAATCGGGCAACCAGAGCGGGCTCGACAAGTTTCTGTTCGGCCAGGCCGCATCGCTGCTTCCCGCAGATGTCATATTCCTGAGCTTCGTGTGCATTTTCGTGCTGCTGACAGTGCGTTTCGCATACAAGGAACTCAGGGTGCGAACGTTCGATCCGCAATATGCCAAAAGCTTGGGTTACGACAGGCCGGTTATTCGGTACATCGAAACGGCGCTCTTGGTGGTGGTGCTCACCACGGGTCTGCAGGCAGTCGGAGTCATCTTGATGGCGGCTGTTTTGATCATTCCGGCTGCCACAGCCAGATATTGGACTGATCGTCTCAGTACGATGCTGATGATTTCGGGTGCATTTGGGGCTAGTGCAGCCGTTATTGGCAGCCTTATCAGCTACATGGCGCCTCGCATGCCTACGGGTCCATGGATGGTTGTGGCGGCGTCCGTTTTGCTGTTCGTGTCTATGATCATTGCCCCGAAGTATGGTGCGTTGAGCAAGTATCGCTCGCATCGTGCTCAATCGCGTCGAATCGATGAGGATCACTTGGTGAAGACGCTGTGGATGATGCACGAAAACAACTTGGAGCAGCCTGGGTTCACAATGGCTCAAATTGCCGAATGGCGGCCCACGGCTCCATCGAAACTCGAGGCCACCATGAAGCGTCTGATTCAGAGGGGCTGGGTGAAGCAGGCGGAGAATGCAACGGGTCAATGGAGGCTTGCCAAGCCCGGCAGGGACGAAGCCCGAAGGCTCGTGCGTGTACACCGTCTGTGGGAAACCTACCTCACTGAGCTTTTGGCCATTGCCGACGATCATGTGCACGAGGATGCCGACAGCATGGAGCACATCATCACCCCCGAAATTGAGGCTCAACTGGCAATCAAACTCGGTTACCCTGAGTCAGATCCTCACAAATCGAAGATACCTTACGGCAAGGAGGACGAAGCATGAGCGCATTGCTTTGGATTGTGATCATCGCCCTTTTGGTGGCTGTTACCTGTGCCTTGGCGGGAAGCTTTCTGCAGCTGAATCGGCAGCCGCTTATGGGAGACGCCATGTCGCATGCCGTCTTGCCGGGTATTGCCGTTGCATTTATCATATCGGGCAGCAGAGACACCTGGGTGATGCTGCCATTTGCGGCCCTCTTTGCACTCATATTGGTATGGATGACTGAACGGATTGGCCGAAGGGGCCGGCTCAGGGAGGATGCCAGCATGGGCATTGTGTTTACTACGATGTTTGCCATTGGCGTGATCTTGATATCGGCCTATGCAGGTTACATCGACTTGGATTTGGACTGTGTGCTGTACGGCGAATTGGTGTACTCCCCTTGGCAACGCTTTAACGTCGGTGGTTACGACATTGGCCCGAGGGCTGTATGGCTTTTAGGTTTGGCTTTATTGGTGAATTTGGGCATCATTCTACTGATGTACAAAGAGTTGAAGTTGAGCAGTTTCGATAAGTCGTTCGCCCAGGTCACCGGAATTCCTACTCGAGGCGTACATCTCGCATACATGACGGGAGTTGCTTTGGCCACGGTTGCGGCTTTCGAAAGTGTCGGCGCCATTTTGGTGGTTGCATTTCTCATCGTGCCGCCGGCAGCAGGCAGGCTCATAAGCAAAACGGTACACGGCATGATCGTTTCGAGTGTCCTTATAGCGGTGCTATCGGCGATTATTGGGCTTTTCATAGCCGCGGGACTCGACACCTCCATAGCCGGCTCCATGGCTGCAGGATCCGGCCTGCTCTTCGGTCTCAGCACGCTGCGATCCCAATTAGCCCCTTGACATTTGTTGACCTTGCGACATCTTATCCTCTACGCAGGGGCCCTCGTCGCAATGGCCGGCACTGCCCACTCGCAGGAATCTTCCCTTCCTGCCCCTCGCGACCGTATCCAAGTGAGCCACGTGCTTTTCGACGGCAACCTGACCTACTCGGATGTGGTGCTTCGCGAAATCATTGCCACTGAACAGCCGGGTGCTTTTCAGCGCCTTCGAATGAAGTCGAAGCAGCGATGGTATCTCGACGACGACGAAGTGCAACGCGACGCAATCCGTCTTGAGCGATTCTACCGCCGGCGCGGTTTCACGCAGCCTGTCATTGCCTACCAGATCCTGGAAGGTCGAAAATCGTGGCAGCGGAAAGTGAAATTCGTAATTCAGGAAGGTCCTTTTATTGAGACGGAACGAATAAGCATTGTGTGGGACACCGACTCTCTCACAGCGGAAGTTTTGAGAGAAAGCTCAGACTTTCAACGAGCCATGCGACGGCTGCCGCTACGAGAGGGTCGTCGTTACGAGCCCATCCTCGAACCCGAAACAGTAGGGTACTTGAATGCCACCGTACGAAACCGGGGTTATGCCTTCTCGCAGACGTCCGTTCGCACAGAGATCGATTCGACCCGTAACAGCTCACAGCTGGAGTTTGTCATTCGACCAGGCCCTGAAACACATTTCGATTCCATTCTGGTTGAGGGAAATACAACAGCATCAACATCGCTCATACTCAAGGAAGCCGTTTTGAGTCAAGGAGACCCATTTAGTCAACGTCGACTCGACAATGCCCAACAACAGTTGTATTCACATCACTTAATCCGTTTTGTTACCGTCGGCTTGCCACAGCAACCCGTCGACTCGACCGTCACCGTCAGCATTCGGATGCGCGAACATCCCCTGCGAAAAGTTGAGGTCATGGGAGGTGTCGGCAACCGGGAGTTGTTACGGACGCAAGTTTCGTGGACGCACCGAAACCCCTTTGGGCTAATGCACAGCTTTGGCGTGAGCGGCCGAGTCACATTCATCAGCCAACGCGCGAACATCGATTATACGTTGCCGTACGTTGGTAACACGAACAGTACTCTGATCGTATCTCCATTTGCTGAACGAAGGCTCGAACAGGCCTATCGATGGCGGCGAGGTGGTATTCGTAACTCGTATATCTATCAATATGGTTATAAGTTCACTTCGACACTTGCGTACACCTTTTCGGGAAACAAAGTCGACGTTTTTAACGAAAGGGCCACGCTTCCCGACGACGTGGAACAGTACACCATTTCAGCTCTCGAATTGAGTGCGCTATATGCAGACGAGTTGTTCACCGTGCAGCGTGGCTGGGTTGTTCGGCCATCCCTCGAACTGTCCGGATTCTTTAAGTCGGGCGATTACACGTATCAGAAACTGTATGTAGATGCCCGAAGATACATTGATGTGACGCCCAAACTCCAACTTGCGTTACGTGGGGTAGGTGGGTTCACAATCGGTGCCATGGCAGACAGTTTGCCCCCAAATATTCAGTTCTACTCGGGTGGTTACGGTTCGGTGAGAGGCTGGTACGAAAATCAGCTCGGTCCCAAACGCCCACTTTTCGATGAGGAAGGGGCATTCGACCGCTATGTTCCGACTGGTGGACGCTATTTGATGCAATTCAGCGGGGAGGTTCGGATTGGACTCGATCGCCTCATCCCGCAGTTTGGCATCAGTACCTTCGTCGATTCTGGCCAAGTATGGGAAAAATGGCCCGGATTTCCGAACAGCGACGACAGAGCCATGCAAGTCGGTTTGGGTGGCGGGATCTTCTATGTAACCCCCGTTGGCCCTGTGCGCTTCGATGTGGCCTGGAAAGTGAATCCGAACAATGACGACATCAACATCCTCGACGGAGTGAATTATGGTAAGCCTATCGACCGCTGGGGGTTTCATTTTAGTCTGGGGCAATCATTTTGAGCGATCAGTCTGCATCATATCGCAATTGGATTGTCCGGCTTGGGGTTATAGCGGCTATCGTTGCTGCGGTCGTGGTTGGTCTGCGCCTATCATTGAAATCAGACGTTTTACGCAGCCAGGTTGTGAGGTCTATTGAGCAGTCTGTTGCCGACATGACGGGCGCACGCCTCGAGATAGGAAGCGTCCGAGGTGATTTGTACAAGGGCATCCGCTTCGAGAATGTCTATCTGATTGCAGCCGACACATTGTTATCAGCTGACACCGTGCGCATTGAATACAGCATCTGGCCGTTGCTTCGCAAGTCAATCCTCATCGAAATGCTAGTGGTCGATGGATTGTCAGTCCACATAGAGCAAGATTCTGCGGGCACGTTCAACTATGAGACGCTCATTCCACAATCCGAAGATCCACAAGAACCGGGTGCGGTTTGGAGTGTTGTAGTGAGCGACATTTACCTGAATGGCGGGGCTGTAACCTATCAAGACATGACTGCTGCATCTGCCGACGATATCCGTCTTTCCGACATTTCGGCATCGGGCAGCTTTCGGATGTTGGAATCGTCGTGGCAGGCGCACGTTAGATCATTGAATCTTGAGGTCAACCATCGTGCGTTGGACGGCAACTTGGGCTTGCAGCTGTCAGCGATGGCCGATGACGATGCCGTTAGCATCAATAATGTGCTGTTACGGTATGGCGAATCGTTTGCTGCGGTTGCTGGTCGCTATCTTGTTTCGGGCGACAGCCTCGATGCACATATCGAGATCGAGCCATTGGCCTCCGTTGATGTAAACACGTATATCGACCCTCAACTGGTCCAAAATCTTGACCTTGATATCTCATTGAAGGGATCGAACCGCAATCTAGAAGTCCTTGCGCACGTACGAGACGGAAGCAGAGACGTTCTGACGATTGCCGCGATGGTCGACGAAAGGGAATCCGTTTATGGCCTTTCTGCCGTGAGCATCCATTCTCCGGGTTTTCGGATCGGTGACTACATGGACATTGAAGATCTGGCTGGTGTGACTTTCGACGACGGTGAAGCAGTTTTTGCAGGTTGGATGCCTTTTGTCGATCCGTCGAGCATCGTGGGCGATTCGAAAGTCCAGATTTCGAATTTCGAATATCAGTCATACCGTTTTGGTGAAATCGAGTCAAACATAACAAAACGGAATGGTCAGACAACGGCAGAGATGAACATCCGTACCGGTAACAATCGGATGGGAGGTCGTGTAACACTGTCTGATCTTGTTTCGGATCGTTCTAACTGGAGCGCCACATTGGTGGCCGACATCCCAAATTTGCGTCAACTTGATCTTTCGCAAACAGTGCCAATTTCATTCAAAAGCCAGATCGACGCCAATGGAACCGGATTTGTGCTTGGAGAGATGATCAGCAATTTTGGAGGCGTGCTCACAGACATCAAAGTTGACGGTCAAAAAGTCGACAAGGTCGAATTTGAAGGCAGTATCAGAGATCAGTTACTCATTCACTCAATGGTTGCAACGATCGGTAACGGCACACTGTCGGCATCGGGAAGCTCAACACTTGACATTGATTTGCCTGTATATGAGTTCAAGGTTAGTGCACAACGGTTTGATCTATCAAAGATAGTGGGGCTTGAAGAGCTGTCGACCGATTTGAACGCTGATTTGGTCGTGTCTGGCATCGGCATCGACACATCGAAACGCACGATGACTCTGGCATTAAATGCCGACAGCAGCTGGATTAATCAGACGAAGATTGATCGGGTCGAAGCCAATATTGCACTTGCAGGCAACCGGATGTTCATAGAGCATGCCTCGCTCACATCCGATATAGCAGATGGGCAGTTCAGCGGAGATTTCGATATTGATGATGTATTTCGTCCATCGAACAATATGGTGTTCAATCTCGATCTGAAGAATCTTCAGCCTTTGGCCTCATTTGTCGGCGTCGAATATCTGCAGGCAAAAGGTGAAATTCGAGGCAGGGTCGAAGAGGGGGCCATCGCCCCCGAACTTGTTGCGATTATTGCGTTAGACGATGTTGCTTACGACAGTATCACGGTACGAAGAGTTGTAGGGCAGTATGTGATGAGTGTGCAGAATTCGCCATCATACCAAGCGGAGCTTGATGTCCTGTCGCCGGTTTTTAACGGTACAGAACTTGAAGACATGCGCTTTACCAGCCGTGGGACGATATCTGGCAGGGATTATCGAGGGCAATTTGGATTCGAGTTGAACGCACAGACGGAATCTGGAATCAGCATATCGGGTAACTACGGTTTGGAATCGGATACCTTGAGGCTGTCGACGTCGTCATTTGATATTCGGGGTCCGGCGAGGACATACCGTCAAGACCGGCGCTTTAACATGACATATGCTAGTGGGGTGTTTCGTTCAGATACGCTCGTGCTCCGGGCTGAACCTGATGCCCAGCTATTGCTTCAAGTTCGATATCAGTCCGCCGACAGCACATCATTATGGCTTGATGCTGCAAACGTAAACCTCGAAGCATTGCAGGCAGGATTGATGACTCAGCCAATCATCGCAGGTTATATGACGGGTAGTGCTTCGATTGCCTATGCCGAAGACAATCTGTCCATTCAAACGGACGTCAATTTCACTGAGTTTTCATGGCAGGAGCTTATGATTGACACGATCACGGTAGAGGCAGTTATAGATCATCAGAAATTGGTGGGTAACTTTCTCGCAAAAGATGAGGGGAAAATTTTGTTGAACGCCATATTTGACCTGCCGTTCAGGTTGGGCGACCCCATTGCGTTCGAAGATCAGTTTTTCGAGCAGTTGGCAGATGCTGAAATAACGGTCGACTCGCTTGATCTGTCTGAATACACCGACGTGTTGATACAGCTTGGGTTGCCGCAACTTACGGGAGTACTAAATGCATCCACCAAGCTGAGCGGAGAGGCCGGAAACCCAATGCTGGCTGGCGGGGTATCGTTGCAAGATGGCACTATCGGTGGAATCCCAGCCGAACGCATCGTACTTGGTTGGGAATACAATCATGCGCTGAAGCAGTTGTCGTGCACGGCTATCATGGATGCAGCAGGTCAGCAGGTGTTCAATTCGTCTTTTAATCTGCCCTTCAATTTGGACTTGCGGAATTTCTCCCAGTTGGTACCAGAATCGTCCGATCCGGTTGATGGTCGTCTGGATGCCGAGGGATTCAACCTCGCATTGGTGAGCCAGTTTCTGCCTCCGGAATATGCCGATCAGCTTGTCGGAACCATCGATGGCCGCATCGATTTGCGCGGTACCATTGGTCAACCCAATTTTGATGGCAGCCTTCGGTTGCGAAATGCGGGCATCCATATTCTGCCAGGTAATGTGACCTTACGTAACATCAGTGCTGACTTTATCTTCAATCGAGATCGGGTTGAATTTGAGTCTTTGGCGGTTCGCAGTGGCGCAGGCGACTTTCTGGCTGGAGGCTACATACAATTGGATGGTTTTGGCCCAGGCAAAGTAGCTGTGGATATGAGAGCCAGGCAGTTTAATATCTCTGACACTCGAGACGCACGCATGGTTGTCAGCTTCGACGGCACATTGAGTGGCACCATTCAGCGTCCGGATCTCACAGGATCGATGATCGTGAACAGTGCCAACGTTTTTCTAGATAATTTTGGCGAGCGCACTGTGGAGGATGTTCAACTGGAGGGTGAGGAGCCAATCGAGGCGCCATCCATATACGACAGTCTCAGCATCAGAATGAGGGTTCAAGTAGACCCCAATGTGTGGATGCGAAACCGAACATCACCGGAATTGGCCATTGAGCTGCAAGGGGATATGGATGTGCTTAAAGACCGTGGATCAGACCTGATGGCATTTGGGAGTTTGGGTACGAGGCAGGGGTATGCGATGCAATATGGGAAACGGTTTCAGCTTAAGCGAGGACAGCTCACATTCAGCGGCGACCCCACCAACCCTGCATTGGATATTGTCTCCCTGTATGAGCTTAAGGTCCCTGAAGACATCGAGATTCGCTATTTAATTGGCGGAACCGTAGATGAGCCCATATTCGATTTTGCAAGCAATCCGGAAATGGAGCTTGAGAACATCATCAGCTACACGCTCTTTGGTAAACCGTTCGGTGCACTCTTCAACTGGCAGCAGTCGTTCAGCGGTGGTGGAGGCGGAAGTGCATTAGCGAGAGATGCTGCCATTGGCGTGCTAGTCGACAGGGTGGAAAGCTTGGCAACCGAGTCGTTGGGCATCGATCTACTTCAAATCGACTCCAATCGCCAGGGTGAAATGGTCACCACAAGCGTCAAGGCAGGCAAGTATATAACGGATAAACTGTTTGTCGCCGTATTGAACGAACTCGGGGGCAGCGATGCCGTCACGCGAGTCGTTCTTGAGTACTACATAAGGCGAAACCTACTGTTGATGGTGACGCAGGGCAACGACCGAAGAAGCGGGGTCGACATTTTGTGGAAATATGAGTATTGAGTATTGAGTATTGAAAATTGCAGATTGCAGATTGGACATTGGACATTGGACATTGGACATTGGACATTTTGAAAACCTCCAAAAATATTTCCAATATCTTCCTTATTCTCTCCTCTATCCCTACCCTATCCCTTATTTCTTACTTCAGTCCTTAATCCCCAATCCTCAGTCCTTATCAAATGTCTAAGCCGAAACGATCGTTACTTACACGGTTTCTGGATTTTGTCGAGTACGTCGGAAACAAGCTGCCCGACCCAGTCACCCTGTTTTTTATTCTAATACTCATGGTTCTTTTTGGGTCGTGGATTGCTGCGTTGCTTGGTGTGAATGCGGTACACCCTGGCACTAAAGCGACCATAGAAGCCATCAATTTGTTCTCAAAAGAGAACGTGATCCGCATCTTCACACAGATGCCGGCTACCTTTACCGGATTTGCGCCTTTAGGAATGGTGTTGGTTGTGATGTTGGGCATTGGGGTCGCCGACAAGACGGGAATGATCGGGGCCGCACTCAAAACGTTTGTTTTAAAGGTGCCCCACAGTTTGCTCACGGCTGCACTCGTCTTTGCCGGCATCATGTCGAGCATGGCCGTCGATGCAGGTTACGTTGTATTGATCCCATTGGGTGCGGTAATTTTTATGAGTGCCGGAAGGCATCCGCTGGCAGGATTGGCAGCGACCTTCGCCGGTGTGTCGGGTGGATTCAGCGCCAATCTGATTGTGACATCGCTCGATCCGTTGCTTGCCAGCTTTACAGAACCTGCGGCACAGCTACTGGACCAGTCTTATACCGTTAATGCGGCTGCCAATTACTACCTGATGATTGTGATGGTGCCCTTGTATACGATGGTTGGCTGGTATGTCTCGGAGAAAATTGTCGAACCACGCCTTGGTAAGTACCACGGCGATGTGGTCGACGACAGTATCTCTAAGCCGATAGAACCCATAGAGCGGAAGGGACTGCGTTGGGCGGGGATATCCATCTTGATAGTGAGCATTCTCATTGCCCTTTTGGTTGTTCCTGAGAATGGCGTGCTCCGAGATATGAACGCTTTGCTTACCATAACCCCATTCTTGAACTCCATCGTCGCCTTGATGATGTTCATCTTCCTTATCCCCGGAATCATCTATGGTATTGTGGTCGGCAAAATAAAGAGTGACAAAACAGTAGCCGAAATGATGGCTGACAGCATGAGCAGCCTTGGCTCGTATATCGTGCTTGCGTTCGTTGCAGCCCACTTCGTTGCGTTCTTCAACTGGTCGAATCTGGGTGTAATTACGGCCATTAATGGTGCGGAGTTCTTGAGTGCGATTGGCTTCTCAGGTATCCCACTGTTGATATCCTTCCTGATTTTTACGGGTTTCATCAATCTGTTCATCGGCAGCGCGTCGGCCAAATGGGCGTTGATGGCCCCAATTTTTGTGCCCATGTTGATGTTGATGGGTTTGTCGCCTGAAATCACCCAAGCCACTTATCGTCTGGGAGACTCCTTCACGAACATCATCACGCCACTGATGGCCTATTTCCCGTTGGTGATCATCTATGCACAGAAGTACCAGAAAGACCTGGGAATTGGCACGCTCATATCACTGATGTTGCCATACTCGATTATGTTCCTCGTTCTGAGCATCGTGGTGCTCGTCATTTGGGTGCTTACGGGTATTCCCGTCGGACCCGACTCGCCACTCTACTACAACTATTGAGGCAATAGCCCAAAAGCGTTGGGGCTACGCTACCGACAAGTAATGACTTAAAATGACAAAGGCCGGGCAGGAGTGATCCTGACCCGGCCTCTTCATTTAATAAGCTTGCCTAATTAAAGTTGATTAGACGATACGCAAAATGAGCTCTGCAGTACGGGCGCTGTAGCCAGCCTCATTGTCGTACCAGCCGATCACCTTCACCATCTTGCCGCTGACTTTCGTCAACTCGGCGTCGAAGATGCAGGAGTGCGGATCGCCGACAATGTCGGTCGAAACCAATGGCATGGTCGAGTACTCGAGAATGCCCTTCATTGGTCCGTCGGCAGCTGCTTTGAAAGCGGCCAATACTTCTTCGACGGTTGTTTCTTTGCTAACTTCGACCACGAAATCGGTCAATGAGCCTGTTGGTACGGGCACGCGCACAGCACCGCCGTCAAGTTTACCCTTCAAGTGGGGCAATACCAAGCCCACTGCTTTTGCTGCTCCTGTCGATGTAGGCACTACGTTTAAGGCTGCGGAACGTGCACGACGCAGGTCTTTGTGAGGTGCGTCGAGCAGGCGCTGGTCGCCCGTGTAGGCGTGGATGGTGGTCATGAATCCTTTAACAACACCGAAGTTGTCGTCGAGGACCTTCACCATTGGTGCCAAGCAGTTGGTGGTGCAGCTAGCGTTCGAGTAGATATTTGTGTCTTTGTCGATGATCTCGTCGTTTACGCCGAGAACAACCGTCTTCACGTCACCGGTTGCCGGTGCCGATATGATAACTTTCTTTGCACCAGCCGCAAGGTGCTTCTCAGCGGCCTCCTTCTTGGTGAAGAAGCCTGTCGATTCGATGATGACCTCGGCGCCGAGTGCGGCCCAGTTCAGATTTGCTGGATCTTTTTCTGCAGTGATACCGATACGGTCGCCATTAATGATGATGTCGTTTCCGTCAACCGATACCTCACCATTAAATTTGCCCTGCGAAGAATCAAATTTGAACAGGTGGGCAAGAGTTGCTGCATCTGTAAGGTCATTCACACCTACAATGTCAATCTTGTCGGCATAGTTGGCCAATATGTAACGGGTAACAAGTCGCCCAATGCGACCAAAGCCGTTAATTCCTACTTTAATTTTGCTCATACTAGTAGTTATTTGGGATGTGTCGTCAGTTCCGTAAGCTACCAAGCAATCAGCCCATTTTCAAGTAAAATCGGGTGTATGTTGGGTGTCGCGATGGGGCTAATTGGCATAGAAGTCAAAGTCTGGGTATATTGTCAAGCTATTCTTATCAAAAAATCCCTTTTCTGATCTAATGTCCACATCTTGCCGATGTGAACATTTTTTAAAATTGTTACTCGAGAACCCAAAAATTATCCCGCCATGTCTGACACACGCTTTGCAAACGAAGTTTATCTTGATTTTTCGGATCCAACCATCGACGCGGGACAAAAAACCGCCATCCGTGAATTGAAGGGGAAGCTGGGCAAATCGTACAAGAATTTCATAGACGGGGAGTGGGTCGACGGGGACAATGGCACGTTCGAAAGCGTGAACCCAGGAAATTTGAGCGAAGTGATTGGCCACTTCCCAATGGCGAGCAAAGCCCAAGCCGAGGGTGCCCTCGAAGCTGCCTGGACAGCATTCGCCACATGGAAGCACGTGTCCGCCGAGAAGCGCGCCGACTACATGTTCCGAGCTGCTGACGTGATCCGTCGCCGCAGGATGGAAATCAACGCCTGGATGGCGGTTGAAGTGGGCAAGAATTTCATCGAGGCTGACGCCGAGACCTGCGAGGCCATCGATTTCCTCGACTACTATGCCCGCCTGGCACTCAAGCTCGACAAGGGCATGGAGGTGATCGACTCGTTCGGCGACGTCGACCGCACCGTGTACGTCCCACTCGGAGCCGGCGTGTCGATATCGCCGTGGAACTTCCCGTTTGCGATCACGCTCGGAATGGCGGCTGGACCCATCGTGGCCGGCAACACGGTAGTGGCAAAGCCATCGCCCGACTCTCCCATGATGGGCTGGCTCATCGCTGACATTTTCGAGGAGGTCGGTTTGCCGAAAGGTGTGTTCAACTTCATCACCGGCGACAATATGGAAGTCGGCGAGACCTTGGTCGTGAGTCCTAGAACCCGTTTCATCAACTTCACGGGTTCGTTGGCCGTAGGTCTGCACATCACCGAGCAGGCTGCCAAGCCGCATCCTGACCGCAATTTCATCAAGCGCGTGGTCACCGAGCTTGGTGGCAAGAATGCCGTGGTTGTCGACGACGACGCCGATCTCGACGCGGCCGCCCTTGGCATTGTGCAGTCGGCTTTCGGCTTCCAAGGGCAGAAGTGCTCGGCCGGCTCGCGGGCCATCGTGGTTGAAAGTGTTTACGAGCAGGTGCTCGAAAAAGCCGTCGCCCTCACCAAGGCTCTAACCATCGGTGAGGCCAAAGATAATCCACGCGTCACCTGCGTCGTAAACCAGAAGGCCGTCGACAAAATCATGAGCTATATCGAGATCGGCAAAACGGAAGGCACACTTGTAATGGGAGGGAATCTCGCCAAGACCAACGTTGAGGGCTATTATATTGAGCCAACCATCTTCCGCGATGTAGACCCGAATGCACGTATTGCTCAGGAAGAGATTTTTGGTCCGGTTGTGGCGTTTATTCGCGCAAAAGACACCGACCACGCCCTCGAAATCGCCAACGGCACCCGCTACGGACTCACAGGCGCTTACTTCAGCTCGAATCCGGATCGCATCAAGAAGGCGGTGTTGGAGTTCAACGTCGGCAACTTGTACATCAACCGTAAGTGTACCGGTGCACTTGTGGGCGCGCAGCCTTTCGGCGGATTCAACCTCAGTGGTACCGACTCGAAGGCCGGCGGGGCCGATTATCTGCTTTATTTCGTGCAGGCCAAGGCGATCGCCGAGCGCCCGGATGCGAAGGGGAATGCTGTTATTTCCGACATGTATAAGCTCACCCATTAATCTTTTTTGGTGGGCCTGCAACGGAACGAAAAGCATAGATTTCCGTATTTTATGTGTCTGTCATTTTGTGGGAGAATAAACTCCCAAATACATCGCTTTTGACCAAATCCCATGTCTAACTACTCGCTTTACAGAGAGGCGTTTGATGCCCGTCACAATGGGCCTACATCCGAAGATATCGCAAAAATGCTCCCAATTGTCGGGGCTGCTAGTCTCGACGAGCTCATCGGCCAGACGGTGCCCTCCGGCATTCGCCTTGCGAACGAGCTGAATCTTCCGCAGGCCAAGACGGAGGCCGAGTTTCTGCGCGATTTCAAACAACTCGCGTCACAGAACAAGATCTGGCGCAGCTTTATCGGCATGGGATATCACGACACCATCACACCGAATGTGATTCTCCGCAACATCATGGAGAATCCGGGTTGGTACACCGCTTACACACCGTACCAGGCTGAAATAGCACAAGGTCGTCTTGAGATGCTGATCAATTTTCAGACGATGGTCATGGAATTGACTGGCATGGAGCTGGCAAATGCATCGCTGCTCGACGAGGGCACGGCCGCCGCTGAAGCGATGTCGATGTTCTATGCCATGCGCAAGGGCGGTCGCAAGAATGCCAACCTGTTCTTTGCCGCAGACGATTGCAACCCGCAGACACTCGACGTTCTGCGCAGCCGGGCCATCCCGATTGGCATCGAGCTAAAAATCGCCTCAGCCGAAGCCTTCGATCCAGCCGACGAACATGTGTTCGGCGCTTTGTTTGCATACCCTGCCAGCGACGGACGCATCCGCGATCTCAAACCATTTATTGATGCTGCCCACGAAAACGACGTGCAAGTGGCAGTCGTCGCGGATTTGTTGAGCTTGACACTGCTGACCCCACCCGGCG
>CAYWCV010000010.1:0-49675 GCA_964456845.1 uncultured Chitinophagales bacterium | reverse complement strand
AGCCTTTCAGCACCTCACCGCCAAAGATAAACAGCACCAATACTACAAACAAGGTTGTTCCTGTTGTAATAACGGTTCTTGACAATGTATCATTAACGCTGCGATTTACCACATCTTTAAATGGTGTTGCTTTGTGAATGGTCTTATTTTCGCGAATTCGGTCGAAAATAACAACCGTATCGTTGAGCGAATAACCCACAATGGTCAGAAATGCCGCGATCATGTTCTGGTCGATGTCCATGCTGAACGGCAGCAGTCGATTTGCCAAGGTCAGAATGCCCAACGTTACAAGAACGTCGTGAGCCAAGGCGGCTATGGCGCCCATCGAGAATGTCCAATTCTTGAAGCGAATCAAGATGTACAGGAAGATCACGACGAGTGCCGAAATGACGGAATAGAGTGCGCCCCTTTTCAGATCCTCGGCAAAACGTGGGCCAACCGTGTCCGACTTGATCACCACCGGCACGTTGTCCGGGTTGGCATTGGTCAGGGTGGTCATGATGGTGTTCAAGAGCAGCTCAGGATCGTCGACTGCTTCCGTGCGGATAAGCAAGTCTACGGCTAAGCCGAACTGTTTCACCTCAGGCTGAGTGCCGAGCGCGTTAGTAAGCAACTCACGCGTTTCGGTCACGCTGGCTGGCTGCGGAAACTCAAGGACAAATTCCTGGCCGCCTTTGAAGTCAATACCATACGCAATACCCCTGATCAGGATAATTGCGATGGAAAAAAGCACTAGGCCGCCCGATACGATGTAGGCGATTTTGCGGCCGGCGATAAAATCGAAATTGGTGTTTTTAAAGATTCTCATGTGTTATGCTCCTATTAATCAGCCCAGGCTGATGGCCTTCTTGCGTGTAAGGGTGTCGACCAACAAGCGGGTGATAACAAGCGCGCTGAACAGCGACGCCACGATACCTGCCATCAACGTAACGGCGAAACCTTTAATAGGTCCAACACCGAAGCTGTAAAGGATGGCACCCGTCAGGAAGGTTGTGATGTTCGAGTCGAGGATGGCGCTCAGGGCATTTGCGAAGCCCGCCTCCACGGCGGCCTTGTAGCTCTTGCCTGAGTCTAGCTCCTCACGTATACGCTCAAAGATGAGCACGTTGGCATCGACGGCCATACCAATAGTGAGAACGATACCTGCAATGCCAGGAAGCGTCAAAGTCGCCCGGAATGCAGCCATGATTCCAAGTAGGAATACAATGTTGAGCAACAACGCGATGACGGCCACAAGTCCGGCCATCTTGTAGTAGAAGAACATGAAGACGGCCACGATGGCAAGACCGAGCACGACGGACAGGAAGCCTTGGCGGATGGAAGTGGCTCCCAACGATGGACCAACCGTGCGCTCCTCGACGATATCGAGCGGCGCCGGAAGGGCACCCGACATCAAGATGTTCACAAGGTCTTCTGCCTCGGTGAGGCTTCCGATACCCGTGATGGAGCTGTTGCCGTCCGAGATCTTGTTCTGTACGTTCGGATAGGTGTAAACGAGGTTATCGAGAACGATCGCAATTGGCTTGCCAATGTTGGCTCCGGTAACCCGCGACCAAACCCGTGCTCCTTCGGTATTCATTCTCATCGATACCTGAGGGGCATTGGTGAACGGGTCGAAATCAGGGCGTGCCTCTGTGATGACCTCTCCGGTCAGTTCAGCTTCGGAACGAACAGGCAGCAAGTTGTAGAAACCCATGCCGCTCTCGTCGGTAAAGACAGGCTTGGCGGTCCAAAGCAGTTTCGTGTTACGTGGCAACATGGCGCGAACCGCAGGGGCCGACATCAATTTGTTCACACGGGCCGTGTCGCGACCGGCGACGGTACCCAACGAAATTCCGTCATTTGCTGGCAGAATCACCTGAATCAACGGATTGCCGGCGGCGTTATTAGTGGTGTCGGCAGCCACTTCATCCGATGATGTGGTGTCGGCAGCCGCAACATCATTCTGGGCAGCAGTAGTGTCGGCTACCGCAGGCGCTTGCGGTGACGTATCGCCCTGGAGGGCACGTGTCACGTTTTGTTCGCTGTTGTAGTACGTGATGATTCGGTTCAATGCCGCGCTCATTTCGTTCTGGTCGGCCGTGAGGTGGAACTCGAGGCGAGCAGCACCACGCAGGAGGTTGCGCACACGTGTTTCGTCGTCAACGCCTGGAAGCTCCACAATGATGCGGTTCGCACCCTGCTTCACGATCGACGGTTCGGTCACGCCGAAGCGGTCGACACGTGTACGAACGATCTCGATGGCGCGGTCGATGGCAGCATCGCGCTGGTTGCGAAGGTAATCACGGATTTCTTCGTTTGTCGATCGGCGAGTGATATTCAAACCGTCATTACGATAGTAACGGCTCAGACGCGCCTCGCTGTCGCGGCTTTCGAACTCAGACACGAATTCGTCAATGATGTCTGTGTTATTAGCCACCGATGCCAAGTCAGCCGCACTGATCGAATTGATCAGCAAACTATCAGTGCCCTCGTTGGCCAAGTCGATGAGGAGCTGTGGGGTGCGGATCTCAAGTGCCACGTGCATGCCACCCTGAAGGTCAAGACCTAAATTCAGGGTGCGCTCACGCAGGTTGTTGATCGATTCTTGGTTTTCCTCTATGTACGTGATGCGAGCCTGCCCCTCAAGCGAATCGATATATCTGTTCTGCAGCACGTTACGGACGGTGAACTGCAGGTAGAAGATACTCAACGCAAGGAAAGCCAGGATCAACACCAACTTCGTGGTATTATTCTGTTTCATTGGATGCTAGATTGTGATGTGGAAAAAAGGTGCGTTTCTTGGAATTGCACGTCGAAACGCTGACGTGACTGGCGCATTGAATACTAAGGGGCGCCGATTGCAAGCCCGGATTCCATGGGCTCAGATTGAAAGTCTACAGCATATGATGCACGTTCGTCATAGCTGCAGTAGCCGGAGTTGCGCAGCGCGATGGAATCGGCGTCTGCTGCAATACTTTCGAAAAATGGTGTGTGTCCTGTGCGCTGCGTGTGTTTTACGTCACGAATTTCTGGCTGCTCAGCTGGTGTGGTCGAGGTGTTCACCTGGCGATACTGCTTCCATTCTCCTATGAGAAGCGTATTCTGTGAACTTTCCGGCCCTGTGCTGATCGACTTGCCGAGCGATGTGTCGAGCGTCAGATCGAGCCAAAACGCAAAACTGCCATCCGTTTCCTTGTCGGCGGTAAGCAGGAGAAGATAGCCGGGCAGCAGCAGGCTAACCAGTATCCATCTCATGTATTGTTTGCGCATGTTGTGCATTCTTGCAAATTACACACAAATTGGGGATTCTTCAACATCAGTATTTTTTACACCTGAAGACGGTGTACGTCTTGTCGGACGCATGCACGTCGACCGATCGGAATAGCCTGCTGAGCTGAATGTGGTACCCCTGGTTGCGGTTGCCGACCACGTAGAAAACCCCGTCGCCTTTCAGCACTTTTTTCGCCCCGACGAACATCTCCCAAGCAATTTGGTCGTGACGGGCATGACCCTGATGGAAAGGCGGATTGCACAGAACGACATCCATCGACGACTCGCCGAAATCAACGGTGGCATGGCCGTGGCGTATGTCCCCATTTAAGCCGTTTTGCTCCAACGTACGAAGCGTTGACATCACCGCCATTTGGGAGTCGTCGCAGCCGTTGAGTAGCAAACCCTCATTTTTCAGCCCCGAAACAGTCAACAAATATCCGTTGCCGCATCCCAAATCCATGACAGACGAGCCCGGCTGAAGGGCAGGCACTGAATGAGCCAGAAGGGAAGACCCTGGATCGGGGTGGTCGGACGAAAAAACACCAGGTAACGAAACGACCGTAGCGCCGGTCCGTGGGTCGACGTACGTCGTGCTGGGCGGGTAAGGGTTCCCCCGATCACCAGCGGTCACACCGGTTATCAAACGCGCCTTTTTCCACGCTAGCGAGCTGGCAACGTCACCTAAGTAGGCCTCAAACATGCGAATGTTGCTCGTGTGGATGTATCGAGTCATTCCCCCCGCCACCACGGGCACACCAGAAGGGGCCGTACGAGATATCATCGAAAGCTGGTATTCGAGCAAATCCAATTCCTTGGGTACCTGCATCACGATGATGCCCGGCTGATCCGGCCAGGCACCCTCGTCAAGCCACGTGGACCTAGGTATCTCAACGTTGTTGCGTCGTGCATTTTCTTCCATTGCATGCTTGGCCGACCAGTTGTGGCCGATCCATGTAGGTCCGCGGGACGCCAGGCCCAGCGTCAAAGCACCGAAGGCGTCGTTGACGACCCAAGGCGACATCGCATCGGGGTGATTCTGGGCCACATAGTCGAGGATATAGGCGTCGGCAGTGCTGAATGCCTGAAGGGAGTAGTCGCGAGGGACAGGAAAACGGACCAAGTCGAGTTCGCCGGCCGACCAATTAAACAGAGTAATCGCTGGCATTAGAATTGTTCAAGATATTGGAGACCGCCGAGGCCGTTAACCTGGCGAAGTATCCATGATTGTCGCGAACGCATATAGTTGGATGGGTTACGAACTCGGTGCGTGCGAGGATTAGGAAGTGATGCTGCAAGAAGCGCGGCCTGCCGTCGCGAAATCTCAGATGGCTCCACGTTAAAGTATTTGATCGAGGCTGCACCCACGCCAAAAACGTTCGGCCCCATTTCGGCAATGTTCACGTACACCTCCAGTATACGCTGTTTAGGCCAAAATAACTCGATCAAAACGGTAAAATAGACTTCAAGGCCCTTTCGGAACCAACTTCTGCCGTTCCAAAGGAACATGTTCTTCGCCACTTGTTGGCTTAACGTGCTGGCGCCCCTCGACCGTCCGCCATCGCGCGCCTCATCCATTGCCTCTTGAATGGCCTCGAAATCAAACCCGCGGTGGTTGGCAAAATTCTGGTCCTCAGCGGCAATTACCGACATCCCCATGTAGGGGTTGATTTCATCCCAAGAGTACCATTTGTACTCGACGTATGGCTCTTCACTGAAAATCGCCTGAATCTGACGCTGTGCCATCAGAGATGTGAAGGGAACAGGAGCCCAGCGGAAAATGAAAACGACGACTACCGATCCGACGAACGCGATCAGGAGCAGGACGAATAAATACTTGGCGATCTTTTTCAAAGGAGACACGCGTCATTGAGGGGTCAGGCGTCCGAGTCACACAAAGATAACAGATAACACGCAACTGATCACAAAACCCGATCGCTTATCCCCGATCCCCGACATTACCATCCGCCACCGCCACCGCCACCACCTCCGCCGCCGCTAGAACCACCTCCGCCGCTGCCCGAAGAACTGCTGCTGGGCGACGTCGAGGCCGACGACAAGCTGCTCGCCATTCGGTTCCCGATGTCGTTGGTGAAACTGGCCGCATTGAAGTGGGCATAACCACCCCGGTAAAAACTTGGGCTGTAGTCGCGGTTCTCGGTTTGCTGGATCCTGGCAAAAACGTCACTGAACTGGTCTGCCCATTTATTCTCAACGTCGAGAGCTACCGCATATGGCAGGTACTGCTCGAAAAGCTCTGGGGTCTTCTCGGGTGGATGCAAAAACTCGAGCCTCTCCTTTTCCGTTGCCCGTAGAAACATCCGAAAGCCTTCAATCTCGTCGAGCAGTTTACGCCCAGCCAAAGTGGGCGCCTTCATGAGCATGCCGAACACCGTATTTGCAATAAAGATCACCAATAATCCGACGAAGAGTGTCTGCGACAGCTCCCAACTGAACCAAAACAGCGCGACGAGGTATCCGACGCCTATCGGCAATACGATGATCGACACCAGTAATGCACCCAGTATTGACTGCCAAGTGGGGGCACTCCAGGCATCACGAATCAACTTAATCATGGTCACCTGAAACGGAATCACGAAAAAACCGGCGAACGTCAGCACGATCATCGGCACAAGGTCATCCACGTTGATGTCGGCGAACATGGCAATCAAAACAAGACTACCAGCACTTATCAGGAGGCTGAGCAAGACACCAACGACGATATACCCGGTGTTCCTGTGGAAATGGACTTTATGGTGCTTGGCGTCGAGCGACTTTTGAATAGCCCTTTGGGCGCCCGAAAACGTAGAATGGTACTTTTGGTCCATCTCCAAACTTGATCTTGAACCAAGTAACTTGTCAAAACCGGCTTTTTCGTCGGCAGCAAGCGGCGATGAGCCACCTTCCGTACGTTCAAGTGTGAAGGTCTTGTCCTCGTTCGAAATCGTGAGCCAACCCTTGACGGCTGCACCCAGGATGGATGCGCTGAACACTTTGTTGTCCCAGGTCATTTTGCGGATATAACGAATCGCAGCTGGCGAGAGCCCTTGTGGTGGGGTAAACAAAGGGAAGATGATACCCGCCTTAGGGTCAACACCGACCCTGAACCAAAAAAAGGCGTAATACAGCATGATCAAAATGGCACCATACTTCATCAGGTTGTATCCCGATTGCCTGTAGAATTCCTCCTGAGCAAGCTCCTCGGCTGTTGGCCGCTGGATCACGCCAATGGGCCAGCTTAGGGCGACTGTAAGACCCTCATAGGGCTGCAATGCTCTGGTTGTCTCCCAGCGGTAGTAGCCCTCCGGTGTGCGGGTCATGAGCGCATCGGACTCCGATTCTCCATAGCTGCCGGTGTAAGCAGCCGTCGATAAGACCTGTTGGTTCAGGTCTCTCGGCAGTTTTACGGTTGCCGATATCTGGTCAAACATGAGCGCCCAGCCGTTTCCGTTCACGTTCCAATAAAGTTCGTCGAACTCATCGAAAAAACCGACCTGCTTGGTGGTGCGGTACTTTAGCGTGTAGGTGTACTCTCCGCCGATATCTAGAAAGACATCCTCTTGACCCACATAGATGTCGATTTGATGTACGCCTGAGGAAGTGTGATAGGGTTCATCTCGCCCGTCCCGCTTTACTTCGAGTATTTCGAAACCAACACGTATGGGCCTTGTCGCATTTGGAAGATTTCGTGTGAGCGGGAAATTTCGCACAATACCTCGCTTGAAGATATCGCCCTCAGCCCTGATTTTGATGGTTTCGGTCACAACCAGGCTGTTGTCCTCCAGCACCTCGACAAAGGAGTCGAATTGAAGGACTCGCTCCTGCGCGTGTGCGAACCCTCCTAAAAGCATCACCACGCCGACCAATATTCCTGTGATAAACCCCTTTGTGGTCATAATCGGCCTCAGAATGCTACTTTCGGGGTATTCCGCTCAGTTGCGTCTTCAAGCTCAAAATATCCGGCCTGCTTGAAACCCATGGCACCGGCGATGAGCACATTTGGAAAGCTCTCAATCGATGTGTTGTACTCGCGGGTTGTGCCGTTGTAGTAGCGCCGGGCCAACTGCAGCTCATCTTCCACCTTTTGTAGACTCTGCTGAAGGTCGCGGAAGTTGTCGTTGGCCTTCAGCTCGGGGTACCCCTCGGCCACGGCAAACACAGAACGCAACCCCGCGGTCAAGGCAGCCTCTGCGTGACCTTTGGCCTCCGGCGAGCTGGCGTTGATGGCCGCGCTTCTCAGGCGCGTGACTTCCGTGAACACACCCTCCTCGTGTTTGGTGTACCCTTTCACGGTCTCGACCAAATTCGGGATGAGGTCGTACCTGCGCTTGAGTTGGACGTCGATGCCCGACCATGCTTCCCTCACCAAATTGCGGCCCCTCACGAGACCGTTGTAGATGAAGATGATCCAAGCGACAATGAGGACCGCCAAGAAAATCAAAGCTAGAAAATAGAACATTGCACCTCCGACACGTTGATAGATTTCAAAAGATGATGAAATTATCTGTAATTGACAAAGACCACGGATTAAAGAGGGAGCGCGGATCAAGCTGATCGATCCGCGCTCCCGCCGTCATCTTATGATCTGCACGATCCAACAGATCTGCGCTCACTCTTACATTCGTGGTGTTGATGCGCGGTCGAGTTCGGTCTGCAAATACCTCCCCGTATAGCTGCCCTCAACGGTTGCCACGTGCTCGGGGGTCCCTTCGGCAATGATCTCCCCACCTCTTGCACCGCCCTCAGGTCCCAAGTCGATCACCCAGTCGGCCACTTTGATCAGGTCGAGATTATGCTCGATCACCACGACGGTATTTCCTTTGTCGACCAACTTCTGGATGACGTCGACAAGCATTTTTACATCGTGGAAATGGAGGCCTGTGGTTGGCTCATCCATAACGTAGACGGTGTCGCCGGTGCCGATCTTCGAGAGCTCCCTCGCCAGTTTGATGCGCTGTGCTTCACCGCCGCTCAGTGTCGTGCTCGATTGGCCTATAGTGAGGTAGCCCAGGCCGACCGAATCGAGTGTTTCCAGGATGCGTCTTGCCCTGGGCACCGCAGTAAAGAACTCCAGCGCCTCGCTCACTGGCATATTGAGCACATCCGAGATGTTTTTGCCTTTATAGCGTATTTCGAGTGTTTCACGGTTGTAGCGCTTTCCGTTGCAAGTCTCGCAGGTCACATACACATCCGGGAGGAAGTTCATCTCGATTTTTCGGAGGCCGTCGCCCTCGCAGGTCTCGCATCTCCCGCCTTTGACGTTGAAGGAGAACCTGCCTTGGTCGTACCCGCGGATCTTCGCCTCTGGGGTATCTGAGAAGAGTTGGCGGATGATGTCGAAAAGCTTGGTGTAGGTGCCAGGATTTGACCTTGGCGTGCGGCCGATCGGGCTTTGGTCGATGCTGATGATCTTGTCGATGTGCTCAAGTCCCTCGATGGATCCGTATGGAAGCACGGCACTTTTAGCCGTGTACACATGATTATTTAAAATAGGCACCAAGGTGTGGTTGATGATGGAGCTTTTGCCGCTTCCACTAACCCCCGTTACCACCACAAATTTTCCCAGGGGCATCCTGAGGCTCACATTTTTGAGATTGTGACCCCGAGCCTCATGCAGTGTTATGTGTTTCCCACTTCCCTCTCGGCGTTTCTCGGGCATGGGCACATCCAATTCACCGCGCAGGTACTTCGCTGTCAAGGATGTTGGGTCCAAATCGCTGGGACCGCCTATGCTTACCAGGTGGCCGCCGTGCACACCGGCTCCCGGGCCCAAATCGGCGACAAAATCGGCATGTTCGATTGTTTCGCGGTCATGTTCGACAACGATGACGCTGTTTCCGAGGTCACGCAGCGTTTCGAGGGAACGGATCAATTTCAGGTTGTCGCGTTGGTGTAGACCGATGCTCGGTTCGTCAAGGATGTACAGCACGCCCGTGAGCTGTGTCCCGATCTGTGTTGCCAGACGAATGCGCTGTGCTTCGCCGCCGCTGAGCGTGAGCGACTCGCGGTCGAGTGCCAGGTAGTCGAGCCCTACGTTCAGCAGGAAGTCGAGACGGTCGCGAATTTCCTTCAGGATTTGGTTGCCAATCAGCCGTTGGCGATCGGTCAGCTCCAAACGGTCGATGGTGTCGCGCAGTGTACGGATGTCCATCTTCACCAAATTGTCGATGCTGAAGGCACCGACTTTGTAGGATCGGGCCTCGCGGTTGAGCCTGCCGCCACCGCAAGACGAGCAAACCACCTTGTTCATGAAGCTTTGGGCTTTCTCTCTCGACTTCGCCTTGCCCTTGGCCTCATAATCTGACCGAATCATGGTGGCCAACCCCTCGTAGGCGTGCCGGTAGGTCACCTGCTGCGACTTGAACTCGTACTGCACGTCAAACTTCTGTTCTTCGCTTCCAAATACCAAAAGATGGAGCAGCTCGTCGGAGAACTCCCGTATCGGAGTATCAAAGGTGTGCTTATACGCTGCCAGTACGGATTTCAGCTGCTTGAAGGCAAAGGTCGACCTAGGCTCTCCAAGCCAGCGGATGCCGCCCTGGTTAATCGACTGGTCTTTGTTCGGGAACAGTAAGTCCATGTCGACATCGTAGCGGTAGCCGAGTCCGTCGCAATCTTGGCACGCACCATAGGGCGAGTTGAACGAAAACAAATTCGGGGCCGGGTCATCGTAGGCGAGGTTGCTTTCGGGATCGAAGAGCTTTTGCGAATACAGGCGGTCTCGGTATCCGCCACCCGGCTGTTCAAATGCGAGCACTACCGTACCGTCGGCCATTTCGAGGGCCAATTGCACGCTTTGGGCGATGCGCGATCGGCTGTTCTCGCTGATGACGAACCGGTCGATCACCACTTCGATGTCGTGCGTCTTGTAACGGTCGACCTGGTAACCGGGCTCAATCTCGACAAACTCGCCATTTACCCTGGCGCGGATGAACCCCTGTCGAAGTGTCTGCTCGAACAGCTCACGATAATGGCCCTTTCGACCCCTCACAACGGGGGCGAGGCAGTAGGCCCGTGTGCCCTCGGGCAGCGAGAGGATGGAATCGACCACCTGGTCGGTGGATTGTTTCTCCATCTTGTTGCCTGTAGCATACGAATAGGGGATACCCACGCGTGCATACAGCAGACGCAAGAAGTCGTAGATCTCTGTGATGGTGCCGACGGTAGACCTCGGGTTGCGGCTTGTCGTCTTTTGGTCGATGGAGATCACGGGAGACAGACCGTCGATAAAATCGACCTCCGGCCGCTCCATCATACCAAGGAACTGACGGGCATATGCCGACAGCGACTCCATAAAACGACGCTGGCCTTCGGCATAAATCGTGTCGAAGGCCAGTGATGATTTTCCGGAACCCGACAGACCGGTGATCACTACCAACCGGTCTCGCGGGATGTCAATGTCGATATTTTTAAGATTGTGCTCGCGGGCACCACGGATTACGATCGCGTTGGTCACTGCTCGATCTGAAGCTTCTTGATTTGCCGGATGGGGCCTGGGCAGAACTGTTCGTGGCAATCGACGCAGGACGCGATCATCAGGTTGAACTGCTCGGTCTTGGCCGGATTTGTTTTGAGTTCGTTGAATGCTTCTACAAAAGCAGCAGACAGCTCCGGAAAGTTCCGGTCGTTTTTGTCGGGCGATGACGGCACTCCATCAATGAAGTCATGCTTCAGATGGATGCCGGCCAGCAGCGTGTCGCCGTCGAGGATCTTTTGCCTGAGGGCGAGGACATCAGCCTCCTGAACCCTCATCATGGCCACAAGCGTGAGGTTCTCCTCAGGCTCAGCCTCGGTTCTGGTGCCGCAGTACGACACCAGAAAGGCAACGGCAACGATCCCGAAGATGCGCAACATGGATCAGTTCTTGCCCTTGATGATTACGCCTTCAGCTTCGAAGGTAATCTTATACTCCGGTTCGGTGATCTTTGCAATCTCTTCGGCCGGTTTACCGGCATCCTCGGCGTAGTGCTGAAGGGTGGCAACGCTCAGGGTGTCATAGAATGCGACTCCCTCCATGACAACCCATTTGCCGGCTGCGTCTTTGGGCACAAAGAAGCCATAGTCTTTGAACGTGACGCGTACCACAGAGCCATCGTCCTTCTTGACGGTCATCCAGCAGCCCTTTTTCTGGCATACTTCGACGATTTCGCCCTCAACTTTAGCAGAGTACTCTTCGCCAGGAACAACGTCGGCTTCGATGGAAGCCAACATCACGGCGCCATCCTCAGTAATGGTTTTGCCAAAATTTCCGGTGCTCGGCAGATCGGCTTCGGTTGTGGTCTCTGCAGCCATAGGGTCTGCGTTGCTGGTGTCTGGGGCCTGATTGCAGGCCACCATTCCAAGTGCCACAACTAGAGACAGGGCAAGGTAGTGGAAGCGTTTCATATATGATGGTTGATCAAAATGAGTAAATGTGGTCAATTCGAAAAGATAACCAAATCAAGCGAATATGCCATCTTTCACGTCACGATCGAAAAGCAGGTGAATCAGCCCCTGTGCTTCCATTCCCTTGCCAGTTCGAAGGCCATCTCCAGGCTCTGTTCATAGTTGAGGCGGGGGTCGCAGTATGTCTCATAGTTTAAATCGAGCTGGTCCTCGCCCAGGCCCATCGAGCCTCCTACGCACTCGGTGACGTTGTCGCCGGTAAGTTCGAGGTGGACACCCCCCAGGTGGGTGCCCTCCGAACGGTGGATGGCGAACGTTGCCCTGATTTCGCTGAGGATGTCGTCGAATTTGCGGCTCTTGTAGCTGTTAGTGGTCGAGAATGTATTGCCATGCATCGGATCGCAGCTCCACACCACGTTTAGGCCGGCATCACGAACGGCACGCACCAATGGCGGCAGGCCGGCCTCGACATTCTTCATGCCGAAACGGGTGATCATCACGATCTTGCCATGCTCATTGTCAGGGTTAATCCGTTCGATGATCTTCAGGATCGTGTCGATGTCGAAGGGAGGTCCAACTTTGATGCCTATGGGGTTCTCGATGCCCCTGAGGTACTCGATGTGCGCGCCGTCGAGATCGCGTGTGCGGTTCCCGACCCACACCATGTGTCCGCTCAGGTTGTAATATCCAGTTCGGTGCGGCACTTTGCGTGTCTGTGCGGTTTCGTAGTACAGGTTCAGGGCTTCGTGCGACGTATAGATCCGAACCTTTTTGAGGGTCACCATTTTCCCCGGGCTGATCGACTCCACAAACTGTACAGCGTTCGATATGCTGTGCGCAAGCGAGCGGTACTCTTCATAGTAGGGATTGCTCTTCATGAAGTTGAGCTCCCAATACTCCGGATGGTGCAAATCCGCAAATCCCCCGCCTTCCGTCAATGCACGCACAAAGTTGAGTGTGAGCGCCGATTTTTGGTACCCCTCGAGCAGGCGTCTAGGGTCGGCCCTGCGTGCGTTGGCCGTGGCTTCTATGCGGTTGAACAAATCTCCACGATAGATGGGTATCTCCTGGCCGTTGATGGTCTCCGACTCATTCGAACGCGGCTTGGCGTATTGGCCGGCCAAACGCCCGACACGGATGACAGGCACCTTCATTTCGTGGATCAACACCAGGCTCATCTGAAGCAACACCTTGAGGATGTTCACAATCTTAGTCGATGTGACCATGTCGTAGGTCTCCGCGCAGTCGCCGCCCTGAAGCAGGAAAGCCTCCCCAGTCTCGGCCAGTTTGAGCTGCTGCTTGAGCCCCTCCACCTCCCAAGAAGTGACCAGCGGGGGATATTGGCTGATCTCGTCGAGAACCTTGCCAAGCTCAACCTGGTCGTCGTATATCGGAATCTGCTTAATTGTTTTGGTCGCCCAGCTGTCGGGTGCCCATTTTTGGGTGTCGCTAACCATGGAACTGGATATGAAAAGGAAAATTTTAAGCGAATCAGAAGAATAGAGAAATATGCAATGGATGCCAATAGATTGGAAGCGCTTTTCAGAGGCGAAACTGTCCTGAGCGAAGATAAGGGGCTGAATTGGTAGTGTAGTTAGTGGCAATATGCTCGATGTCCAATGAACAATGCCCATAGCCCAATGTCATTTTTTCCGACACTGTGTCCTTTCGTCAGATATCGGATGACATTTTTGCACTACATGACGATTGGCATGGGTTTTGCCCATTTTTTTGTGAAACAGCAAACCATAACCATACAATCCATACAACCATGACACGTATTACACCCGTCAAAAGGATCCACACCCCCGTAGTGAACCGCAACTTTTCCGACTTGATCGAGGAGCTCTTTACCGATTCTTGGAACAGAAACCCTGTTCGTGAAGGCTTCAATCCGGCCGTCGACATCGTCGAAAACGACAGCAATTACGAACTGCACGTCAACTTGCCTGGAATGAGCAAGGAAGACATCCAGATTCAGCTCGAAGACAATCGTCTCGTGATTAGCGGTGAACGCAAATACCAGTTTGAGGAAAAAAGCGAGGAAGGTGTAAAGCCGCGCTATCACCGGATAGAGTCAGGTTACGGATCCTTCAAGCGCAGCTTTACCTTGAGCAATGAAATTCAGCGCGACAACATACAGGCACGCTTCGAGAACGGCATTCTTGTGGTGACCTTGAACAAGACCGAGGACGGCATCAGCAAGAGCATCACCATCCAATAAAATGCATTCAACGAAGACCTTCGTATAACAAAAAAGGGTCTTTATGCGTTAGTGTGACAAAGCGGGGCATTCCTTAACGGGTCTGTCCCGCTGCTATTCTCAACAGATGTATGATTTGCAGACAGCAGCAACCGAAACATGAAACCAATGGATAAACTTTTTTCCCGCATCGGCGTCATTGCCCTTTTAGTGCTCGCCGTTATCGCAATGCGATACACCGTGTCTGGTACCGACATTGCCAGCGTCTTTTCCTCTAACAACTCGACCATGGCTGATGTGAGCCCCTCGGGTAGCGTCGCAGTAACCAGTTTGAGTGACCTGAACAACGCCTTGGCCGACATCGCCGAAAAGACTAGCCCCACTGTAGTGACCGTCTCCACCAAGAAGACGGTACGGGTGAATTCTGGAGTCAACATGTTTGACTTCTTTTTTGGCAACCCGAATCCACGCCAAAATCAGCGTGAGTACACCCAAGAGGGTCTTGGATCCGGCGTGATCGTGAGCACAGACGGATACATTTTGACCAACCACCATGTGGTCGCAAATTCCGACACGATTTATGTGACCACCAACGACAACCGCCAGCTGGCCGCAAAGCTCATCGGTTCCGATCCTGCCACCGACATTGCCGTTATCAAGGTGGTTGAAGCCAACAATTTGACAGCCATCACCCTCGGAAACAGCGACAATGTGCGCGTGGGTGAGATGGTGATGGCCATCGGCTCGCCCTTGGCAACCAATCTGGCCACGACAGTAACGATGGGCATCATCAGCGGCAAGGGCAGATACAACTTGGCGCAGCCGCAAACGCAAGATGGTGGACCGACGTACGAAGATTTTATTCAGACCGACGCGGCCATCAACCCAGGCAACTCGGGCGGTGCCTTAGTGAACCTGAATGGAGAGCTGATCGGCATCAATTCTGCCATTGTGACGAGGTCGGGTGGCTTTCAAGGCATTGGCCTTGCCATTCCGGCAAACATGGCTCAACGGGTAATGGATGACCTGATTTCAGAAGGTCGTGTCATACGAGCCTACCTGGGAGTGTTTCCGCAAGACATCGACCAAAACTTGGCAAAGGCGCTCGATCTGAAGGGTACCGAGGGCGTTCTCATTGCAAACGTTGAGCCGGAGACGCCAGCTGCAAAGGGTGGTCTTGAGAGTGGTGATGTCGTCGTCGAAATCAACGGCGAGAAGGTGACGAACGCATCCCGATTCCGACTGAAACTGGGCGCCATGAAACCTGGTGAAAAAGCGGCCCTCAGGGTAATACGCGATGGACGCGAGCGCAATCTTACAGTCACGCTTGCCGAGTTTCCAAACGAGGTCGCAGCCGTAACGTCCGACAGCGACGCGGGTAAAAGCAGCGTCAATTTTGGCTTTCGTGTTTCCGCCCTCGATGAGCAAACGGCACGTCGCCTGAACGTGAACCCCGCAACCAAGGGTGTAGTTGTTACCAATGTCGACACCGATTCCGAAGCCTATGCCAACGGGTTGCGCGATAACGACATCATCGTTTCTGTCGATCGTACGGCTACTCCCGATGTAGAACGATTTAATACTGCGATGAGCCGCAAGGCGAAAGGCACTGTTGCCTTGCTGCAGGTTGTACGCGGGAATTTCTCGATGTACATGGCTTTTGAAGTCTGATACGACTTTGAATCACCATTTAGGGCCTTCCAGGAGATCTGAGAAGGCCTTTTTTTTTATTTCCTGCAGCGTTCATCACATCATATAGCCTTTGGATGCGGCAATCGTTTGGGGATGATCACGGAGAACGTGCTGCCTATGCCAACCTCAGATTCGACGGTGATTTGGCCACCCAGCGACTCGACCACTTTTTTGACAATTGCCAAGCCGAGACCAGTACCCGCATATTCTCCGGGGCTGTGAAGTCTCTGAAATATGACGAAAATCTTTTCGTAGTACTCATCGCTGATGCCGATTCCATTATCCTTTACGGAGATCATCCAGCTGTCCCCTATGTCCTGCGAGCTGATCTCAATATGGGGCCGAACGTCAGGTTTGTGATATTTTATGGCATTGACGATCAGATTATGGAACACTTGGATGAGCGGTGCACGGTAACATACTACTGTTGGCAAGTTGGTGACGGTCACTTTGGCCTTTTTCTCGACGATGAGACTTTGGTCCAAATGTAGAACTTCGTCGAGCAGGTCATTCAAGGCAATATCCTCCAAATCATGTTCGTATTTGCCCACTCTTGAATATTCGAGAAGATCTAGGATGATTTGGCGCATCCTTTTGGCACCGTCGACGGCATAGAAGATGTACTTCTTGGCTTTGTCGTCGAGGTTGGGGCCGTACTTTTTGTCGAGCTGAGTCAGAAAACTCGTGACCATTCGCAGAGGCTCCTGCAAATCATGTGAGGCGATATAGGCAAACTGCTCAAGCTCATAGTTCGAGGCCGCCAGTTCATGTGCATGCATTTCGAGCTTTTGGTTCAACTGTATCATGGCCTCCTCCTGTTCTCTGCGTACCGTCTGGTCGCGCAATACGCCAATCATGCGCTTTGGATGGCCTAGATCGTCTCTGATGAGGTATCCCTTTTCTTCCACATGGGCATAGGTTCCGTCTGACTTGCGGAATCGGTACTCTTTCTTCCATATGTGTCGGGAGGGGTCAGCCAAGAAATCCCCCAATGAATCATCAGTCTGCTCTACGTCATCGGGGCGGACTAATTTTTCCCAGTCTTTCAATCGAAACGGATCCATGGTCAGATCATAGCCAAAGATTCGTGTGAAGCTTTCGCCCCATTCGAAGACATCTTTGGCTACATCCCAGTCATAGATGGCGTCGTTTGTTGCCTGGTTTACGAAATAATACCGCTCGTTGCTCGCAAGAAGCTCCTGATTCTTCTTGTACGATTCCATAATCATGCTGATCAGGCCTGCCGATCGCCTGAAAACATCCAATTCGAGTGGCCCAGGGAGTTTAGGCAGGGTGTAATAATTGGCAATGGTGGCAACGACGTTCTTTTCCGAGTCAATGATCGGCTGCGACCAGCAGGCCCTCAGGCCAAACGACAAGGCCAATTCTTTATAGTTAGCCCAAAGCGGATCGGTTTCAATGTCTTCTACGATGATCAATTCTTTTCGGTATGCAGCTGTTCCGCATGATCCGGCAACGTCGCCGATGCTTTCGCCCACCACCTTGCTGATGTATCCATCTGGCAATGAGGGTGCAGCCAATAACGTGAGCTTGCCATCCACAATGCCGTGAACGGATATCAGGGTGTTAGGAATGATTTCCTCCAAGCCACTGGCATATCTATGAAGCAGTTCCGTCAATTCGAACTGGATGTCGGCCGACAACTCCATGACCGTCCGTTCGAGAAGATCTAACTTATTGGCGATTACACGGTCGGTCACATCTCGGAAGTTATCGACGATGCCGTTGATCGCCGGATCGTGGATCAAATTGGTTGCGGTAGCTTCCATCCACCGCCAACTGCCGTCTTTATGAAGGGCACGCGAGATATGCCCTCTAACAGGCACTCCCGGTTTGTCTGCTATCTCGTCTAGTAGAAGCTTTATGGCTCCGATGTCGTCGGGGTGAATGATGTCAAACAGATTCCTCGCCATGGCCTCAGACTCAGTGTACCCAAGAATGCCTGTAATTGACGGCGAAATATACTTGGTCGATCCGTCAGCTCCGATGATGGCAACGGCATCGGCCCCATTCTCGACAAGACTGCGATACCTTCTCTCATTTTGGGCGATTCGAAGGTCGGCCAGTTTTCGGTCGTTGAAAAGTACCAGGTTATCGACGATGATTCGTATCAGATCCCACTCTTCTACCAAGAATGGCGAATCTAGTGTTTGCAATATGTCGGCGTCGTAATACAAAGCCAGTTGCAGTATATCGCCGTTGATCGTGTAACGCGAGAATTCTTGCTTTACGGTCGACTCACGGAATCCGTTTGATGTGAACACTTTGTCGCCAAGCACGATTCGTACACGTGCTTTATTCGGAAACCTCCATCCAGACGGGATGATATCGGCTGCTTTGCCCATCAATTCATCGATATCGACAGCGCTTTCATAAAGCCTGGATATACGGTACAGGCATGTCTGTTCCTTGATGCGCTCTTTGAGGGAATCGAGGGTCTGGCTTAGCCGGAGTTCGGCGTTCTTCTTATCGGTGATGTCGGTATGGGTGCCCGACATGATAAGAGGTTTGCCATCATCCGACCATAGCACCACGCGTCCACGGTTGTTAACCCACACACTGTGCCCATCCTTGTGTACCAGCCTGCATTCTATGTCGTAGTATTCCGCCTTTCTGTCGAAACACTCTTTGATCTTCGTGTCAGAAAGCAGCTGGTCTTCAGGATGGATCAGCTTGTACCACATGTCGATCTTGATGGGCTCAAGCTCCTTTTTTGAGTATCCTGCGATTTCGGCGTATCTCTCGTTGATGGTCACTTGGCCTGATTCCACATCCCACTCCCAGGTGCCGACCCGAGTAGCCTCGATGATGTTACGAAGTCGGGTAGATTCACCCGCCAGCTCGGATTGGCTGTATTTTAGAGCCACCTTTGTGCGTCTGAGTTCGAGCAATGTCACAACATGATTCGCCATTGTCTTCAGCGCATCAAGCTGTGTCTCACTCAGCGATCGCGTCTTATGGTCGACGACGCAAAGAGTACCCAAGGCAACGCCTGATTTTGTGACAATCGGTGCGCCCGCGTAAAAAACGACACCCTCATTTCCCGAAACGAGTGGGTTGCTTTTGAACCGGAGATCTGTTCGTGCGTCTTCCACCACCATGATCATGTCGGGCTGTTCGATGGCATGGCAGCAGAACGACTCCTCGATGGGAGTGCCTTCAAGGTTGGTGCCATGATGTGACTTGAAATACTGGCGGTGCTCGGTAAGCAGGGAGATCAGTGCGATGGGAGTGTCGCACACGTATGAGGCCAGTCGTGTGATTTGGTCGTAGTCAGCCTCCGATCCTGAATCGATAATGTCCAGTGCCTCAAGTTCCGACAGTCGCCGGGTTAATCCATCCTTGTTGATCATGCTTTAGCTGCGGCAAAATTTATCAGCAGACATACATAGGGATATTAACGAACAAGTGGCGATTATCAAACAGACAGGCATCGTTCCGGCAGCATCTGTCAAATGAATCTTATGTATCCTGCAATTTCGTCAGGTTTTATTTTTTATGACGCCATTGGCACGGTTTATGCCTCATAAGGGAAAAAACGACATTTCATTTATCGAAGACCATGAATTTCAACAAGTTTACCGTAAAGGCACAGGAGGCTGTTCAGGCTGCCCTCGATTTGGCTGCGAACCGCAACCATCAGGCACTGGAACCGGAGCACATCGTGCGTGCCATGTTGCAGGATTCAGACAGCGTGGCAGTTACGTTGCTCAAGAAGCTGGGCGTGCAGCTGCCGCAGCTCGACGGCGACATCGACAGGCTACTTGGCCGACTGCCCGTCGTATCGGGAGCCTCTGTAGGCGGACAGTATCTTTCTAACGCCATGAAGGAGGCCTTCGACAAGGCGCAGAAAGTTGCCACGAAAATGGGTGACGAGTATATCAGCTCGGAACACGTGTTGCTGTCGTTGGTGGATGCCAACACAGAAGTCGCAAAAACGCTGAAATCGCAGGGTGTGACGACCGACAGCCTCACGAAGGCTATCAAAGAGGTCCGTGGCTCGACAAAAGTAGACGATCCGAACGCAGAGAGCCGGTATCAGGCGCTCAAGCGATATGCTCGTGACCTGAACGAGCTGGCCGAGAAGAACAAGCTTGATCCGGTAATTGGCCGCGACAACGAGATCCGTCGCGTGATGCAAATCTTGAGCCGCCGCACCAAGAACAATCCGGTGCTCATAGGAGAGCCGGGCGTGGGAAAAACGGCCATCGCTGAAGGTCTTGCACTCCGCATTGTAAAGGGCGATGTGCCCGAGGGGCTACGTACCAAGCGCATCGCGGCGCTCGACATGGGTTCGCTTGTGGCTGGGGCCAAGTACCGCGGTGAGTTTGAGGACCGTCTGAAAGCGGTTGTCAAGGAGGTTACCGACTCCGACGGAGAGATCATCCTGTTCATCGACGAAATCCACACCTTGGTGGGTGCCGGTGCCTCGGAGGGTGCCATGGACGCTGCGAACATCCTCAAGCCGAGCATGGCCAGGGGTGATTTGCACGTGATTGGCGCCACGACGCTTGCAGAGTATCGCAAGTATGTCGAAAAAGACAAGGCGCTCGAGCGTCGTATGCAGACCGTGCTCGTCGGAGAACCATCGGTCGAGGACACGGTCTCAATTCTGCGTGGCCTGAAGGAGCGTTATGAGGTGCATCATGGTGTGCGCATCACCGATGCGGCCATCGTAGCTGCGGCCGAACTTTCGCACCGTTACATTTCGGGTCGTTTCTTACCCGACAAAGCCATTGACTTGGTCGATGAGGCGGCATCGAGGCTCAGGATCGAGATCGACAGCATGCCAGAGGAGCTCGACGACATCGAGCGGCAGATACGTCAGCTTGAAATTGAGCGAGAGGCGTTGAAGCGTGAGAACGATACGGCCAAGTTGGATCAAATTGCCCGCGACTTGGCCGACTTGGCCGAAAAGCAGAGCATGTTGAAAGCGCACTGGTCGAATGAGAAGGAGCTCATCCAAAAAAGCCGCGACATGAAGCAGGCCATCGAGACCGCCCGATATGAAGCCGACAAAGCGGAACGTGCAAGTCAGTTTGAGCGTGTTGCCGAGCTGCGGTATGGCACGATCGCGCAGTTGACGAAGGAATTGGAGGAGACCAAGCAACGCCTTGCCGAGATCCAGAAAGATCGCTCCATGCTCAAAGAAGAAATCGATGCCGAGGATGTGGCCGACATCGTGTCGCGCTGGACGGGCATCCCTGTCAAGAAAATGCTCCAAGGAGAGCGAGCCAAGCTGTTGCACCTAGAAGATGAGTTGGGAAAACGTGTGATTGGCCAACGCCAGGCTATCGAGGCGGTCTCCAACGCCGTGCGAAGGGCAAGGGCCGGCCTCCAGGATGCATCGAGGCCCATCGGATCCTTCATCTTTATGGGATCGACCGGTGTTGGTAAGACCGAGTTGGCGCGATCCTTGGCCGAGTACCTGTTTAATGACGAACATGCCATGGTGCGCATCGACATGAGCGAATACATGGAGAAGCACAGTGTGAGCCGCCTCATTGGGGCTCCTCCCGGCTATGTCGGCTATGACGAGGGCGGGCAGCTCACCGAGGCGGTGCGTCGCAAGCCGTACAGCGTCATTCTGCTCGACGAAATCGAAAAGGCACACCCGGACGTATTTAATGTGCTCCTGCAAGTGCTCGACGACGGACGTCTAACCGATAATAAAGGTGTTACGGTCAACTTCACGAATACGGTCATCATCATGACCAGTAATATCGGCTCCCACCTCATCCAGCAAAAGATGGATGCGACCGGTGGCGAGCTTGATTGGGACGACTACATTGACCTACAGAAAGTGCTGATGGACAACTTGCGGCAGGTGATACGGCCCGAGTTCCTCAACCGTGTGGACGACACGATTGTGTTTCATCCGTTGGGACGTGAGCATATCCGCAAAATTGTTGACATCCAGCTGGCGAGGGTTCACAAGCTGCTCGAGCACAATAAGATCAAGTTGCATGTGCCCGATACGGTCAAAGATTGGCTCGCAGCCCGTGGGTACCATGCAAGCTATGGTGCGCGTCCGTTGAAACGGCTCATCCAGAATGAGATCACCAACAAGTTGGCCACGATCTTGCTCAGCCGAACCACTGAAGGAGCAGCTCAGTACGACGTGCAGGTGTCTAAAGATGGTGAGGCACTGACCTTCATCGAGGTGTTCGACAACGCCGAGGCATGGAGCGGGTGAGCAAGAACAAGAGCAAGAGCGGGAGCTTGGAGCTAGGCTGGGTTGAGGGGGCGTAGATCGTCGGTGACGAAAAGGCGCCCTTTGCGGATCATCTCACCGTCGAGGTACACGTCGGCGCCGATGCAGACCAAGTCCCAGTGGATGCTGCTTTCGTTGCCGTTCGATGCGATTTCGTAATCGTTGCCGAGGGTGAGGTGGTTCGATCCGTAGATCTTCTCGTCAAACAGGATGTCGAACATCGGGGTTGTGATTTCCGGGTTCAGCCCGAAGCTGAATTCTCCGAACCTGCGTGCGCCGGGATCGGTGTCGAGGATGGCCTCGAGAGAGGCGTTGTCGCTCGAGTTGAAATCGACGACGACCCCGTCCTTCACCGTGAGCTCGACGAATTCGAAGGGCTTGCCTTGGTATACGCTCGGCGCATACCGAATCGTGCCGTTTACACTGTCGAGGATGGGGCTGCTGAACAGCTCGCCATCGGGGATGTTTCGCTGTCCGTAGCAGGGAATCCAGTTCTGGCCGGCAATTGAAAACGATATGTCGGTGCCATTGCCATGCAACCGTATTTCGTTGCCGCGTCGCAGACGCTCCTCGAGGGGCTTCATGTTCTCCAGAAGCTTGGCGTAGTCGAGCAAGCAGGCCTTGTAGTAAAACTCGGTGAAGGCTCGTGTCGGCATTTTGGCGTTCATGGCGAACGCTGGCGACGGGTAGCGCAGCACACACCAGCGGGTGTTATTGACCCTTTCCTCGAAGTGGACGGGCGTGAGCAAGTGCTCGCCGTAGGCTTTGTAGGCCTCTTTGGACGATTGCGATGTCTCAAAGATGTTTTCGGATGCACGAATACCGACGTAGGCATCCATTTGCTTCATCAAGGGCAGCTGTTCGACGCCTGCCTGGCGCTTCCAAAAATCGGCATCACCCTGCTCGATGAGCATGCGGTTGATCTCAGTGTCGTCGATGCGCACGAAGGGATTGGCACCTATTTCGCGCACCACCTCGACCAAGGACTGTAGCAAGCCAATCCCATTCAATCCGATGAGATGGAGCATAATATTCTCGCCCGATTTAAGCTCAAGGCTGAAGTGGGCCAATTTATGAGCCAGTTGACGATCATATTCCGAAACAAACAGTGACATGGATTCGTATTTATTAAGATTGGGAAACGTTAATGGAGCGGTCGCACAGGTCAAGCTCCCGTGCATCGTTGCTGGCCAGAATGAGAAGTCGACCTGAGTTACGCCACATCGAAACGATTTCGGATATCATGATTGAGCCTGCCTCGTCCAAGTTGGATCCGGGTTCGTCAAGCAGTAATGCAGCGGGTTGGTGCAAGATGGCGGAGGCGATTTTCATGCGCTGTTGTTGCCCTGACGATAGGTTGCCGTAATACATGTTCGCCTGGCTGGTTAGGCCCACGAGCTCGATGGTCTCGGATATACGAAGATCCGCGTCTGAAAGACGGTGCAGCTTGCTCAGGAAAGCCATGTTTTCGATGCAGGTCATTTCCCGGTACAGTTGAAGCCAGGGTCCGGCAAGCCCGACCTTGCGTCGTATCATTTCTCGGTCTGCAACTTCTTCGCCAAAGGTCCACTGAATAGCACCGGCGGTAGGCCTTATGAGACCGGCTAGACAGCGCATCAAGGTTGTTTTACCGGATCCATTCCTGCCGGCGATACCCAGGATGGAGTCGTTGACCTCGAACGACAGTTTGTCGATAACAAGACGGGATCCAAATCGTTTTGTGAGAGTCGTAACCTTCAGGTTTGGCATGCACTAAAGTACGAATAAGTGCTCCAATCCGCCACTTGCAGCACATCTAAGTCGGGCGTTCATCCCCATTTTACCGTAAATTAGACACATGAACAAAACGATCAGGGAGGCCAGCACCTATCTTGCAGGCCTGTTGCCACCAGACTCCCACTTTTTTTCCAGCGATGATTTGCTCAGGTTGGGCATGCCCGACTTCATCGTGCGACGCATCCAATTGGAGGTTGCAGACAGGCTGGTCAAGTCGCTGATGCTGCCTGCCAGCGAATGGATGGACACAGATCGTCCGCATGTGAAGACGGCATGGAGCGCATTTGTCGATACAGTTAAGGATGAGGCCCATTTACCCCGGAAACATGCGGCAGACATTATCGACAATGTTGTCATTGAAACCGTCGAGCTGATCATCGCACCCCGTCGAAGGGTCATCGAATGGCTTTTTGGTCCCTCGCTCGAGCTTGCCATCGGCCAGGTGCGTCAACGTTCGCACTATGTCACCGTCAATCGGTACCTCACCGATGCGCTCATCCGCTACATGGATCGCAAAGAAATGACAGTCATAACGAAGCCGGCTGCCACCGACGTGATTCGAACGGTAGATGAACGATATGTGTCGGGTTTCACTCCGCTGAATTGGGCACAGTTGATAGACCCTCTTTTCCAGATCACCCGAAACAGGGTAGATTCGGAGCTGGTGCACGACTTTTTTGCCGACAAAGGTCTCGAAAAGTTGGCTGATTTATTCCCGGAGACCGCGTCGCGCATCGACCGTTCACAACTCATCGAGCGGTTGACGATTGGACCGGTGACGAGAAGCGAGAAGCGAGACACGAGAAGCGAGAAGCGAGAGCAAGAGCAAGAGGCTGTGGTTGATGAGGCCTCAACCTTGTTAACCAGTTTGAGTGATGATGTGCCCGAGTCTCAAATCACTTCAGACATTAACGAGGCCGATACTGGCGAGGACCATCCCACAACACCCATTGTGCCGATATGGCAGCAGTTTTTGAAAGATATTCCCGAAGAGGACTATGATGAGTCTGAGGAGGAAACGATGCCACTGACGGGAGCATACTCCGATTCGGAACCACAGCCGGCCTTGGCGGCCAACCCGCTTCAATCGGTGGGATTGCAGAAAGCCAAGCTGGTTGATTGGTTGAAAACAGACGAAAACACATATATTGAAGTACTGTTCGATGGCAACGAAATGTCCTATTACCGAAAGGTATCAGAGTTGGAGACCTGCGCCGATTGGAACGAGGTCCAACTGATACTTAAGGCTTGGGTGCGGTCGGCAGATATTGACTTACACAAAGCCGAACTGGCACAGTTGGTCGATCACTTACAACTATATTTTTCTACGAACGATAGCTAACGCAATTAATCATGTCGTCACCAAAAGTAGACCGACTTCTCGAACTCCGCAAAGAGGCCCTGTTGGGTGGCGGGGAGGCGCGCATCAAGAAACAGCACGACTCGGGAAAGCTTACAGCACGCGAGCGTGTCGACATCCTGCTCGACAAGGGTAGTTTTGAAGAAATTGGAGCCTTTGTAAAGCACAGGGCACGAGATTTCGGCCTTGAAAACGAGTCCTATTTGGGTGATGGCGTCATCACCGGGTTCGGTACCATCGATGGCCGCCCCGTGTACGTATTCAGCCAGGATTTTACCGTCTTTGGCGGGTCACTTTCTGAGACCCACGCCGAGAAGATCGTCAAGATCATGGACCTTGCCATGAAGAACGGCGTTCCGATCATCGGATTGAACGACTCAGGTGGTGCGCGCATTCAAGAGGGTGTTGCATCATTGGGCGGTTATGCCGAGGTGTTTTGGCGCAATAGCATGGCGTCTGGGGTGATACCTCAAATTTCTGCCATTATGGGTCCCTGTGCAGGTGGTGCGGTGTACAGCCCTGCCATCACCGATTTTACGTTCATGGTGAAGGGCACCAGTTTCATGTTTGTGACGGGTCCGAACGTGGTGAAGACCGTGACACACGAAGAGGTCACGTCCGAGGAGCTAGGCGGTGCCATGACACACAGCACGAAGTCGGGTGTGGCACACCGGGCTTGCGACCACGACGTCGATTGCCTGATGCAGATTCGCAAACTTATGAGCTATCTGCCGCAAAACTGCGAGGAGAAGACCCCGGCCCAGTCAGGTCTTGAGCCCGACAAATCACGTGCCGATGGCCTTGATTCCATCATTCCCGACAGTCCGAACAAGCCATACGACATCAAGGATGTCATCAACGGCATCATGGATGCCGACTCCTTCTTCGAGATCCATCCCGACTATGCCGACAACATCGTCGTCGGTTTTGCCCGTCTGAATGGACGCAGTGTGGGCATCGTTGCCAATCAGCCCTTGTCGTTAGCGGGCTGTCTCGATATTGACGCCTCTATTAAAGGTGCGCGTTTTGTTCGGTTCTGCGATGCATTCAATATTCCTCTGGTCGTTTTTGAGGACGTGCCTGGTTTCTTGCCGGGCACCGACCAGGAGTGGGGCGGCATTATCAAGCATGGTGCGAAGCTGCTCTATGCCTTCTGTGAGGCCACGGTTCCGAAGGTTACGGTCATCACCCGCAAAGCATACGGAGGTGCCTACGATGTGATGAACTCAAAGCACATCCGTGCCGATTACAACGTGGCTTGGCCGACCGCTGAAATTGCGGTTATGGGGGTCAAGGGCGCCGTCGAGATCATTTTCCGCAAGGAGATAGGCAAGGCTGAAGACAAGGCAGCGCGTCAGGCTGAGCTTGAGGCCGATTATGAGAAGAAGTTCGCCAACCCGTATCGTGCCGCCGCTCGTGGTTACATCGACGAGGTGATCTTGCCTAACGAAACACGCGGCAAGCTCATTCGGGCGCTCGACATCATACAGACCAAGGTTGACACCGTGCCGCGGAAAAAGCACGACAATCTCCCCCTCTGAGGCATGGATCTATTTGGCGACACTGGCACCGGCCGGCCTGACCCGGTCTCCAGGTTTGCGCCGCTCGCGACGCGCATGCGTCCGGCATCACTTGCCGATTATGCAGGTCAAATGCATGTGATCGGTGAGGGGATGCTGTTGCGACGTATGATCGAAGAGCAGGTGATCGGTTCCGTGATTTTCTACGGTCCTCCCAGCTCAGGAAAAACCACGCTGGCCCACGTAATTTCCCACGAGATCAACGCTCGTTTTTTGCGATTGAACGCCGTGCTCGACGGTGTGAAAGACCTCAAGGCGGTGGTTGAGCAGGCAAGGGTCGAGGCGCATTCCACCGGCAGAAGGACTCTGCTGTTCGTGGACGAAATCCACCGATGGAACAAAGCCCAACAGGATGCCCTTTTGCCGCACTTGGAGTCAGGATTGCTGACATTGATCGGAGCCACTACCGAAAACCCGTTCTATGCGTTGGTGGGACCCTTGTTGTCGCGATGCCAGTTGTTTGAGCTGCATCCCTATGCGGTCGACGACATTACGCAATTGATCAAACGGGCGATCGTCGATGAGGAACGGGGATTGGCACGGTTCAAGCCCGAAGTCGAAGACGAAGCCATCCGCTATTTGGCCGAAATTGCCGGTGGCGACATCCGTAATGCATTAAATGCACTTGAAACTGCCGTTATGACGACTACGCCGAGCGATGCTGGCACAAGACGCGTCACGCTGGGGCAGGTGAAGCAGGCCGTACCCAAACGAGTGCTCAAGTTCGACCGGACGGGTGATGAGCACTATCACTTTGCCTCCGCCTTCATCAAGTCGATGCGTGGATCCGACCCTGATGCCGCCCTTTATTGGATGGCAGCGCTTATCGAAAGCGGGGAGGATCCGAATTTTGTGTTCAGGCGGATGCTCATCTTCAGCTCCGAGGATGTCGGCTTGGCCGACCCCGGTTGTCTGCTGCTCATTCAGTCCTTGCATGAGGCGTTTCGGAAGGTGGGCATGCCCGAAGGCTGGTATTTCCTTTCGCACGGGGCGCTCTACTGTGCGTTGGCGCCGAAAAGCAACTCAACAGGAGCTGTATTTGAGGTGGCCGAGCATATTCGAACACATGGAGTTGGGGCCGTTCCGCCGCACTTGAAAGATGTGACTGCGAATAAACTGGAGGCACAGTATCGTCGATCGGACAACCCGTCGAAAGACTACAAGTATCCACATGAATATCCCGGTCATTGGGTCGGTCAACTGTACCTACCTGAATCTCTCAAGGGTCAAAAGTGGTATCGACCAGTAGAACAGGGGCGAGAGAAGTCGCTGAACGAAAGGCTCAGAACGATTAAAGGTGTTCAAAAAGAAGATGGCGGGGATTAAAATAAGTGCGATAAACGTACCATAGTCATAACTTAACCGTTTGAATTTCGTGTAACATGGGGGTATGTGTACATCTATGTCGCACCCGTTAAAAATTGGGGTCTGTTAGCGTCGATCGTGCAGAAAAATCGATTCAAATTACCGGATTTACTGCTTCTAGTTGTGGCTCTGGCAGCACTGGTCAGCTATTTCTGGCTGGTGCCGTCCGTGCATCCCGACCGCTATATTAATCGCCGCATTGTTGAAACGAAAGCTGCCCAAATTGCAAGCGATTATATTGGTCGCAGCGGATATTCAGCGGAGGGTTTGGTTCCTGTCGTCGAGATTCTGCGCGAGCCCGAAGTGGTCAACGACCTGCAAGACATCTATAGCCGTAAGGCTTTTACCGAAAGCGAACTATCTGGTAAGTATGAGGCCCTTAAGCCCTATTACTACCGAGTGAGTTGGGTGTTGCCCACGGGTGATGACGCCGTCGGGTTCGAAGACGGGAGTATGAATATTTCGCTGAGTGGTAGGGGTGCGGTCATAGAGGGAAGCAACCGAGTCAAGTTTGCCGTGGTCATGACGACCGACGGTTCCATATTATCGCTTCAAGTGAGCGACCTCGTGCCGATCCCTGTCAAGCCTGCGTTGAGATACCTGAGGTCTGACGGGTTGACGCCGGGTTGGACGCATCAAATACCGGCTGGAGTACCAGATTCGATGCTCGTGCGAAACATGGGGTTCAACATCGCCACGTTCAGAAATGTGTATCCATCAGATGCAGTAGTCCCCAACACACCCGGGCCGGAGTGGTCGGTAGCACAGGGGTTAAATTATGACCTGAACCGTGCAGAAGTACTTCGATTGACCGATTATCATCTGCGGCGCACGATCTGGGCCGAAATGGCGATGCATGTTGACACCGTGATGTCGGTTACTAATTCATTGGCCAAAGTGCGTTATGCCGTGCTGGACACCTTGCATCATTGGTCAGTGAGTGTGGATGTGACCGTGCATCCCTACGGGGCACTGCAGGACCTTGCTGTGACCATGGAACATTCGGATGCTTCGCAGCACCTGGCCGAAAATGACCTAATGGAACTCGTCACAGTTGTTGCGTTCGCCATCTTGCTGCTCAGTTTGCTTATCGTCATGATCAGGCGGTTGGATGCTCGTCTCATCGACCTCAAGTTTGCACTTACCGATGCCATTTTAGCCGGTTTGTTTGCGGATGTGATGATACTTCTTCGATTCATATACTCAAGCCAGTACATACCTGGAGGATTTTCGGCCAACTTGCTATCCATCATTCCGACGCTCATTGCGGTCGGTGCGGGTGCTGCCCTGCTCACCTTTGTGATTTCCGGTTCGGGCGAATCGTTGGCCAGGACGTCGGGATTCGATCAGCTTAAGACGCTCGATCTGTTGAAACGCGGCTTCTTCTTCAACAGGGCTGTTGGGATGGCGCTTATCCGCGGTGTGTCAGCCGGAGTTGTCATGGCGGGATTTGCCATTCTGCCCATGACATTGATCCCAGATTTGCATGTGCATTTCACCTCAAGCGATCCTGTATTCAATGTGCATGCATCTACGTGGCCGGCTATGGAGATCATCGCAAAATCCGGCTTCTTCAGCCTCGTTTACAGCTACCTTCTGCTGTTGGGGCTTGGAGGTTTTGCGTGGATTGTAAAACCTAAATGGCCCTTCGTCTATCTGGTGGTGGCGATTGGTGGTGTGCTGCTTGGTATCTCACCTATTAGCATAGACCCGTTGTGGGGCAATGTGCTCATCGGAATGGTGACGATGGTCATACTGCTCACCTTGTACCGTGTGTACGGGTTTGCGACCGTTCTGATCGGTTTATTTGTGTATTACATCATGTGGGATGGCATGTCGGGATGGATGCTGTACAACTCACCCGACTTGGGGATGTCGATGATTCTCGGTGCCGTTATTCTCGCTTTGTTCGCCTTTGGCATCACGGCAGTGGCCACCGGGCAGGAACTGGATGAGATTCCCGAGTACGTGCCGTCGTATGTCGCTGAGCTCTCGAGCCGCGAACGGATGGAGCGCGAGCTAGAAATCGCCCGTAATGTGCAGCTCAGTTTCCTTCCGACAGCTACGCCGGAGATTTTGCATTATGACATTTCCGCACATTGCCGCCCTGCTTTCGATACCGGTGGCGATTTTTATGATTTCATACCGCTAGAGGACGGCAAGATGGCGGTCATAGTGGGTGACGTGAGCGGCAAAGGCATTCAGGCGGCATTCTACATGACCCTGATAAAAGGCTTTGTACAAAGCTTAAGTGAACGTATCGAGGATCCGGCGAGCATCTTGTGCGAAATCAACCGTTTATTTGTGCGCAATGCCGATAAGGGCATCTTTGTGACAATGCTTTACGGCATCTTGGATCCAGCCACAGGTGAGTTTTCATTTGCACGTGCCGGTCACAATCCCCTCATCTTTAAGCCGGCAAAAGATGCCAACCCAAGGCATATTCCATCGCCTGGCTTGGGCATTGGTCTCATTGGTGACGACCGTTTTCATGCGCACATCCGCACAACTAAGATCATCATACCTGATGATGGTTTCATTTGCCTGTACACCGACGGCATTACCGAAGCCATGAACCTCAAACGAGAAATGTACGGGGACCATAGGCTCCTTGGGCAGCTTCGTGAAATACAGAATGAGTCGTCAGCAGCCATTTTGACCGACATCGACACAGATGTAACCAAGTTCGTCGGTCGAGCTCCACAACACGACGATATGACATTGATGATTATTCGTCGTGCCGGTACGTTCCCATTAACGTACATTGGCTGATGGAGTTTTTGATCCTGCTTGTGCTTGGCTTTGCGGCCGGTATCCTTTCGGGTTTACTGGGCATTGGTGGTGGCATGATCTTCACACCGGTCATGTTTTACCTGTTCCAGTTCTATGGGGTGGACGAACCGGTCAAGTGGACCATTGGTACGTCGCTTTTTTGCAGCTTCACGTCGGCGTTGAGCAGTGTGGTTCCACAGTTACACAAATTCAGGCTGTTCATGCGCGAGGCGCTATGGCTGTCGCTGTTCGGGGTTGCCGGCACTTGGGTGGCTCAGCAGATCGTCAATTCGGGGTATTACGACCGTGGACCCTTTGCGGTTCTGTTCAGTTTGGTGCTGTTCTACACGGCTTGGCGCTTCTTTGCCTACAATAAGAGCAGCATAGAGAAAAAGCGTCTCCATAAGCCGAAATCTTTGGGCGTTGGCGACCATGCACTGGTCGGTGGTTCGGCTGGTTTGGTTTCGAGCCTTGTCGGCATCGGCGGTGGCATCGTGGTGGTGCCGTTCATGACGCTGTTGTATCATCAACATATACGCAAAGTTACGGCCATGTCGTCGGTCGTGGTCGTACTGCTCGCTCTGGCCGGTTGGTTCCAGCTTGCGATACTGGATGCTGGAAAAGGGATTACTGAATACTCGATTGGCTATGTCGACATCGGTGCCGCGCTGCCCTTGGTTATCGGAAGTTTTGCCGGCGCCCTGTTTGGGTTGCGCATCGCGGTACACGTTAACAGGAAGCGGCTGCAGCAGATATTCGGTGTGCTCGCGATTCTGCTCGGGCTTAAGCTCTGGTGGGATTTTTTGATTCCATAAAAAACCCGGCTCCATCCGAAGATGAAGCCGGGCCCATAAGCAATACTACTAGAAACGTAACTCGAATCAGTCCATCACCTTACGAAGGAAGGCGGGTTGGTCTGAGTTCGACTTGTCGATGCGCTCCTCACGGTTGTTGAGGAGGATGTTGCGGGTTGGTCGGGCGTTGTCGGTGCCTGTCATCGACTGAGCTTGCGACTCCGATTTCGGTTCTTCCTCTTTACGCAAAGTGAGCGTCTCGCGGCGGTGTATAGCCGGTGAGTCTAGGTTGCGGAGATTGGTTTCGCCTTTGTAGCGGGGTGTTGTGGCAAATGGATTCCCCAACGAATTGTCGCGCTGTGGACGGTCGCCCGCACGTGGCAGCATCGACGAGCTTGTGGTGTTGGCCGAAGCAACGGGTGTCTCCGATGCGGGTATTTCGCGCGTCTCATACGAAGCGGCTGTGCGCTGCTGTGTCATGTCTTCAGGAATGGCAAAACCAGGCACGCGTGCTCCCACCGCGGCTGCATGCAGCTTGCCCTGGCGCTTGTCCAAGGACACATCAAAGCCAGTAGCGATGACCGTGATACGCATTTCATCGCCATAGGACTCATCGAGCACCGTACCGAGAATGATCTCGGCCTCGTCGCCAGCTTCCTGCTGGATGATTTTCGTTGCCGTTGTGGTCTCGCGCATCTTCAGGTTGGCGCCTGCTGAGATGTTGACCAAAACATTGCGTGCACCACGGATGCTCACATCGTCGAGCAGTGGTGAGTTGAGCGCTTCGCGTGCGGCGATTTCGGCACGGTCTGGACCCTTGGCCACAGCCGAACCCATGATGGCGGCGCCACCGTCCTGCATGGTCGTACGTACGTCAGCAAAGTCGAGGTTGATCAGGCCTGGATTCAAGATTAGGTCCGAAATACCGCGAGTCGCATTGTACAGCACCTCATTGGCCTTATCGAAGGCATCCATGAGGGTGGTATCTTCGTCGGAAATGTCGAGCAGCTTCTCATTTGGGATCACGATGACCGTATCGCAGGCTTTTTCCATTTCCTTGATGCCTTCGAGGGCATACTTCATGCGGATGCGTCCCTCGCAGGCGAAAGGTGTGGTCACCACGGCAACGGTAAGGATACCCTTGCGCTTGGCGATGCTGGCCACGATCGGGGCGCCACCGGTTCCGGTTCCACCGCCCATGCCGGCGGTTACAAACACCATGTCGGCTCCTTCGATCTTCTCTTCGATCTCATGGCGGTTCTCCTCGACGGCTTCGCGTCCGATCTCGGGTCGCGCACCGGCACCAAGGCCGTTGGTCAGTGCCGACCCCACTTGGATGAGTGTATCGGCCTGGTTCGTCTTCAGCGCCTGGGCATCGGTGTTCAATGCGATGTATTCGACATTGGTCAGCCCTTTGGCAATCATGTTGTTGATGGCGTTGCCGCCGCCGCCGCCGACGCCGATCACCCGGATTTTCGCGATGTCCTGACTTTGTGCATCAAAGGCAAAGCTTGGTTTGTGTGAGTTATGCATTGGTTGCTCCTGTTTATTGCTTATGGTTGTCTTCTTGCTTTCTAAAATTCCTTGAACCAGCCCTTCATGCGCTCGCCGAGGCGGCCCATGAACTGATGCATCCCTGCCGATTTCTGATCCTTCGACTCGAGAGGCTCGAGTTGTGGACGCTGTGTGAGCGCGTGCATCACAAGACCGACGGATGTGGCGTAGATCGGGCTTTTGACCTCATTGACCAAGCCGCCCTTGATTCGATATGGGTAACCGATTTTTGCATCCATGCCGAACACTTCCTGTGCCAGCTCGGGAAGCCCTTGCACCAAGGCGCCCCCACCGCTGAAAACGACACCTGCGCTTAGCTTGTCGGCATATTTGCTGCGTTTAATTTCGTAGGCTACGATCTCCAGGATCTCTTCCATGCGTGCCTGGATGATCTGCGCCAAAATGCTCTTTTTGATTTCCTTAGGTTGGCGTCCGGAAATGCCCGGAACGACGATGATCTCCTCATTCTCGACCAGCGGCATAAAAGCGAGGCCGTGCTCATGTTTGAGTTTGATGGCTTGCTCTTCAAGGACACCCAGGCCGATACGGATGTCGTCGGTAACCTTCTGGCCAGCGATGGCGATGACTGCCGTATGTCGTATCGTATTGTCGTGAAAGATGGCGATGTCGGTGGTTCCGCCTCCGATGTCAACTAAGATGACACCTGCTTCCTTCTCCTCTTCGTCAAGCACGGCATACGACGACGCCAACGGCTCGAGGATGATATCGGCCACTTGGTACCCCGCCTTCTCGACGCAACGGTACAGGTTCTTTGCCGCAGACACGAGACCCGTCACGATGTGAACCTCTGCCTCCATGCGCATCCCGCTCATTCCGATGGGGTCATTGATGCCGTCTTGACCGTCCACGATGAATTCCTGCGGTATCACGTGCAAGATCTGCTGATCGGTTGGCAGCATGATGCGCTGGCAGTCTTCGATAAGCCGGTCGACATCCTGCGGTGTGATCTCATTGTCGCGATTGGTAATGGTGATCACACCCTTGCTGCGAAGGCTGCGGATGTGGTCGCCGGCGATGCCAACGTTCACAGATCGCACATCCACACCGGAGGCATGTTCGGCCTGCTCGATGGCGGTGCGGATCGCATTCACCGTCCTGTCGATGTTTACCACGACCCCGCGATTTAAACCGTCGCTTGGGGCCTTGCCCAAACCCAGGATGTTCACCTGGTTGTCTTCATTCATCGATGCCACGACGGCGCAAACCTTCGTGGTACCGATGTCCAAGCCTACTACGATGCGTTCTTCCATGTCAGCGATCCAGATTGCAGGGTTAATGTTTGATTTAATTTCATATTGCGATTCACAGCGGACTCCTCTCCGTCACGATCTGACCCCGATAGCGGAAGTCGATGCGAGTGAAGGGTTCGAGTCCCGCCTTCGGCACGACTTGGGCATAAAATGCCTGCCATGAGCGCAGTTTAGTCTCATAATCTTCGGTGCCGAAAATGAGCCGTGTGCCGTAATCGCCTGTGGCCGCCACGATGCCAGTTCCAGGTTCCCAGGCAACATCCGATATGGTGATTTTGGCCATGTCGTTACGGTCGAGCATTTCAAGGAACTGTCCCATGGCCCGAAATGCCGGCGATGTGAGCGTGTCGCGACCTACGGGCAACGACAGGCCATATAAAAGGGGCACCTCTACGGCCTTTCCGTCGACCACCGGCAAAATGACACCATCACGGTCGACGTACCGAACGAGGTTGCCTTGCTTGATGAGCCCAATGGGGCGGCGTTCTTCGACGCGGATCAAAATGGTAGAAGGTGGAATCGGCACCAATTCGGCCTCACGAACGTAGGGCAGACGTTCAACCTGTCGGATGATGTCTACATAGACAAGGCTGTCGGCAGGGGTGCCACTGGCAATGGCGGCCTGTGAGATGATGGTTGATTCAGTGGTGAAGTAGTTTTGGCTCACCTGCACGGTTGTGATTTCCGTCATTCTGCTGGCATACCAACTCCATGCGATAACGGCGGCTCCAGCGATGAGCACGAGCAGCAAGTAGCGCAGCCGGAAGCCGCGTGTCGGTGCTGTTGCAGCAGGGGTATCTTCACCTGCCGGAGTTCTGCGCGTTGCATTCGAGCCGGGCGTTGGCACCGTTTCGGGTTCCACACGCTTGCGGCGAGGAGTGGGAGCCGGCTTGACGGTCGGCTCCGGCAGGTTCTCGAACAGGTCGATTTGTCTGAGGCGTGCATCAGCCATCGAAACCCTCCCCAAGCAGTTTGACCTCGAGTTCAAGTTCCACGCCATGGTCGGCCATTACCCGAGTGCGCACCAATTCGATGAGACGCATCATGTCGCGGGCGGTGGCATTGCCGTCGTTCACCAAGAAATTGGCATGCTTTTCAGACACGAGGGCATCGCCTACACGGGTGCCCTTCAAGTCGGATGCTTCAATCAGCCTGCCGGCAAAATCGCCTTTCGGATTTTTGAAGATACTTCCGGCGTTTGGACGGTCGAGTGGTTGGCTTCCCTTGCGTTTTGCCAGCAGTTCTTTACGCCGCTCTTTTGCAGCCTCAATATCTCCCCGATCGAATCTGAATCCGACCTCAAGGATGATGTCTTTTGTCAGGTCGGTGCCCCTGTACGTGTAGAAGATCTGGTCGCGCTGCAACGTGATGGCCTTGCCATTACGGATCAGTTCCACATCCGTCACGAACTCAAAAATTTCGGTGCCATAAGCTCCGGCGTTCATGATGATGGCCCCACCCAGCGAACCAGGAATGCCACCTAGTCCCTCCATGCCGGTGAAACCCTCTTTGAGCAGATCCACAACGAACTTGGGAACGTTCACTCCTGCGCCGGCCCTTACGGTGTCGCGACGTACCGACATGTAGTCGAGCGTCTTATGGATGGCGATTACGGCGCCGCGAATACCGTCGTCGCCCACCAATACGTTCGACCCACTGCCGAGGATCGTGTAGGGCATGCCCTCTTCGAGGCAGTAACTCACGGCCTGTATCACGTCATCCTTCGTGGCCGGTATCAGGAATAGATCGGCCGGACCACCTATCTTCAGCCACGTGTGGCCCGACAGGGGTTCGTTGATCAGAACCTTGCCCGAAAAGATGCTATGGAGACGTGTGAGATCCATCAAGCCTTGTTGCCGTCCTTTCCTTGCATTAGATCGTTCAAAAAGCTGTCACCATATCGGTAGATGTCGCCGGCACCCATGGTGATCACGACATCGCCTGGCATTGTAATGGCGTTCAGATGTGCTGGAACGTCCTTCTTGTCGGGCACATACATCACCTGGCGGTGACCAAAATCGGATGCGGTGTCTGCAATCAATTTTCCCGATATACCTTCGATGGGTTGTTCGCGCGACGGGTACACATCGGTGACGACCAAAACGTCGGCGTCGAAGAAGGAACTGCCAAACTCGTTGTACAGGTCTCGCGTACGCGAAAACAGGTGCGGCTGGAATACGGCGACGATGCGGCTGTCCTTCCAACCCGAGCGCGCTGCCTGCAAGGTTGCCTGCACCTCGGTTGGGTGATGGGCGTAGTCGTCGATTACCACCACGCCTTGGGCTGTCCCTTTCACTTGGAAGCGACGCATCACTCCCGAGAAGCGGGAAATGCCTTGTGCAATGTCCACAAACGGCATCCCAAGTTCCAGGCCGATCCCGATGGCGCCGAGGGCGTTGCGCACGTTGTGCTCGCCGGGTACCTGTAAAGTGACCTCGCCGAGATCCTCACGGTTAAACTGCACATGGAAACGGCTGCTCATGCCGTCGGTAACGATGTCGGTGGCGCGCAGTTGCGCCTGAGGCGTCAATCCATACGTGAGCGTTCGGCGCGCTATTTTGGGGAGAATGCTGCGAACCATGGGGTCGTCGAGGCAGACGACCAACGCGCCGTAGAAGGGCACTTTGCCGGCAAATTCCACAAAGGCTGCCTTGATGTCGTCGATGTCGGCATAGATGTCGAGGTGGTCGGTGTCGATGTTGGTGATCACCACCAGCGAAGGGCTCAATTTCAGGAATGTGCGGTCGTATTCGTCGGCCTCAACGATCATGATGTCGCCTTTTCCGACCACAGCATTTGTTTGGTCGAAACTGTGTACACGGCCACCGACCATGATCGTCGGATCAAAGCCACCCTGCATCACGACCATTCCAGTGATGGTTGTTGTGGTGGTCTTGCCGTGCGTGCCTGCAATGGCGATGCCATATTTCATCCGCATGAGTTCCGCCAGCATTTCGGAGCGTTTGATCACGGGGATCTTGCGGGCAAGTGCCTCGCGTGTTTCGACATTCTCGTCGGCATGAACCGCACTGGTATAGACCACCACATCGGCACCTTCAATATTCGATGCCTGGTGGCCCTTGAATATGGTTGCACCCAGTTTCGACAATCTTTCTGTAGTTTCGCCAAGGCTTTCGTCGCTGCCCGATATGGTGAACCCCTGATGCAACAGTATTTCGGCCATCCCGCTCATGCCAATGCCTCCGATACCCACAAAATGCAGGTGCCGCACACGACCGAAAAGAGGTTGATGCTGGATGGAGCTCATGAATGATACTTCTTGTCTAAACGGTTGAAAATGTCGTTGGCGATGTCGACGGCTGCATTCGGTGCTGCAAGTGCTTGAATGGATGCCGACATCTGTGCCAGTTTGTTGCTGTCGGCCATAAGCTCCTTCACGATCGTCGCCAGCTCGTCTTTTGCATTACCATCGGCCAACACCACGGCAGCTCCCGACTCCGCCATGGCCCTGGCATTCATCGTCTGGTGGTCGCCGGCTACATGGGGCGATGGAATGAGCACACATGGCTTGCCGGTGAGCATGAGCTCGGCGCAGGAACTTGCGCCTGCACGGCTTACAACTAAGTCGGAGGCTGCATATGCGGCCGGCATATCGTAGATGAAGTCCGTCATCGTCAAGCGGGGATACCTTGCGGCTGGAATTTGCTCCCTAAGGGCTGCGATGTACTTGGTCCCGGCCTGCCAAATGATCTGGATTCCCATATCGTTGTGAAGGCTGTCCAAATTGGCAATCATCGCATCGTTGATGCTTTTTGCTCCACCGCTCCCCCCAAGAACCAATAGAGTCTTGCGGGATAGATCCAAACCGAACTTGCCGAATGCGTCGTCCCTATTCACCGCTGTAAGGGTCTTGCGAGTCGGGTTTCCTACAAGCCGTGTCTTTCCCGCTGGCAGCCAATGGTCTGCTTGTACAAAGGCCGTGTAGATCACTTCCGCCTTCTTGGCCAACATACGGTTCGTCACGCCTGGAAAGCTGTTCTGTTCCTGGATCACTGTTGGGATCCCCTTCTTCTCGGCTACCCAGCCTGCCGGACCCGCCACATACCCACCACACGATACGAAAAGCTGTGGCTTGGTGTCGTTGATGATCCGAACACTCTGAATGATGCTCGTGAGCAACTTAATGGGGAAAAGCAGGTTCTGCCATGTGAGGCGGCGGTGGAAACCACTGATCCAGATGTTGCGGATCGGGTAGCCCGCCTTTGGCACGGCATGCCACTCAATCTTGTCTTTGGTGCCGACGAATGTGATTTGAGTGTTCGGACGCACTTCCCGAAGGGCATCGGCAATAGCGATGGCGGGGAATACGTGTCCACCTGTTCCGCCGGCGGCTATCAGCACCCGGTAGGCCATGTCAGTTGTCATCGGTGGCCTCCTTTCCGCTTGAACGCCGCTTGCGCGAGATGTTGAGCAGTATACCGGCCATCGCACCCGCCGACACCATCGAGGTGCCCCCGTAACTGACAAACGGCATTGGTAAGCCTGTTACAGGGAACAGCCCCACAGCGACAGCCGCGTTCACAAATGCATACGATGTAATACCTAAGGTACAGGCGACCGCCAACAGACGGCCACGGTAGTCGGGACTCAGACGGGCTATAAACAGCATGCCACGGACGAAGATGAACACGTAGATACCGATCACAAAAATGGCCCCTACGAGTCCGTATTCTTCGGCTATGATGGCATAGATGAAATCGTTGTAGGGGGCGGGGAGGAAGTCGCGCTGGCTGCTCTTGCCGATACCGACGCCAAATACCTCGCCCCGCGCGATCGCTATATGCGCCTGTTGAGCCTGGTAACCATTATCGAGCGCAAAATCGTCACTTTTGATGTGCACGATTTGATCAACGTAATCGTTGATGCGGCTTTGCCGCTCAGCCGATGCCGACAGTAAGATCCACCCGCCGACTATTCCAATTGCAACTAAACCAGCCAGTTGTGCGACATTGATCTTGCCTACGAACATTACCGCCAAGCTGATTGCAAACAGCACGGCCGCGCTCGAGAAGTCTTCAACGCCAATCAAAGCACAGGTGATGACCACCCAGAACAGAATTGGCACAAATGTGCGCTTAAAATCCTTGATATACTCCTTCTTGATATCGAGCATCACTACCAAATAGAGCAGCAAAGCGGTCGAAGCAATAGTCGACGGTTGGAATGATATGCCGCCAAGGCTCAGAGACCGCCGTGCACCGAAGGTCTGGGTGCCGTACAACGTGACAACGATCAGGAAGATCCAACTCAGGATGAGCGCCACCTTACTGAATTTTAGGAGGATCTTGTAGGGAATTTTCGAAACGATGAGCATGATGAGCACAGCAATGCCCATTTTGAACATGTGCCCGAGCATAAGGCTACTGGCCGTTGTTCCCTTGGTTTCGGCGAAAAAGGCGATCGATGAGTACACGGCGAGCAGCCCAACCACCATGAGCGCAACGATGCTCCCCAACAGCAGGCGGTCGCTGCCGTATTTGGGCGTATCGAGTTCCTCCTGGCTGGTGGCCAGAATGAACGGGTTGCGGTTATGGGTGGTGGTGAACAGCATGGTCAGAGATTGTGCACGGCCTTTTTGAATTCGCGACCGCGGTGTTCGTAATTCTCGAACATGTCGAAAGAGGCACATGCGGGGCTGAGCAGCACGGCTTCGCCACGGCGTGCCGATTTGCGGGCCAAACGCACCGCATCCAACATGGATTCCGCCTCGACCAGATTGATGACAACGCCGCCAAGCTGCTCGCGTATGGCCGCACGGCCCTCGCCGATGGCAATGACGGTGTGTACCTTCTCCCGTATTTGGTCGAACAGCTCCGTATAGTCGTTTCCTTTGTCGCGACCTCCCAATATCAGCACCATCGGTGTGCGTACGCTGTCGAGTGCGTACCATACGGCATTCACATTGGTTGCCTTGCTGTCGTTTATATAACGCACCCCGTCGAGTATGCGAACCAGCTCGAGGCGGTGCTCCACGCCTTCAAACTGACTCAGGCTCTCGCGGATCACATCGATGGATATTTCGTTTGCTCGGGCTGCCAAGGCCGCCGCCATGCCGTTGTGCAGGTTGTGGCGGCCTTTGAGACTGATTTCGTCAAGAGACATAATGGCTTCGGTTTTGCCGTTGAGGGTGAGCATGAGCTTGCCGTCGAGGACCCAGGCGCCCTGTGCTACGGCGGTTTCTGACGAGAAGGTCCACATTTGGGGTCCATCAGGTTTCATGGATTCAGAGATGTTTGCCCGGATTACGGGGTCGTCGGCCCAATAGATCAGGATGTCGTCGGGCTGCTGATTTTCGAACATCCTGAATTTGGCTGCGATATAGTTCTCGAATTTGTATTGGTACCTGTTCAAGTGATCGGGGGTGATGTTGAGAAGCAGGGCCACGTTGGGCCTAAAGGTCTCGATATGGTCAAGCTGAAAACTGCTCACCTCAAGGATTACATCGGTCCACGAAGGCACGCCATTTAGTACATGCTCGCTAAGGGCCGTGCCGATGTTTCCGGCAGTTACATGCGTACGGCCGGCCCGCTTCCAGATGTCGTCTATCCACGTCGTGGTGGTCGTCTTACCGTTACTGCCCGTCACGGCCGTAATGCGTCCGTCCATATAATGGCATGCCCATTCAAGTTCACTCCAGACCGGGATTCCACGTTTCAGGAAGTCGACGACAATCGGCGCATCGCTTGGAACGCCGGGACTGATCACCACGAAGTCGGCTGCCATGGCACGATCAGTATGGCCGTTCTCCTCAAAGGTGATGCCAGCCGCACTCAGACGATCACGAGCTGTCGACGCCATCTCGCCAAACTCGCTCACAAAGACGTTCGCCTTCCGGTCGGCAAGCATCAATGCCGCACCCACGCCACTGCGGGCGGCGCCAATTACCGTTATGGCTTTATTGCGAACGTCAATCATCTGAGCTTGAGGGTGATAATGGTGAAAATGGTGAGCAGCACGGCGATGATCCAGAAACGGACCACAATCTTAGGTTCCGGCCAACCTTTTTTCTCGAAATGATGGTGGATGGGGGCCATCAGGAATAACCGTCTTCCCTCGCCGTAGCGCAGACGGGTATACTTGAACCAGGTGGTCTGAAGGATCACCGACAGGGTCTCCATGAAGAAGATGCCCCCAAGAATGGGAAGCAACAGCTCCTTGTGCACCATGATGGCCACAGCGCCGATGGCTCCACCCAGAGCCAGCGAGCCCGTGTCGCCCATGAACACTTGGGCCGGATACGTATTGTACCACAAGAAGCCGAGACAGGCGCCCACCATGGCGGAGCAGAAGATGGTCAGTTCGGCCGTACCCGGCAGGTATAGGATGTCTAAGAAGTTGGAGAAGTCAGTCCTGCCCGATACATAGCTCAATATGCCCAACGCCACGCCAGCAATGGCACTCGTGCCGCTGGCAAGACCGTCAAGGCCATCGGTAAGGTTTACGGCATTGCTGACGGCCGTGATGATGAAGATCACAAGCGGGATATAGAGCACCCAACCCAACTCGGGGCCAAAGATGGCATAGTCGATGTTGAGGTCTTTGACGAACGGAAGCGTGCTCAGGGTTCGATAGGGTTCAAATTCGGGCGTGAAATAAAGCACTAGGGCAAGGATAAGCCCAACGGTTACCTGTCCGGCCAGCTTGAAACGGCCCAACAGGCCCCGCTTGTCCTTCTTGATGATCTTGATGTAGTCGTCCACAAAACCGACGGCACCCAAGGCCAGCATTACGAAAATGATCAGCAGGGCATAGACGTTGCTCAGACGAATCCATAGGATGGTCGGGACCAAGGTCGCCAACAAGATGATGATGCCACCCATGCTGGGTGTGCCAGCCTTGATTTTATGATGGTCGAGGCCGACGTTTTCACGAATGGTCTCCTTAAGCTGCATGCTGGCAAGCCAATTGATGATGCGCTTGCCGAAGATTATGCTGATTACCAAGGCAAAAAGAGCCGCAAATGCCGCGCGAACCGTTATGTAGGCAAAGGCGCCAAAACCCGGAGGCTGGTAGAGTTGTTCCAAAAGGTCGAGCAAGTAGTACAGCATTACACGACCTCCTGATCATTGGTATTTGAGCTGAGTGCCTCGTAGGCAATCAACCGGTCATCCATCGGATATCGGACACCCTTTATCTCCTGGTACGTCTCGTGGCCCTTGCCGGCGATCAGAACAATATCGTCGGGGCCGGCGGTACGTACTGCGGCCAAAATGGCCGTAGGGCGATCAGCTTCGCGGATCAAGTTGGGAAAATGATTGATACCGGCAACGATGTCGTCAATGATGCTCTCAGGTTCCTCAAACCTTGGATTGTCGCTGGTTACGTACACCCAGTCGGCATATTTAGCCGCAATGGAGCCCATCATAGGTCGTTTTGTCGTGTCGCGATTACCGCCACAACCAAAAACGACGACGACATTGCCTGATCCCCGCATGGCGCTCACTGTTCTGAGCACATTTTCCAAAGCATCGGGGGTATGAGCATAATCGACAAACACGACCGGGCTTCCAGCTGGGCCTATAACGCGCTCGAGCCTGCCAGTGGCTCCAGTGGCCGAGCTCAGCGCAGCGGCAGCATTGGACGGTGTGCAACCTGCCGCCACACAAGCCAACCAGGCCGTTGCCACGTTGTAGGCATTGAAATCGCCCGACAAGGGCGACTGTACGATGGTTCCTTCCATGTCGAGGACTATTCCGGCAGCGCTGTTCTCAACGATGCGGTTACCCGTCCCGCCCTTGAACGATATGTTCCAACGCTGCGCGGGCGTATTGCCAACAACGCTTTCGGCGTATGGATCATCGATATTGACGATGGCAACGGCTTCCGGCTTGAGCTGCGAAAACAGCTTTGCTTTAGATCTCGCATATGCCTCCATGTTGCCATGGTAGTCGAGATGATCTTGGGTCAAGTTGCTGAAACAGGCGACATGAAACTTCATGCCGTCTGTCCTGCATTGGTCCAAGGCGTGAGACGACACCTCCATCACTACGTGAGAGCAACCGGCTTCAGCCATGTTGGACAAATCGACGGCTAATTCTATGGGTCCTGGGGTCGTAAGCTTGCTTTCGAGCACTCTCTCCCCAATGCGCTTCTCAACGGTGCCGATCAAGCCGCATTGGTAGCCCAATGTCTGGAAAACCTGATACACAAGGGTCGTGATCGTTGTTTTCCCGTTGGTGCCGGTAACACCGATCAAGGTCATCTTCCTTTCGGGGTGGCCGCGCTCGGCGAGTGCCAGCATGCCTGCAAGTGGACGCGTATCTGCCACTTTGATGGAAAAAATACCCTCGAGTTCGAAGGTGCTTTCCGCGATGATCACGGATGCACCTGCATCCACGGCGGCTTGGATGAAATCATGCCCGTCCACCGATGGTCCGCGCACGGCAATGAAGATGTCACCTAAGCTTACGAGGCGAGAGTCGATGCAGAGGCTGCCCAACGAGGCGGGAGGAGTCCCACGGGTATCGACAGGGTTGCAAATATCCAGCATTTCATGCACGCTCAGGCTGCTCATTGGCTACCTCCTGCAAGAAGCAAGGTGCTTTGGTTGCCTTTAAGGGTCACTGCCGAGCCTTTTGCAACTGAGGTTCCCGCCGTTGGGCTTTGCTCAACAACTTTGCCGTACCCTGTCAAATCTGCCTTCAAACCCAGTTCCTGCGTCATGAAGTATGCACGACGCATGCTCATTCCGGTGAGCTCCGGCATCAAAAAGGTGCCCGAATCGCTTGGACGCGGTGCATCGACGACGGTGAGGCGGATGATGTCGCCTGCCGATAACGACTGGCCAGCCTCTGGCATTTGCCGTGTCACCAGGTCGCCGTTGCCCTCCGATTCGTATGCAAGCCCTTGTGCCGCCAGTAGCCTTGTGGCCTCCTCGCGGGACAGCCCCGTAACCTTGGGTACGACAGCCACAAACGGGCGGCCAAGTTCGTCGGCTTTTACCCGGTGCTGCAGTTCCTCGTCAAGACCCAGCAACCGGTTGGCGATGTTGCGGAACACGGGTGCTGCCACTTCACTTCCGTAGATGTTGGTGCGTGGTTCGTCGAGCACCACGATGGTGACATACCGTGGGTTACGGGAGGGGTAAAATCCGACAAAGCTAGAACGATAGCGCGACTGATAGCTGCCGTCGGCAAATTTCTGGGCTGTACCCGTCTTGCCGGCGACACTCATACCGACGACCGATGCATTCCTGCCGGTGCCCTCCTCACTCACAGCGTATTCGAATACAGGAAGCAATGCCTGCAAGGTGCTTGGATCGCAAATTTCACGGATAGTGGTCACTCGATGGCGCGACACATCGTTGAAGCGCTCGTTCGTGACCCGTTCGACGACGTATGGTCGCACCAATTTCCCGCCATTTGCGAAGGCTGCATACGCGGTGGCGATTTGAAGCGGGGTCACCTGAACTTCATATCCGACCGACATCCACGGCAGTGTGACCTTGCTCCAGTCGTAGGGCTTGCGGAGGCGGCCTGCCTCCTCACCCGGAAGATCAATCTCAGTGGGGGTGCCGAAGCCGAGGTTGCGCACGTACTGGTAGAATACATCTGGCTTAAGGCGCATCGCGATTTCCGAGATGGCCACGTTCGACGATTTTGCGATGACCTCCTCGAAGGTGAGGGTGCCCAGAGGGTCATGGTCGCGCATCCATTGACCGAAAATCAACTTCTGGCCGTCTGATGGCGTGTAAAAGCGCTCGCCTTCTCGTATCACACCCATTTCTGTTGCTGCAATGGCCGTCACCAACTTGAAGGTAGAGCCTGGCTCGATCATATCGGAAATGGCGAAGTTGCGGCGGTTTTCGTTCGCCTGACCTGGATTGTTTGGATCGTACGACGGGTAATTCGCCATCGCCTTTATGGCGCCGGTCCAGGGGTCCATCACGATGGCAGTTCCATAGTCGGCCTCCGCAAAGATGACGCCGTTCGCAAGTTCCTCCTCCACGACGGCCTGAATGTTCACGTCGATGGTTGTCACTAGGCTGTTGCCGTTTATGGGGCGCTTCTTTGGGGCGCCGACATACGCTTTGATGCGGCCCGTACGGTCGCGGCGGACCTGCTGCGACCCATCCTCGCCTTTCAGGACATTATTGTACGAGGCCTCGAGACCCATCATCCCGTCAACGTCCAAGTTTACATACCCCAGAACGTGCGACGCCAGGGTTCCGTAGTTGAATCGGCGGCGGTATTGCTCCTCGAGGATGATCCCCCGAATGTCGAGCGCGGTAAGTGCTTCATACGCATCTACCCCGAGCCCCTTTTCGAGGACGATGTAACGCGATCCCGGCGGAGCCTCCTGAATGCGCCTCATGTATTGGTCGGCATCCTTGCCCGCCGTGCGAGCCAGGGCGTTTGTGATGGCCCGAAGGCGCTCACGTGTCATTCCTGGCACGAGGGGATCCACCGCCACCGTATAGGCGACCGAACTTGTGGCCAAAATCTTTCCGTTGGAGTCGAGAATGTCGCCTCTGAGTGCCGGAATCGTGATGAAATCTTCGGCCTGCTCGCGCCACAAGATGCGCAGCTCCTCGCCCGAGCCTAACTGCACGCGTATGAGCTGCACGACGATGCCAATCGGCAGCAGGGCAAAAAGCGCCGTCAGCACGATGATTCGGGCAGTGATATGTTCGCTGTGCTTACTCACGGTTTAACGACAACGACTCCCTCGGCGGCACCGCCGTGTACAAACCCCTGTGTGGTGGCGCGTCGGTAAACGTCCGACGGACCCGTCATACGCTCAAACTGAAATTTCCGGTCGGCATGCACACGGCGCACTTTTTCGAACTCCTGCTCAAGCTGGTTCACTTCGGTCAGGATATCCTGGGTCTTGAACACATGGTTCACATAGGCGAGCCCTGCGATGCCCACTAAGATGATGATCCCGATCAATTTCCATGCCTTGAAGCGTTCCTTGAGCGGTTTTCTCGAGGGTGCCTCTTCGGCGGCTTCCGTTTGAAACACCGGATTTGGATTGCGACGGCGAACGGTGCCCCTCAGCTGCTCGCGGGTCGGGGTGCGTGGCTCGTTCGGCCGCGGCGTGCGCTTCACGTTGGGGGCCACCTTGCCCGACGTCATGGTCGATTTCAGAATCATTGCGTCACACCTCCGCCAAATTTCTCTGCTGCTCGTAAGCGTGCACTTCTTGCTCGTGGATTCGTCGACACTTCCTCATCCGATGCCGTAACCGCGTTACGGGTAACCAATCGAAGGGGCGTGATGGGGTTACCGTAAAAATCTTTCTCGATCGTGCCGTCGAGACGTCCCGACCGCAGGAAATATTTCGCCATGCGGTCCTCAAGCGAGTGATAGGCGATCACCACAATGCGACCACCATCGGCTAGGAGGCTTACGCTTCGTGTGAGTGCCTGCTCGAGCATGTCGAGCTCACGGTTCACTTCGATGCGAACCGCCTGAAAAATGCGTGCCAGCGATTTGTTGAGATATGGGCCCTTAATCACCTGCTCGACCGCTTTGCGCAAGTCGGTGGTCGTCCCAAGCGGTCTTGCCGACTCAACCGCCTTGGCAATGGCTCGACTGTGGCGCTCCTCGCCATAGCGAAAGAAGATATCGGCTAATTGCTCACCGGAATATCGGTTGAGGACATCCTCGGCTGTGTTCATGACCATCGAGCCCATGCGCATGTCGAGTGGACCCTCGCCCTGAAAGCTGAACCCTCGCTGGGGTACATCGATCTGGTGGCTAGATACGCCCAAATCGAGCAGTATACCTGTTACGTTGCCCCTAAATGCGGCCGGAATCAGCACGTCCATGAACCCGAAATTACCTTTCAATGCCTTGAATCGCGGATCTTGGATGTCGGAACTGGCGCGGATGGCGTCTTCGTCCTGATCGATGCCGAAGACACGTGCGTTGGGACCCAAACGTGCCAAAAGGGCGCGGGTGTGTCCACCGGCGCCCAAGGTTCCGTCAATATAAACTCCGTCTGGATCGGTGACGAGCAGGTTCAGCGTCTGCTCGAGCATCACCGGCACATGGTAGCTGGTGTGGGTCATGTGCTGTCGCTCCCTCCGCCAAGCACTTTTTCAAATAATGCCTGATACGATTCAGTATCCAAGGAGGAGTCTTCCTGAGCGAGAGATTCAGGCGACCATATTTCGATGCGTTCGCCACTTCCTATGAAAATGGCTTTCGTGGTAATGCCGGCCCATTCGGCAAGAGTGGGAGGGAGGGCCAGGCGGAACTGGTTGTCGAGTGTAATATCATCGGCTGAACGAAGGAAATTGCGGATTACCGTGCGTCCTTCGCGGGAGAAGGAATTAATTTTTGCGAGATGTTCCTCTACGAGGGCCCATTCATCTTCAGGATAAAGGTAAAGGCAGTTTTCGATACCTTTGAGAATGGTAAACCGGTCCTGAACGGCTGGGTTCAGGTACTTGCGCAGACGTGCAGGGAAGCTCACGCGACCCTTATTGTCCACTGAATGTTCGTATTCGCCTTTAAAACGAGCCACGACAACCGGTTTGGATGTTTAAATTATTGTTCAGCCAAAATGAGGGAAAATCTCCCACTTTTCCCCACTTTCTCCCACAAAGTAGTGTACAGCGCATCAATTTGTCAAGGCAAATCGTTGTGCCTGTATGACAAAAAACCGCCCAAATTGACGCAGAATCGCAGATTATGAAGGGTAACATGCGTCATGACAATGGGTTAGTCAACGTCTAATAGAAAATATATAGCGGCGGCCGGAGGCCGAATCATTAACAGTTATTAACAATGACTATCAATGATTACCAATGATGATCAATTAAATATGGTCCTTCGACGACTTTTTGCTCAGTCCCGCGCTACGCTCAGGATCTTCGACTCAATGAGTCAGCTCAGGATGACAAAGGTACGTTTTCAGATGAGTAGAGCAAGGCACGGGCGGCTGCGCCGCCCGTGCCTTGCTCCAACGCCCTCATAAAAATGCTGCTGTCATTGTGAACTGACACACCGATGCGTAGCGAGGGGTCGGTGAACAACCTTCTTCGTACAACGCACGCGAGGTGGCTGCGAAGAACCATCTTCTGCACATAACGATTGATAATCATTGATAGTAACTGATAATCATTGTTAATGACTGCTAATGATTGGTAAAACTATTCCCGCTTCCCGTTCGTCATAGCATCACATGAATCGAAAAGCCGCCATACATGCCGACATGTCCGACAGCCTGCTGGTCGAGCGGTTCCGTTCGGGTGAGCGCCGCGCATTCGAAATCTTGGTGCAGCGCTGGCAGGAACCCATTTATCGGATGGCTTGGCGGTATATCGGCTCGACGGACGATGCGATGGACATCTCCCAAAACACCTTCCTTAAGGCCTGGTCGAACATCGGCACTCTCGATGATCCGGGAAAGTTTGGTTCATGGCTTTACCGGATCTGCCGCCACCAGTGCCTCGATCATCTGAAATCAGCACATAAACAACGGATCGTGGCCATATCGGGTCTCAGTCTCACCGAATCGGAAACTACGATCGAACAATCGTTGCCCGCATTGGACAACGACACCCCACACAGCCACCTCGAGGCCAACCAGCGCACGCAGATCATGAACCGGGCGCTCGATAACATCCCTGAGGAGCAGAAAGTGATCATCATCCTCAAAGAATACGAGGGACTCAAATTCCGTGAGATTGCAGACATCCTCGAATTGTCAGAGAACACGGTGAAGTCGCGACTCTATTACGGATTGAGCGCCCTCCGGAAGTATTTTTCACAACATAACCTTGAGCAGGAGGTCAACCTCACATGAGAAAGCCCTGCAATCCAGAAACGATCGTCTCCTATTTATATGACGATTTGTCCGCCGAAGACAGACGGACATTCGAGCAACACCTCGACAGCTGCGAGCCATGCCGCGCCGAGGTGCAGTCGTTGAAGGGTCTCCGAGGCGCATTTGCGCCGGAGTCGGTGCCGCCGATGCCGCGGAGCGTTCAGCTTCCGACACCCACCCCACAGCTTGCATCTGTACTGCCGTTGCACCAGTCCACCTGGTTCCGCGCCGTAGCCACAGTGGCTGCTGCCGTCATTATGATCGTCGTCACCGCACGGTTAGTCGATCTCCGGGTTCAGGTTGCCGATGGAGCTATGATTGTCCGCTTCGGAGATGCACCCAAGTCAGTCGCAAAGCCTGAACCGGTCGATACGGCCCCAAACTTAGAATTGTTGTTCGCCGAATTCAAGGCCGAACAGCAGCAATTCGTGAATAGCCTGTCCGATTCGGTGCGGATGTCGCAGCAGAGGCAGCTCGATCAGACGCTCGCTGCATTCGAGCGATATTTAGACAGGCGCCGATCGGAAGATCTCGAACTGATCGCCCTCAGCCTGGACGAAATGCAGCAGCTCAATGACAACCGATTCATCGAAACCCAATACGTCATCAGTCAGCTCATCAACCAGATGAACCAAGA
>CAYWCV010000009.1:31513-52954 GCA_964456845.1 uncultured Chitinophagales bacterium | reverse complement strand
GATGCGACGTCTGTTCTATACGCTTTTAACGCAGGAATAGTGCCTGCTATGATACCAAGTCCGATCAAAATCAGCAAGACTATGGCGTGATTAAGGCTGAAAGTGAACGGTTCGATAAATATTCCGGCAGAATTGATCAAATATGGAGCAACGGCAGCCGAGGCTGTCCACCCCAAAATCAGCCCGATAAGTGAGCCCATGAAGCAGATGAATGCTGCCTCGAAGAGGATTATCCTCAGTATCGTGCCTCTCGATGCCCCAAGCGAACGCATAATGGCGATGTCGCGCTTGCGCTCCTCCATGGTATTGTAGATGGCTACCAGTATGCCGAATAATGCCACGATCACCACGAGCACCGCAATGGCGCGGAGCACCCAGTCTACGTTCCCGATGATGCTCATCAGTGCCTGAATTTGCACGGCGGGACTAACGGCCATAACACCCTCGCGATAGGAGAACAAAGGATCCCTGCGCAGATTGTTGGCAATTACCGGGTTAGCTGGCACTGGATAGTTGATCATGCCAGCAACTTGGAGCGCAGACGCCGGGCTCTTGAATTTTACCAGCACCGCATCCAAATTCTTGGGTTTTTCGGCCTTCTCGAGGGCATCATCGCGCTCGTGGTCATGCTCATGGCTGTGACCGTCCTCTGCGTAGCCCTGGAAGGGGGCATGCACACTGTGTGTAGTTTGTACGGCGGAGAAAATGACACGGTCGTTCGCTGTGCCAGTGTAGTCAAGGATACCGACAATTGTGACGGGATGGTCCTCATGTACATACTCTTCAGCGCCGCCATCGGCCATCGTCACGCCGTGCGTGAAAAAGAAGGTGTCGCCCACCTTCATTCCAGTCTGATCGGCCACCAGCCCACCAAGCACAGCTTCATGAACAGCAGTAAAATTCCGCCCCTCACGGAATGAGTAGGTCATTCCCCGGCGTGGGATGGCCTTGTCTAAATAATCGGCGGATGTACCCACGACCCGGTACTGTCGGTAACTGTCTCCCACATAAAATGGAAACGCATACTCAACTCTTGGATCGCCCAGCGCAGCCTCATACAAAGCATATGGAACGATGCCGGTCGATGTCTCCACATGGTAGAGTGTATTGAGCGTACTCTGCAGCTGCGAACCCTTTGCAGCCAAAATCAAGTCGTAGCCGACCGAGGTCTGATTAAAGCTTTTCTCCGTTTCTGACTGAATCGTCAGAATTGCCATGATCAGTCCTGCACCTAACGCGATGGAAAGCGTGGTCAAGAATGTGGCAAGCAAGCGTTTGCGCAGGTTTTTTGTTACAATGCTTAAGGTAGTCATGACATTTGTGCCCTGTTGATGTCGTGCAATGCGACGACGCGGTCAAAACGCTCTAAAACTTCCTGCTCGTGGCTGACCAAAAGCAACATCTTGCCTTTCGACACCTCTTTGAGTAACGACAAGGCTTCTTCGCTGCTTGCTGGATCAAGGTTCCCTGTCGGTTCGTCGGCCAATACCAAGTCTGGGTCGTTCACTACGGCCCGCGCGATGCTCACGCGCTGCTGCTGCCCCACCGAAAGTTGCGACGGCTTGTAATTCAAACGGTCTTTGAGACCCATTTGCACCAAAAGGGCTTCAGCCTTTTCCCTGTTGACTCCTCTGCCCGAGAAAAGCATCCCAAGCATCACGTTCTCGAGAGCCGTAAAGCCCTGAATCAAGTTAAACGTCTGATACACATACCCGATATGGTTCGCTCTGAACCGGTCGCGGTTACGCTCACGCAGTTTGCTGATGTCGGTATCCGAGATGATGATGCTACCGCTGTCGGGTGTAACAATCCCTGCAATGCAGTGCAGCAGGGTAGTCTTGCCACCGCCGGAACTGCCGGCGATGGCAACTTGACTTCCCGATTCGATCCTGAAATCGACAATGTCGAGCACCATCTTTGGGGCCCCTGTTTCAGGGTCAGGGTATGCCTTGCTCACATTTGATATGTGTAGATACGAATTTGACATTATCGATTCGGGTTGATGAATTGAAACCGAATATACTCAATCGAGGATCATCGTTTGGTTAAAGATTGTATCCTCACGAAAGTAAATATGGACTTACTGTGCACTGATGGTGACAGGTGCCGAAATATTTACATCTTCTTCATTGCCTGGATTTGTGCCAGTTTTCGTGATGGTCGTATAATGGCTGAGCACAATATTCAAGGATCCAGTCAAGCTTGCCGTTCCTCCCGGTAACGTGGCGGTAACAAGGTCGAACTCAAGGCCAACAGGTAATCCCCTTGAGTCTCGGTCGGTGATCGTGACAACGGCAAAAGGCGACAGATTGCTCGAGAAGGTGTAGAAAAATTGGTGTTCATCGGCCTCTTCTTCGATTTCTTTGGTCACATCACGTTCGTCAAGATCGGTGGTGAGCTCGTTCAGAAGCTCGATGGACCCCTTGTACGTCTTGTTCGACTTAATAGCTGCCGTGCCTGTAAAATCGCCGATTCCGTCACCGTTTGGATCACTCCATACGATATTGACGACATTTTGTGATCCCTGCTCCTCAAGGCGTATGGTGATTTTGGTGATGAACTCCTGTTCTCCTGCATCATCGTCATCGGCAGGGTTATCGCATGCCGTAAGGCCAAGTGATAGAAGGATGACCGAAAATAAGGTAACATTGGTCCATGTGTTCAACTTCATAGATGTCATGATGGTTCAGTTAGATGATGTATTATGGTTAAAATTGTAGTGCCAGACGCAGTACTAAGTTGCGGCCGGGTTCGTCTATCAGGTATCGAAATCTGCTCAAATAGTCGCGATAGCGCGTATTAAGGATGTTCTTTGCGTCGATGCTGACGTCAAGCGAAGTGTTTGAAATCCTCACACGTGTCGAGACTCCCATGTCGATCAGTGTGTAACTGCTGGGTGGGGCTGGTTCACGGTAAGAATCGGTTGCAACCAGATCCGGGAATCTCTTTTGGCTGGCTGCAGTTCGGACTCCAATCTGCAAGGTGTTTTGGCGGAGCACTTCGCTGGATGGGAGAGAAAAGTTGTTGACCCACTGCATATTGGGCGCCGGCATCATGTAGAGCGGTTCATCAAGCTCCTTGTTGTCGCCACGTAGGACCGATCCTTTCACACCCGACTCAAAGAAATCGAACGGATGAACATGAAGCGAAAGCTCGAGACCCTGTAGCCTGGCGTCATACTGTTGGTATCGATACAGTGGAAATGCACCACGAATGGTGCTGACAATCGATCCATCTGGGCGCAACTGTATGAAATCGCGTATTCCACTGTTCCAAGCGTTAAATCGCACGCCACCGGCGTCGGTCTCCCAGGCAAGTCCAATCTCCATGTTGGTGGCTATCTCGGGTTTTAAGCCGGCTTCGCCGATTTCGTATTGTGCTGTACCGTGGTGCACACCAAAGCTGAATCGTTCGTTCACACCGGGAGGACGCCACGCGGAGCCGACCGTAGCGTTGAGCTCAATGTCGTCGGTCGCCTTCCACACGATGCCAACAGCGCCACTAGGCTGAAGCCAACTGTCTGATCTCCCAACGATGCGTGGCGACCTCACTGAGTAGACCCTGTTCCACAGGTAGTCGACCCGCCCACCGGCTTCCAGCCTGAAGCCGCCAATTTGTTTTGACTCCAACACGTAAAACCCTGCAGAATAGCTCCTAAAGTCAGGGATGAGAAAGCCGGTTGAATTACGGACATTGCCTTGCCGCTTCAGCTGCAGCCCTATCTTGCCGTCGACACCAGAGATTTTCAAGTGTTGCAGACGAAGGTCCAGCGTCTGAGTGGTCAGTGTAAGGTTGAAAGCCGCTTCGTTCAATTCCCTTCCAAAACGGCCATGTGCATCGTATTCCTTTCGATTGTTCTGCTGAATCGCGTAGTGAACATCAAAGGCACCGATCCTATCAATGAAGATGCTGCTCTCGGCCGAAAGTAAGTGATGTTGGATATGTTGTTTCGGTGGTTTGATCTCAAATGTGAAGGGCTGCTCGACTGCAGGCCTCCCCCTGTCAATGGCACGCTGAAGGTCGTTCGGGCTGCCAAAGTGCGCGCCTGTGTATATGCCAAGCTCAGTATTGTACGTGCTCAGATACACCCTGTTGCTGAACGATCCCGTCCTGAAGGCGAAGGTTGAATTTATGCTGAGCTCCTGAAATCCCGAATTGTCTATCACATAATCAGGCGACCTTGAGTCTCCAGCCTTGCGCACGCTTCCCTGCACACGCCAGCCGAGATCGCTGCTACGTGTTGGACTACCCTCCAAACTCACGCTCAAAGCACCTTGAGAATTGTTGCCGTATGCGTTCGTCAGAACAGAGCCGCTTATCGACCGCGTGAAATCAATCGTTCTGGGTATGACTCTGATTACACCGCCAATAGCCCCGATCCCATACTCTACGCCTGCCGCGCCCTTAATTACCTCTATCCGTCCCGGCGAGAACGGGTCAATTTCTGGGGCATGCTCTCCGCCCCACTGCTGACCCTCCTGGCTCACTCCGGCCTGCATCGTAATCACTCTGTCGCTGTGCAGGCCGCGTATTACCGGCTTCGCAATCGATGCTCCCGTTTGAAGCACGTCCACCCCAACAATGCCGGCCAATGTCTCGCCCAAGGTCTGGCCGCGACTCCGGTCCAACTCTTGCCCGGAAAGTGATTCGGAGGTCGTCGACGTCATCGTTCTTGGATTTCGTTCTGCTTGCACCTCGATCGATTTGGACACCGAAATGTCGGGAATAAGCTCAATGTTGATCGTGGTGTCCTTAAAGGCGATAACCTCAATGCGCACAGCCTTGTAACCGACATATCGGTACTCGATGATGCTCTTGCCCGCCTCGACACTCAAGTAGTACACACCTGATGAATCAGATACGGTACCACGTTGTTGTCCGATAACCAGGATGGTTGCACTTTGCAACGGAGTATCGGTGCTTTTGTCAATAACTTTTCCTGAAATCAACACCGGATCCATCGTCGAAAATGCGAGCAGAACCCACATTATTATGGATGTAGTAAACACGTGTAGTGGTTTGGGTGTGCAGATGATCCGTCTCGTCCAGACGAATTCACACAAATATGCAGACGCAGTTGTCCGGCCGGCTTTGATCCGGTCGGAGATGTCATCACGCTATGCCGTGACGGATGTGTTAACTGAAGGGGGGGCACGCCCTGGGTTTACCGATGCCACATCCTGAACAGTATTATCGTCCATCAAGATGGGTACCATCGCTATTGGTACCAAGGTCACGGTCGGAACTACTTGCCCGAACGACAATTGGGCATGGGTCAGGCCTGCGATGCATGTGTCGGAATCTGCATGGCCATGGCCTTGCTCTTGGGCATGGTCATCCATGGTGTCAGGCCCATGGTATACGGCGGCATGCGTCGTGAGGCTGAAAACAGCCAACAGGAGCACAACGGCGATATGTCTATGCAAAAGAGTCATATTCCCACAATATCGGTAAACTAAGGTTTATTTGCAACTCAATTGCAACAACAGTGGTTTCAGCGATACTGCTGCAGGTCGTCGGCGGCGTTCTTATAGTGGTTCACGATGGGGTTCTGTCCTTTCAACTGTACTGTAATCAGATCGAAGCGAACCGGTGCTCCTTCCATTTTTCGCTCGTACAGCCATGCTTGACCGGCCTTCATAACCCGTTTGAACTGCTCGGTCGACAGTCGTTCCTCCGATTCCTCGAAGGAGGCATTGGTGCGGGTTTTCACTTCAACGAAGATAAACCTTCGATTGTCGTAGGCAACGATGTCGACCTCCGCCTTTTCGAAGTGGTAGTTGCGCTCCAGTACGGTGTATCCCTCGGCCTCAAGAAAGGCAACGGCTGCATCCTCCCCCGATTTACCGGTCGCTTGTGTCGAGTTTCGTCCAGGTAGCATGGTCTTATAACGGTAGATGGTCTTCGGGTCGACCTTTGAGCAGGTTTCGTTTGCGCGCAAAGGACACAAATTTTTGAAGGGAACTCAGATTCTTTTCGCTCACATACGGAAGAATGGCCTTCGTAAAGCCCTCAAAGAGCTCAAGGAATGAAACAAAGTTTTGAATTCTCTCCCTGAAGGCCGCTTCCGATGCTGCGTTAGAAGCATCCCCGTCCACCATGCTGAGGCACTCCTTCAGGTTCTCCTTGATTGGGGTGATCTCCAGCCTTTGGCGCTCTCGAATGATTCTGGCGGCCATATTCCACACATCCTTTTCGGCTGTGAAATATTCGCGTCGCTCACCCTCTTTGTTCACTTTATGGATGAGCCCCCACTCCAGAAGCTTGCGCAGGTTCATGTTCGCATTGCCGCGGCTGATGCTGAGCTCTTGCATAACGGTGTCGGTATCCATCGGCTCCTGCTCGGCATATAACAACGCATGTATCTGCGCCATCGTCTTGTTGATGCCCCAAGAGGAGGCCATTTCGCCCCAGTAAAGCACAAACTGCTCTAGGGCTTGCTGGTGTCCTTCCGATCTGCTCGTGGTATGGTGCTTCTCTTCGTGGGCCATGCGGTTCGGGTCACTCTGTAGCAGCTGCCGCCGGTTCGGTTGTAGACGCCTTATCGGGAGCAACGGGCGACTTGCTATCGCTTGAAACACCCCTATTTTTATAGTCGGTAACGTACCAACCCTCTCCCTTGTAAACAACTCCGGCACCGCCCGTGATAACACGTTTGACGTTTTGGCCGGTCTCAGGGCATACGGTGAGTGCAGGGTCGCTCATTCGCTGCATCAATTCAAACACCGAGCCGTCTTCACGTTGATACGAATAGGTAGGCATAGTTATTCTAACAATGATGTGTTCTGTTTTAGGCGAATAACCCCAAATATACGAATAAGGTTCACCAGTGTCAGCCACAGTCCTAGCCAAACAAACCAACGAAACAGTCTTGTTAGCCCGTCAATCTTTTTTGATTGAACGTAACCCATCTTTCAGCCGCTTTACGGACTCCTCTAAATTGGACATAGAGGTCGCATAGCTGAGTCTGATACCGTTCGGTTCGCCAAAGGCGTCGCCCGGCACCATCGCCACTCCAACGTGCTCGAGCAGGTACATCACCAAGTCGGAGCTGGTCTGTATCGGCTCACCATTCACGCCGGTTCCTCCTAGATACGACGAGATGTCGGGAAAGGCGTAAAATGCACCGCCAGGCTTGAAGCACCTCACACCTGGAATGGCGTTGAGAGCGTCGACCAGATAGTCGCGACGCTCTTTGAACGAGACTCTCATCGTGTACACTTCATCCAACGGGTGCGAGTATGCAGCTTCACCGGCCTTCTGGCTGATGGTGCTCGGGGCACTGGTCTCTTGACTCTGTATCTTGCCTACGGCCGATACAACCTCTTTAGGTCCGGCAAGATAACCCAGTCTCCAGCCGGTCATGGCAAATCCTTTGGAATATCCGTTCACAAGTACAAACCGGTCGTATAAATCGGGTGCCACCTCGCCAATACTCACGTGGGGATGGTCGAATACGATATATTCATAGATCTCGTCGCTGATGACCGTGATTTGGGGGTGCTTTCTGATCACGTCGGCCAAGCCGGCAAGCTCGTCGCGCGAATAGCAGCTGCCGGTAGGGTTCGAGGGCGAACACAAAATCAGTACTTTCGTATGTGGCGTGATGGCAGCCTGAAGTTGGTCGGGCGTCATTTTGTAGTCGTTCTCGAACGCCGTCCTGACAAACACCGGTGTGGCGTCTGCGAACTTTACCATCTCGGGGTACGACACCCAATAGGGGGCTGGAATGATCACCTCGTCGCCTTTGCCCACCAAGGCAAGTATGGCAAAGCCGATCGACTGCTTTGCACCGTTCGATACGATAATCTGATCGGGCGCATATGTAAGGTTATTTTCGCGGAGCAACTTCCCTGCAATGGCCTTTCGAAGCTCGATGGTTCCAGCATTCACCGTATAACCATGATGGCCGTCCCTGATGGCTTGCACGGCTGCGTCACAGATGTAGCCGGGCGTCTTAAAATCGGGCTCACCAGCACTGAGCGAAATGACCGACTTGCCGGCTTGCTGCATCTCTTTGGCAAGAGCCGTTATCTTAAGGGTTTCCGAAGGTGAAAGTGCTGAGGCTCGTGGTGAAATACTGGACACGTCGATCATGTTTTCATGGATGGAATCATTGAAAATAGCCAATTTCTAAGTATCTATGTACACACGAAAATGGAAAGCGCTTTCAGTTTGTTATCTTGTCTTATGGCTTCGAGCCAGCAAGCACATTTGAAATACTTGAGCTCACGACATGCGAATACTCATCATAGACGACGAACCGAACATCCGTAAGACGTTGACATTGGGCTTGGAGACCATGGGATTTGAGGCGGCAAGCGCCAAAAATGGGAAAGAGGCGGTCGACTATCTGTTGCAGTTTGGTGCGGACGTTGCCTTTTTGGACCTCAGGCTGGGTTCGGACGACGGCCTGGACTGGATCGAACCCTTGCTAAAGGCGCAGTCAGACTTGAGTATTGTTGTGCTCACAGCCCATGCATCGTATGCATCGGCTGTCGAGGCCATCAAGCGAGGGGCTTTCGATTACATTCCGAAACCCATCACACCCGACGTCATGCGCCAGGTGCTGTTGAAGATCGGCAAAAACCGACAGCTGCAACAACGTGTTGAAGACCTTGAGAGTCAGGTTGCCTCCGTCAATAACGCGTACGACTTTTCAGCCGACGATCCCGCAATGGGACCCATCATTCAATTGCTCAACAAGGTGGCGCCTACACAAGCTTCGGTGCTCATCCTTGGTGAAAATGGAACAGGTAAAAGTGTTTTGGCTTCCGAAATCCACCGTAGGAGCGATCGAAGCAAAGAGCTGTTTCTCACGGTAAGTTGCCCCAGCCTGTCGGCTGAGTTGTTGGAAAGTGAGCTGTTTGGGCATGTGAAGGGAGCGTTCACTGGGGCTGTACAAAACAAGATCGGGAAAGTGGAGGTAGCTGCCGGTGGCACCTTGCTGCTCGACGAAATAGGCGAACTACCGCTCACTATCCAGCCCAAACTGCTGCGTCTGCTTCAGGAACGAGAATTCGAGCGTGTGGGTGATCATAAGACACGGAAGGCCGACGTTCGGATCGTTGCTGCCACGAACCGTGATATTGAGGCCATGGTCGAATCGGGCACGTTTCGTGAAGACCTCTTCTATCGCCTGAATGTCATCACAATCAACATGCCTCCTTTACGTGAGAGGAATTCGAGCATATTGAAGTTGGCCAACCGACATCTCCGACAGTTGAGCACATCGATGGGTCGTGAATTCTCGGGATTTTCGGAAGCTGCACTGAAGCTGATCTTATCGTACGACTGGCCAGGAAACCTGAGAGAGCTTCGAAATGCGCTTGAACGTGCTGTGATCCTGGCAGACGGGCCCCTGATTCAAGTGTGGGATTTACCGATGGCTTCTTCACCGACAACGGGAACATCTATTCATGTTGGAGGTCCAGTATCAATGGAGCAAATTGAACGCTCGCATATTGAAAGAATCATCAAAAAAACGGACAGTCTAGAAGAGGCTGCACAGTTACTGGGAATTGACATTGCGACCCTGTATCGCAAACGAAAGAAATACGACATTGGTTGAACACCGCGAGAAAAGTAACGAGGGCACTTTTGGTCGGATATTGGCTAAACTTCGTCGCAATATGTTGCGAACGCGGTTTATTCTTGGTTTGCTCAGTTTGGCCATCATTTTACTGTCTATGGCAGTCTACTCCGTTCGGTCGACCCGCAATTTATCAGATACCATCAAGTCGATCACATCGGAGAACTATGACATCCTAAATGAGCTTCAAGACGCCAAACTAGCTGGCAGTTATTTGCTTCACGCGGTTTTATTGTCCGAACAGGGCCAATGGGTCAGGGCGAGGTCGCTGGCGCAGAGAGAAACGGACAGGCTTCAGAATGCAATATTGGGATACCAGAATAATGTTGGCGTGTCGATGTACCCGAATCAAAGCCTGCGTTTTCAGGAAGCGGCATTTCGTGCGGTTGAGTATTCCACTTTGTTCACTGATCCAAATACTACAGAAGAAGGGATCGACACATTGAGGAGTGTCCTTTCGGCAACCATCATCGAGATGTCGCACAATGCCTCCGACCTGGAGCGGCGATTTGTCGACAACGTAACCATCAGGGCAGAACGAAGCCAGACTACAGCCGAAGATACCGAGCTCTATATCGTCATTGCCGTTTTATTGGCCTTGCTTGGGTCCATTTATGTTTCCTGGCAGCTCGTTATTTGGATCTTGGAGCCAATTCGGTACTTGGCCACGCGTATACAGTTGATTTCGGAAGGTAATTATGACCAGCGGGTGCCGGTGGTATCTGAAGATGAGCTCGGAATCTTGGCTGTCTCGTTCAACAAGATGTCGACCATACTCAAGCTGTATTCCGAACAGATGTCTGAGCAGATCCTGATTTTGCAGAGAACCATCCAAAAAACGTTTTCGACTTTTCCACACCCCATTTTCATCATGCAAGACGATAAGGAGGTTGAGTACCGTAACCCAGCCGCCGACCGTTTTTTGGACGCCTTAGGTTACAAGGAGGGCGACTCGGTCGCTGAATTTTTATCGAGGGAAATTGATTTTCAGCTCAATCTTGAGAGCGACTACATACCTGAGGGTCTCAATGACGCCATGACATACCGTATCGGCAATCAGGAACGGCATTATCTGCCACGCATTTTGCGCTTGAAGGACCCAAACGAGGTGGGGCCGGGTCTGGCCGTCATTTTAGACGATATCACCAGCATGCGACTGGTCGATGGAATAAAATCAAATTTAATTTCAACGGTAAGCCACGAAATCAAAAATCCCCTCACCACATTGAGAATGGCCATCCATTTGTTGCTTGAGCAAAATGTAGGTGAATTGAACGATCGGCAGGAAGAGCTTGCAACGATGATTCGCGATGAGTCTGAACGCATGCTTGAAACTCTCGATGGGCTGCTCGAGTTGGCTCGGATTGACCATAGCGACCAAATTATCCATGTGGAACGCTGTAATGTCTCAGACATGCTGTCGGGTGTCATCTCCGACAACCACGAGCTTGCCGTGCTCAGAAAGATTGCGTTAATAGCAAATTTGGATCACCGGTCGGAGTATGTGCTGGCCGACAAGCGGGTCCTGCGCCACATTTTGAGAAACTTCGTCTCAAACGCTTGCAAGTACGCCAATCCAGGCGAAGTTTACGTCACTGCACAGAAGACATCCTACGGGGTGCGATTTTCAGTCATTGATCGTGGGCCAGGAATACCCGAAGAGCATCATCGAAGCTTATTTGTGCGGTTTTGGCGCATTCCAGGCGAGGGCAATGAGGGGTCCGGTCTTGGCCTGGCCATTGTGAAGCAAATGGCCGACTCTCATGGCGGCAGGGTGGGGGTGACCACGAATGAGTACGGTGGCACAACATTCTGGTTTGAGCTACCAGATTAAAAAAAGGCGACCTGATTTCCATCAGGCCGCCTTGCGTGTGTCAGACTTCGCGTCAGGCTACCGCCCTGATAGACTCAGCTTAAAATAAAGCGTGTCTGCAGGTCGGCAGTATTGGGGTCTGCGGTCATGCGACGCAGCAGCTGTTGAAGCTGCACACGACCGCGATTCAGCTTCGATTTCACGGTTCCCATAGGGAAACCGGTCACTTCACTGATTTCTTCATAGGTCAGTCCTTGGATGTCGCGCAAGATGAGCACCTCACGGAAATCAATTGAAATTTTTTGCAGGGCCTTTTCTATGTAACGCACCAAGGTGCGCTTCTGGTACATTTGGTCAGGCTCTAGTTCGTGATCGTCTATCATATCTGTTACCTCAAAAGTCTGGTGCATGTCGTCGTTGTGAAACGAGACCATTTCCATCTTTTGCTTTTTCTTGTATTGGGTTTTTGCTAGGTTCAGCGCTATTGTGTAGAGCCAAGTCGAAAACTTCGCAATTCGATTGTATGAATTCCTACTTCTGTACACCCGCAAGAACGTTTCTTGGACGAGGTCTTCACTGTCGTTCTCATTATGCGTGTAACGGTACAGAAAGTGGAAGATGCGCTTCTTGTATCGTTCAAACAGAAGGTCATATGCAGTTTGGTGTCCGGCTTGGAAGAGTTCCATCAAGTCTTCGTCGCTGTATTGTTTCATCTGTTGAGCATTCATAAGAGATAGGGATTCGTTCGAGTTGCCGAAATTCCGACGCTTGTCTCTCTTATATTGCAAATGCCGTGCCAAAGCTAATTACGAATAGAAATATGGCCTTAAATCACGAATTTAGCCTGTAATGTGCATTCAACTGGATGATGGTCGTGCATATTGCACGACTGGGTTATGTGTAAATCGTGCATATTGCAAAAAAAAGGGGTGAGCTGCGATTGCAACCCACCCCAGTATGTTTTACGGTAGGAACTATCTGCTTCTGATGAGGGCACCGATGAGGACTCCAATAGCCAACGATATGGCGAGTGCCTCGTATGGGTGGTTCCGGATAGCCTTGTCGGTGGTTTTGGCACCAGTTACAACAGCTTCTTCCACATCCTCGTAGTAGCCTTTTAGCTTTTCGCTAAGATCCTGCATGTTCTCTTTAAAAGCTGTGAGTTGCTTTTTGACAGTGTCTTCGGTGCTTTCCTTGATCAGATGGCCTGCTTCTTCAACCATGTCTTCCAATTGGTCGATGAGAGCCTCTGCTTTGCGTGAAGTCGATTTTGCCATGATGGTATATGTTAGTGGTTTACGTTCCGCTTCTTTGTCTAGGTTCTTTTTCGACCAAAAACCAGCGAAACTAAAAATAAAATGATGAAAACGACGAATAGCATCTTAGCTATGCCAGTCGCAGCCCCGGCGATACCGCCGAAACCCAATACCGCCGCCACAATGGCAACGATCAAAAATATGATAGCGTAGCGTAACATTTCTATTTACAATTTAACGTTCATTACGGACTCTTGTAACCTTGTTAACGGGAAAACAGGTTAATTGTTCCGAAAAAATGATATTCGTCGAATCATTGCCTTTTGAGGCTAGTCATGTTAATATGCACACTGACGAGTGTGATCACAACAATTTAATTTTCCTTGCTCATGAAGTCATTGCGCCTGCTACTTGTGTTTTTTGTTACTGTTTCTATGATATCATGTTCAGGATCATCGAAGGAAGATCCAAACAATACCCAAGAGGAGTCTGGCTCATCGAATAGCGGAGGACTTGCAGGGGCATTGGGAAACCTCGCAAAGAATTTGGAGGATGCCGCTAAAGCCGCCGAGGAAATGGCCAACAAAAATGTTGAACCGGTCGATTTCCGAACCTTGACCGACATGTTGCCAGCAAGTGTGGCCGGCTTGGATCAAGTGGACAAGTCTGGCGAGAAGAGCGGCATATCTGGCATGGCCACCTCATTTGCCGAGGCCCGTTACGAAGATGCCGACGGCACACAGAGGGTAACGGTAAAAATTACCGACGTGGGATCTATGACGTCGCTGATCGCATTTGGCATGGCATGGATGAATATGGTGATCGACAAAGAGTCGACTAACGGTTATGAGCGGACAACCAAAATTGACGGGCATCCTGCACTCGAAAAATTCAACCAAGGCGAAGGTTACTCTAATGGCGAAGTGACCGTGGTTGTTGTGAACCGATACATCGTTGAGGTTACGGGTAACGGTGTTACAATGGATAACCTCAAATCCGCTTTGGACGACGTAGATCTGTCAAAACTTGCTTCAATGAAGGAAGAGGGAGTAACAACGGCCGAGTAGGCGGTTATGCACGGTCCTTGAATTTGTCGCGAAGTGCCGCGGCTACAATCTCTGGAACGAAGGATGTCAAATCCCCTCCCCAGTAGGCGACCTCCCTCACGAGCGTGGCAGACACAAATGTAAGCTCCTCTCTAGGCATGAGGAAGATGGTTTCGATGTCTTCGCCAAGACGACGGTTCATTAAGGCCATGCGAAACTCGTATTCAAAGTCCGACAGTTGGCGGACGCCTCTTACTAGCGTGTGTACTCCATGTTTTCGTGCGTGATTCACAAGCAAGCCGGTGAATGAGTCGATTTTGACTTTGTGCGCCCAATCATAGCTCGATACACATTCCCGAATGAGGTGCAGCCGCTCTGCCTCGGAGAAAACAGACGACTTTTGCGTGTTCACAGCAATCGTGACGATCACTTTGTCAAAAATTTGGGCGGCACGCTCTAAAATGTCGAGGTGACCAAATGTCAACGGGTCAAACGACCCCGGATACATGGCTATAGACATCACTTGCTCCAATCTTCGTCGAGGTCGTTTGGGAAAATGCTCACAATGGTCCTTCCGTACGGTTTTGCAAACACACAGCGAGGATCATTGACAAACGAATGCCTTGCATCGTGTTCGACAATAAGCCATCCGTCGTCGCTAAGCCATGGTGTCTTCAATATTTTATCGGGCAGAGTGGGGATGCCAGGCCAGTCGTAGGGTGGATCTGCGAAAATGATGTCGAACGAGCCAAATTGTTTTTTTTCAAGGAATGTCTCGACGTCAGATCCAACAAACGCCATTTGATGCTCAATGCCAAACCACTTGGTGCCTGCGCGAACAAGCCGCGCCGATTCCGGAGAGCTGTCGACGGAGGTGACATGTGCGGCACCACGGGATATCGCTTCGAAACCTAGGTTGCCGGTGCCGGCAAACAGATCGAGCACTCGGGTACCTTGTATTCCTTTACGAGACTCGATCACATTGAACATGCTCTCCTTGCATCTGTCGGCCGTTGGCCTGATGCTCAAGTCGAGAGGTGTCTCCAATTGCCGACCCTTAAGTTTGCCAGTGATGATTCTCATATGCTATTTGGCGGCTGTCGCCAGCATTACAGCAGGAAAGGCCTGCGATAGGTCAAAGTTATACGTTTCTTCAGACGCTGAGACGCCCATGGCTGCCAATGAGTCCATTATCACCACTTCTGAGGCTGGATCCAGCTGGGATCGAAGCACATCGCAAACCGATGCCGAGCGGTAGCCATAGAAAAGCACTTGCTCGTGTATGCCATTCATCCATCGCAGGTGCAAGGCATTCAGGGCCCACAGGTAGGGCAGATCGTCGTAGGTGTCGAATCGAATCCCTGCGGTGCCCCTTAACTTGCCCAACAAATAGGAGGATATGCTCAGGTGTCCCGCATGGGCACTTATGGTGAGGTAGCTTCCCCCGCCCGAGGGGCTTGAAGCCCACTTCGAGCCGACTTCAAACTCGCTGAGAAAATCAGTTGCCGGTACAATTTCGCCAAAACGCTCGTATGCCCCCATGATGCGCCGGTCCCTAAGTGCCAACATGCGGTAGTCTCTGTTGCTCACGTCGTGCCAGATTGTTTCGACGTGCTGACGATGCACGCCTTTCATCAAAAGTGCAAGGTATGATTCCCGTTCGTCGGGTTGGTCCTGCACGATTTTCGGCAAAATGCTCCAACATTCGTGAACAGGGAACGTGGTAACGAACAACATCTTGGGGTCATATTCAGCCTTCAAGTTCTTAATCACGGAATACACGCCGTTCAGCTTGCGACTGTCGCTAGACCTGAAGGCGTCTGCAATCGAGAACGCGTATTCGTTCGACCCCAATCTAATCAATTTACGCCGCTCGGACAGTTCCGAAACGGCGTAAAAAAGTCTTTTTTCAAAGAAGTTGACCGCTATACAAATGTTTGATCCCGGCATCGGAATCAAACTTACTGCCAATTTGGAGCATTCAGCAACGTGATACGCTCAAGACTGCCAATTGCGTCGTCACTTCCCGGATCTTTGAGCAAATACAGTGGCGGACGGATGGTGTCGTTCACGGAGTAAACGAATTTCTCGTGCGGTGGACGCAACGAGTAAATCAGGCTGTCCGGGTTGTAGCCCCTTACTGGCTCCGAGAAAAGATCGGCGCCACGAACTAACATGAGCGAGTCGGTTTTTAGGAAGATCACCAAGCTGTCGAGTGTGCTTGGAAATTTCCCCTCAGGATGACGAGCCTGAAAATTAATAAGACCATCACGAACTAATGTCATTCTGAACCGGGTGTCTTCGGTTAGCTGACGCTTGGCCATCTCCTTTTGCCACGGTGTAACAATAGAGTCGAAGAGCACGTAACTGAGTGCAATAATGATCAGAATCAGGAAAATGCTGATGATATTGTTACGTTGCTGGATTTTCATGAGGTAAAGGGACTTATTGATATTGTACGAAGAGCAGACGCTTGCGAAAATACAAGTGAAGGCAATGATATGCAACTGATGAGAAAACGTAAATTATAGTTCATTATAAACGAATCCAAATTATTTGCCATTTGGGTCGAAAGTATGGGGCGAACTTCAGTTACTTGGTGCCTTGGGTGCGCACGACGCCCATCTCCTCGATCAGGTGGCTCAATCCGTACAGCTCGTCCGTCACATGAAGGATGTAGCGGATGTCAACGCTGATCGTCCTGCTATACGTGGGATCGTGGAAGTAATCGGCAACCACACCTTCGATAATTCCGTCGAACGCGACCCCTATGATTTCACCCTTAGCGTTCATGATTGGGCTGCCCGAGTTACCGCCGGTAATGTCGTTGGTCGACAGAAAATTGACCACAAGCCTGCCATTGTTGTCGGCATACTTGCTGGCCGCAGCCTCAGGGTTTTTCTTTTTGATGTTGAGCCATTCGTTGACCCATTTCTGCTGGCGCTCAGGCACGATGAAAGGTTCGCTGCCCGTGTGTTTTGCCAAAACCTCCTCGACATAGGTTCGTGCCGAAAACGTGGTGTCTCGAACATGAACGTCGGTGACGCGTCCACCGGTTAGCCGAAGCGTGAAGTTGGCATCCGGATATTGCAACGGGTCGTTACGGAATTCGAGCATGGCCTTCACATAAGCTTTTTCAGCCTGGTTCATGACGCTTCCGGAGCGTTGAAAACCTTCGATGTTGGAATAATAGCCTTGCAATAGCTGTCTGTATAGCTGCACAAATGGATCGGGCTCCACTTTCTCACCACCCAAATCGCGCATGGCAAGAATATCTGTGGCCTTCTCCTTGTTGAACAACACCGATTCTGTGCGTTGCTTCTCAAGAAAGGCATCCACTTTTGCTTCCAGTTCCAAACCGGATGCATCATTGAAAAGTTCGGTGAGGATAGCCGGGCGCACGTTTGGCGGGAGTTCTGCCAATGCAACCAAAAAGTGACGCATCCGGGCAAACTCTATGTCGGCATCTAACAATGTTGCAGCTTCGGTGGCCGTGATTCGGATCGAATCCAAGTCGGCCGACTCCAGCTGATCGCGAGGGATCTCGCCGTTGACGACGGCAAAGGCCGGTGCGAACAAGCCCGCAACTTCCAAAAGAGGGCTGTTGTTCAGCGTGTACACGTACGCATAGATCATCGCTCCGTATTGCGACATGTTTTCATAGCCCTTCTTGACCATGGGCAGCACATCGGAGTATTCCGTCTGGCGGAATATGTCTTCAGAAAGCCACTGCGAAAACCTGGCTTCCTGCTCCCGTCGCTGTTCCACAATGTTATAATCTGCGAAGCCCTTGTGAATGCCTTCGAAGTACTTCAATGAATTGGCGTACGAGGCCCTATCGGATGCTGTGGCGACTTCCAGTTCAGGGTCGCTTGCAGCCTCGGCCTCCAGTCCGGCCATGATGCCGCGGAACAGGCGTATGAGCACAGGATGCTGCGACTCTTGATAGTACTGGAAGTGATAGCTGCTCTCGTTGCGGTAGGTTGTGCCCGGGAACCCCATGATCATTGTGAAGTCGCCATCATTGTAACCGTTTGCGGTGACCTGCAAGAATCGATCAGGCACGAATGGCACGTTTGCGGCATCGTAGGGTTTCGAGCTGCCGTCGGGTGCGACGTAGGCGCGCAGAAATGTAAAGTCGCCTGTGTGACGTGGCCACATCCAGTTGTCGATGTCGCCGCCGAATTTGCCGATAGAAGAAGGAGGCGCGAATACGAGGCGCACATCACGGATAATGCGGTACACCGACATGAACTGGCGGTTTCCTGACCAATAGTCGTCGATTTCGGCAACGATGTCCGGATTGTCGCCCACTCTGTTTTGAATGATCTGACGACGAACTGCCTGCATCGCTTCATCAGAGTTCCTGGCGTCTACAGTGGCCATTGTCTGCGAGAGCTGCGCTGTAACCTCTATCTGTTCGATGGGAATATAAAGTGTGAAACCGGGTGCCTCGATTTCCTCGCCGAGGGTCTTTGCAAAAAAACCATCCGTCAAAAAGTTCACGTCCACGGTGCTGTTGCTTGCAATGCCATCGTATGCAACATGGTGATTGGTCAAAATCAGCCCTTTTGACGAGACGAACGACCCAGTTCCACCGCCGCCTTCCCCAACATTAATGCGTACAATGGCCTTGTTCATGGTAGCATTTTCAGCTCCGTGAAACGCCGATTCAGGAAGGGCCAGCCCTTTCGACTTGAACGACTCGAATACTGGTCCGGTCATCTGCGGTAGCAGCCACATGCCGGCGTCACTTTGGGCCGACTGCGCTTTAATTGAATGCCCGGGGAAAAGCAGGAGTATGATCAAGCCTGCAAAAAGCAGGACACGGTTCAACGAGTGCATGATTGTTACCGTTTTCAGGTGTGGTCGTGGAGGTTAATAAACCGGTACAGCACCAAGTTATTGCTTTGGCGGGCTAATTGCACCAAAGAAGAAAAGCCCAAATCACCGTATATTCCCGTATTCGCAAAATTAACTTCGTAATTCATGCAGTACACCGACAACTTCTTTTACCTATGCCACATTCCACTTAGTGCCGAAGGCCCGGACGATGTGGAAATCATCCAAAAATGCGAACAAACCGAGAACTTTCCCGAACTGTTCACCGAGTACGAGAAGCTGCGCGCACATGCCACGAACAAGGATGGACTCTACAGCGTGATCCGCGCCGACGATGTCTATGCGATCATCCGCACGAACGGAGAAAAGAATGCCAAGACCAAGGCGTTCGAGGATTCAAGGACAAACCTCATCACCAATCTGCAGCACCGGGTGATGCAGAACAAAGATGAGAACGCCCAGATGATACTAAAATCGGTCTACCAGGTCGAGACGGGCATCAAATAAACTGTTTGGATAAACCGACCGCAATTGAGTGACCATAAAGCGTATTTGATAGCCCAATCAGAAAAGGTTGTAGACCTCCAACTCAAACTTGAAGATGCCCGGGCAACGGACGACCGCGAAGGTTGCGAGCTGCTGTTTGACGAGCTCGAAAAAATTGGCGATGACCTTGTCGGGCTGAACCAAAGCTTGCACGGCGACGATTTGGCTTACTCCAATTTTGTGCTTGGGTCAATCTGTGCACTGATGGGGTTATGGACGCATGCCGAACAGGCCTATGAACAGGCCTTGTCGCACTGGCCCGACCACGTTGGGCTGTTGAACGAGATGGCGGAGTGCCAGTTTGAACTCGGCAACTATGCCAAGGCTGCCGAATGCCTGGAACGGAGCCTAAAAACGGGAGGGCACACGCCGACCGTCGTCCACGACTTGGCAGTGGCATATGCGTGGGACGGAAATATTGCCCAGTCCCGAATTACGCTCATCAACGGGATGGCTCGTTTCCCCCAGGACACCTCTTTGATGGAAGCCCTCAAAGAGATCGACATGAACCATCCACGTTAGCGCAATAAGATGGACCTATACAGCATCATTTACGAGGATCGGGATATTGTGGTCGTCGACAAACCGGCCGGATTGTTGACGGTGCCGATCCCAAAGTCATCGGCCGTCAATCTCTTCGATTTACTGAAGCAGCAACTGAAGAGGACGGGTCCGGTTTACGTGGTGCACCGTATCGACCGATTTACCACGGGCGTCGTGATGTTTGCACGTAACAAGGCTGCCTTCGAAAATCTCAAACAGCAGTTCATCGACCGTTCTGCCAGCAGGATGTACAAGGCGATAGTGCATGGCGTTCCAGGCGAACCTGAAGGCACATTGGTGCACACCATGAAGCTGATTAAGAACAGCTTCAAGAATGTGATCGTCAAGCCCGGCTCGTATGGGTCCACCGAGGCCGTTTTGCATTACAGAGTGGCCGAAGAGTACGAAAGTGCGGCCATGGTTGATGTCATGCTCGAAACAGGGCTCAAAAATCAGATAAGGGTCCAGTTTGCAGAAATCGGCCACCCCGTCATTGGAGACCACCAGTATGGGGGCGACCTCGACTTGTTGGGGATGGAGCGACATGCCCTTCATGCGCACAAGTTGGGGGTTATGCACCCGTCGAAAAATGAACGAATGTGGTTTGAAAGTCCTTTACCAAAAGACATGCAATCGTTAATTGCATTACTGAAGAAAAGTTAACTTGAATTTGATCGAATGGTTCGAATCAAACTCATCAATAAAGAGGAGCACATATGGGAAAGAACAAGAACACCAAGAAGAAGGCAGACGCGAATGTCCACATCGGTATCGACGCTGACAACCGGAAGCAGATTGCAGACGGTTTGAGCGTTTTGTTGGCAGAAAGCTACATGCTTTACCTGAAGACCCATGGTTATCACTGGAACGTCACAGGGCCATTTTTCAGCTCTCTCCACGCCATGTTTGAGTTGCACTACACGGAGTTGGCACAAGCCATCGACGAAATTGCAGAGCGCATCCGTGCCATCGGGTTTTATGCGCCGTCGTCGTTCTCGGAATTTGACAAACTCAGCGCCATCAAGGAAGATGCAGGAATCCCCAAAGCCATGGAAATGGTGCACAATCTTGCCGTTGACAACGAGCACATCATCGAAACCTGTCGCAAGATATTGCCTCTTTGCTCCGAATTTGGCGACGAGGCTTCAACGGATATTTTGACCCAGCGCCTCCACGTCCACTCGAAATCGGCTTGGATGCTCAGAAGCCACTTGGCAGAATAATCACAAAGCCGGCTTAATGCCGGCTTTTCTGTTGTTGCTCGGTCATTCAGTATTGAGTATTTTTGTTGTTCAGCTCTTTTTCAGCTAGCGGTGTGTGCATTGCTGCGCCCCGACGAGAAAAACCAACAGAAGGGAAAGGCAACGACGCCCTCCCTTGTCATTTAACGCAACGCGCATCTTTACGGTGCTAATCCACATCCCTTGATCCTCTTCGTATGACCAAGCAGATAGCCGACGCACTTCACTCCGGTGAATATGCCTACATAACCAGTGATGGTCAAATCATCCAATCCGACAACAGCCATTTCAAAGGCAAAGCCATAGGGTCGATCGACACCTCGATAGAATTTACTCCAGAGGAAGTCCTTCAGCCATTCACAGACGCTTTCGCCGAGCTGGTTGCCGAGCGCGACAGGCTTATGGCTGAGCTTGCGTCCTCCGATGACCCAGAATCAATCAAGAACGGTTTCGTAGAGAAAGCTTCATCGACTGCCGCAATCGGCGATTTCGACGAGCTGCTTTCTCATCTCATGAGCCTGCCTTCAGATGCTGTGGGTGACGTCGAAGTAGAAGCCGAAGC
>CAYWCV010000009.1:18819-31413 GCA_964456845.1 uncultured Chitinophagales bacterium | reverse complement strand
GAAGCCGAAGCTGAAGCTGAGGTCGAAATCGAAATCGATGCTGAAGTTGAGGCTGAAACCGATGCCGAGCAGCCCACTCTTGAAGCGACTGAAGACGACGCCTCCGAAGACCATGAGGACGAAGAAGAGGTGGAGCTGACGGCAGACGAAGAGGTGAAGCCAGCCGTCGACGAAATCCACCACGACGACCATCCCGTCGAAGAAGAGGAGCACGAAGAAGCTGAGGCCACCGAAGAAGCCGTTGCGGAGCCCGCAGGTTTTGTGCCGGCAGAGGCTGTCTACGGCGAGGAGGATCCTCACTATCCATTTGAGCAGTTCGTGCTGAAGGCCGAAGCCATCGCCGTGTCGAACGACTGGCAGTACGGCAACCTCGAATTCGAGAACATCCGCTTCAAGTGGGACGAGATCCCGGCCATCGGTGACGAAGCCCAGAAGGAGCTCATTGCACGCCTTCAGAAAGCACAGTCGCTTTTCAACGAGCGCAGAAGCGCCCACTTTGAAAAAATGACGCAGGTGCGTGCCGCCAACCTCGATCGCAAGAAGGAATTGCTCGAGCGTTTGGAGACCATCGTACGCGACGGACGTTGGAATGCCGTAAACGAATTGAAGTCGCTCGAGAGGAGATGGGAAAAAATCCGTCAAATCCCGGCCGACGAGGTCGAAAAGCTTCAAAAACGATTTGACACCCTCAAGGACACCTTCGAGGTGAAGCGCGTCGACTTCTTGGTGAAGCGCAAAGAGCGTGAAGAGGAGAATCTGAATATCAAGCTGTTGATCTTGGACAAGATGGACATGATCAACAACAGCATTAACGAGGAAACCCTCAGCTGGGACAACCTCGACAGCTTGTTTGATGGACTTTCGCAGCAATGGCGCAAAGTGGGGCCGGTAACCGTTGAGAAGGAAGATGAGATCTGGAACCGGTATAGGACTGCACTCGACACTTACCAGCAGAACAAGCTTACCTTCAACAAGGCCTACCGTGCCGAATTGGAGAAGAACCTTAAGAAAAAAACGTCACTTTGCGACCAGGCAGAGGCTCTGCTCGCTGAAGAAGACCTTGTGAATGCCGCTCGAACCATAAATCGCTTGCACCGTGAGTGGAAAGAGTGTGGCCCAGTTCCTAAGGATCAGTCTGAGGTGCTCTGGGAGAGGTTTAAAAAGGCATCGGATGCATTCAACGAACGAAAGAATGCAAACCTGGATGTTATCCGTGACGCCGAGAACGCCAATTACGACGCCAAGGAGAAATTGTGCGAACTGGCCGAGGCTTTGCACGACAGCAAAGATTTCGCAAAGGCCACCCGCGAGATTCAGGCACTGTCAAACCAGTGGAGGGAAATCGGACCTGTTCCACGCCGCAAGACAAAGCCGCTATGGAACCGGTTCAAGAAGGCAATGGACGACTTTTTCGAAAAGCGCCGCGACTCGTTGAAGAACGTGCGCCGCGACGAGAAGGAGAACTACAAAGCCAAGAAGGACATCATCGACAAGATCAACAAATTGATTGAGCTCGAAGATCCCCAGCAGGCCGTCAACGAAATCAAGCCTCTGCAGGATGAGTACCAGAAGGTTGGGTTTGTGCCGATGAAGTACAAAAACAAACTCTGGGCCAAGTACAAGGAAGCCTGCGATGCAGTCTACCAGCGTGCCCGCGAAGAGCGAGCCACCCGTTCCATCCAGAAAGTGAACCAAGGCCCACGCAGGCAGCAGCAGGATTCCGGTTCAGGCGACCGTCGCAAAGTTAACGACGTTCAACGCCTGAAGAAGGAATGCGACGAGCTGCAACAGCTTATTCTGCACTACAGCGACACGAAGACCTTCATCAAGCCTAGCAAGCAGGGCAATAAACTTCGTGACGACATACAGGCCAAAATCGACGCCGCACAGGTGAAGCTCTATGCAAAAATGGAAGAGCTCGAAGCCATGAAACGCGGACCGGAACAGGCTAGTTGATGCAGCCATAACATTAAAAAAGGCATCCCGTATCAACGGGATGCCTTTTTTGTTTATGTGCGTATCGCTGTCTCAGAAATAGAACCGGACGCCGAGCCCGCTGTTGATGTCGAACTCGGTATCGGGGGTGAGATCCAAAATAGGCGCAACTTCCAAGAAGAGACCTAATGGAGCTCCTTCAAACAAGTATTCGAAGCCGAACGGGATTCGAACACCGACGGATGTGCGATCGTCTCTAACTTTAATGCGGCCGCCAATACCGTAGTAAAGTGGCATTCTACCCCTGTTGGGATTGAAGAAACTGTTGTTGTGATACAGGTAGCTGCCGTGGATGTGAAGCGCGTCGTTGCGCTCTACCGTCCATGCAAGTGCCAGATCGAACGCGTGCTTACTGTTGAGCCAAGCCTTGAAGCTCACACCGGTTGGGTCGCCGATGATGATGCCAAGCCCCTTGTCTCCCTCGTTTCCCTTAGGTTGCGCCTGTACAGCCGAGACCGAAATGAACAGCAGGCCAATAAGGGCAAGAATTGTGCCATATTTCATAGTCTTTTAACCTTTTGTCTTAGTTTGTTACCGTTCTGTGCATAGTTGGAGTCGAAAATGAAGGAAATTGTTCCTCAAATGGCTAATTGAATTGAGAATCAACCATCAAAAGCGTAAGATACAACGAACAGCATACCAAAAATGAGCCATATGAGTTCAGTCAGTCCCGCAACGGCGTTAGTCGTCTTTGTCAAAAACCCAGAAATTGGCAGGGTGAAAACCCGTCTAGCGGCCCAGATCGGCAACGAAAAGGCGCTTGAGATCTACTTGGGCCTTCTTAATTACACGCATTCCGTTGCAACTGCATGGGAAGCGAAAGTTCGTGTCTACTACAGTGATTTCGTTCCAGAGTTCGACTTGTGGGACATCGGCTTTTGCTCGAAGCACCAGCAAGTTGGCGATACTTTGGGCGATAGGCTGCTGCATGCCGTTCAAGAGACCTTCGACGAGGAGTTTGAGAATGTGATTGTAATAGGCAGCGATTGTCCCAAGCTCAGCGTCGACCATCTGAACAGGGCGTTGGCTGAGCTAAAGGAAGTCGATGTTGTGATCGGTCCGGCGAAAGATGGAGGGTATTATCTTATTGGTGTAAAATCGCCACATCGCGTACTTTTCAAGAACAAGAGCTGGAGTTCGCCCATGCTTTTCGACCAGACCCTCGAAACCATGATCGAATCGAAGCTGTCGTGGTACGAATTACCCATACTTGGCGATATTGATACTGTCGAAGATCTTGAGCGCTCATCATTCATGGAGTCCGTGCTCAACTGATGTGAAAATTAGCGTCATCATCCCCGCACTTAACGAGTCAGAGCAGATAGCCGATACGCTCGAGTGTTGCATCAAGAATGATCTGATCGGCCAGCTGAAGGAAATCATCGTCGTCGATGGAGGCAGCACGGACGATACGGTCGAGATTGCCAAACGTTTGGGGGCATCATGCATATTATCGACACGACCTGGAAGGGCCGTCCAAATGAACGCTGGAGCTAGGGAAGCCCTCGGAGAGGTGCTCATGTTCGTCCATGCCGACACCAGGCTTCCCAACGATTGGTCGGCCATGGTGCTCGATGCAATCGACGACGGATATCGTGCCGGCTGTTTTCGGCTTAGTTTCGGGCATCCGTCACCCTTGCTGAGGTTATACGGCTGGGTAACGCGTTTTGATATGGATTTCATGCGGTTTGGCGATCAGGGCATGTACATCGGGGCTGTCGAATTTGCACGATTGGGTGGGTACCGCATCGATCACAGAGTTCTCGAGGATAACGAATTCACCCGCAGAATACGATCGTCGGGTATTCGGTTTAAGGTCATGGAACAGTCGGCCGTCACGTCGCCGCGAAGGTACTTGGAACAGGGGATCATCCGATTGCAACTCATATTTGCAGCAATTTATATCATGTGGAGGTTTGGTGTGGCACAGGACAAATTGGTCTCATTTTACCGACGATTGGTTGCAAACAGAGTTCCAGAGTAGAGTTAAACGATTATTCTGCGTATTTTGGGAGATTGTACATTTACAATTTGTGACTAATGTTGAGCAACATTTTGATGCGACAATCTCTTCTGTTGGGTGTCATCCTCTTGGTGGTGTCTTCGTGCACTCCCTCTTCCGATACTACTACTGAAATCGGACAGACGGATCCCGGTGCCACAAGCATTGGTGCTGCGGTTAACTATGGCAATGTGCTGAGTACTGCAAGCTTTCAAGATTATGAAGGCAACACGGTAACCCTCGACCAGTTCAAGGGAAAGGTGGTCATGATCGACTTTTGGGAGACTTGGTGCACCCCATGCCTGAAGGCATTTCCCTCGATGAGCAAAGCAATGAAAGATTATCCAAACGATTTTGTCGTTCTTGCGGTTAATCTCGGTGAAAGTGATCAGGATGCAGATGTGGAACGCTTCCGCAACTCCAACCCTGAGTATCCGTTTGTATGGCTGAAAGACAGCGAGCTTTTGGCCAATCAGCTTCAGGTACCTGGCATTCCATTCAAGGTTTTCGTCAGCCCAGATGGCAGTTACCACAGCCATGAACTCGGGTTGTCGGGATCGGAAGACGCCAATTACGACAAGCTGGTCCAGCTCATTCAGTCACAAATTCAATAAGATTTTTTCCGAAACACACCTATCTATCATGATCCAAGAAAGACTGGCCTACAAAGTCAAAGATATCAGCTTGGCCGAATGGGGCCGAAAAGAAATCGAAATCGCTGAAAAGGAAATGCCTGGCCTGATGGCATTGCGCGAAGAATATGGACCTAGCAAACCACTCAAAGGTGCACGTATTGCAGGTTGCCTCCACATGACCATTCAGACCGCTGTTCTCATCGAGACGTTGGTCGAACTGGGAGCAGACGTGACATGGAGTTCGTGTAATATCTTCTCCACACAGGATCATGCGGCCGCCGCCATTGCCGCCGCCGGTATCCCGGTCTACGCGTGGAAGGGAATGACCGACGAGGAGTTTGACTGGTGCATCGAGCAGACGATCATCTTCCCCGACGGGCAGCCTTTGAACATGATCCTCGACGACGGAGGTGACCTTACCTCCATGGTTCACAAGAGCTATCCTCAATATCTGGCTGGTATCAAGGGCCTGTCTGAGGAGACCACCACGGGTGTGCACCGTCTCTACCAAATGTTGGAAAGAGGTGAGTTGAAAGTGCCTGCGATCAACATTAACGACTCTGTCACAAAGTCGAAGTTCGACAACCTGTACGGTTGCCGCGAGTCGTTGGTCGACGGCATCAAGCGTGCCACCGACGTCATGATTGCCGGCAAAGTGGCCGTCGTTGCCGGCTACGGCGATGTCGGCAAAGGCAGTGCCGCGAATTTGCGTTCGTACGGAGCACGCGTCATCGTCACCGAAATCGACCCCATCTGTGCACTTCAGGCAGCCATGGACGGCTATGAAGTGAAGCGCATGGACGATGCGGCCCTCGAAGGAAACATATTTGTGACCGCCACCGGATGCAAAGATGTGATTCGCGCCGAACACTTCCAAATGATGAAGGACGAAGCCATCTTGTGCAACATTGGTCACTTCGACAGTGAAATTCAGGTTGCATGGCTCAATAAAAACGCAGAGAAGACCAATATCAAGCCACAGGTTGACGCTTACAACCTCAAAAACGGCAATCGCTTGTATTTGCTGGCAGAAGGTCGTCTTGTCAACTTGGGCTGCGCAACCGGCCACCCGTCATTCGTGATGTCGAACAGCTTCACCAACCAGGTGCTGGCTCAGATCGAACTGTGGAATCACTCGGAGCGCTATGAACTTGGCGTGCACATGCTTCCAAAATCGCTTGACGAGAAAGTTGCCCGTCTGCACTTGGAAAAGATTGGCGTCAAGCTCGAAACGCTCACAGCCGATCAGGCCGAGTATTTGGGCATTCCTGCAGAGGGTCCGTTCAAGCCAGAGCACTACCGGTACTAAGAACGATATGCACAATTGGGAACCCTATTTTGGGGTTCCCATATTGCTTTCGTCGAAAGAAAGCAATATCTTTATCGTCCTACACTAAGGATGCGCCCGTAGCTCAACTGGATAGAGTATCAGACTACGAATCTGACGGTTAGAGGTTCGACTCCTCTCGGGCGTACTTAAAAGGCCTGTACCATCTCGGTTCAGGCCTTTTTATTTTTTAGTTGTACCTGCTTCAAATTCGAGTGTCGTACACTTTGATTCCAGTCCAAAGTTCTTTGTGCCTAGCCAAGAAATCTAGGTGAATCGGGTCAGATTGGTATTTTTGAAGAGCATCACGGTCGGCAACCACCATGTGCAGACTCATGCCGTATGTATTGTCGACCACGTCTCGCTCAATGCCTTCGGGTCCGCCGGCCCATATCTGGTTGACTGCGTCAATGTTGGATAAGCCGTCGATGATGGCAACGCGCTGGGCCTCGATGGTTTCGGCCGTCACCTCGGGTTTGAAATAGAAGAAGACTGAGTGCAAAATGGGCATAGATTTCGGCTATGTGTTTGAAATGACCGAATATACGCCTCTGTTCAAAGGAATACCAACCCTAGCATAAAGCTACCATGTCGCATCCGTCGAAGTTATCCGACTATCAGTTCGACCTGCCCGGTCATTTGATCGCACAGACTCCTGCTGTTCCACGCGACCACTCAAGGCTGCTCGTATTCAACCGTAGGACAGGTGAAATAACCGACGCAATGTTCTTCGAGATCATGAAGTTCTTGCCCAAGGATGCGACCCTCGTCGTAAACAACAGTAAGGTTGAAAAGGCCCGCCTTCTTTTCGGAAACATTGAGATTTTTGAGGTGCAACGGGTGAACGACTGCGTGGTGGAAGCCATGGTACGTCCAGGCCGTAAATTCAAGTTGGGGAGGAACGTCGATTTGGGTGATGGTGTGTCGGTACATGTTCAGCATGTTCACGACGACGGACTGAGGACTCTGCGTTTCAACGTGCCCTTAGACCATCCTGCGGTTGAGAGCTGCCGGCACACTCCATTTCCTCCGTACATCTCTGCAAATGAGGAATTGGCCGATTCGTACCAGACGGTCTATGCCCGAGACGAAGGCAGCAAGGCTGCTCCTACTGCGGGCCTGCATTTCACTGACGAACTCCTGGCTTCAATTAAAGAGGCTGGACATCAGATCGCCGAAGTGACCCTGCATGTCGGGTTGGGAACCTTTGCACCTGTGAAGGTGGACGATATTTCCGACCATAAGATGCACCATGAGCTTTACTCCATATCGGATGAGGCCGCAAAAGCATTGAACAGCGCATCATGCCGAGTCGCCGTGGGCACCACCAGTGTGCGCGTGCTCGAGTCGGCCATCGTAGACGGGAGCTATCGCCGTAGCGCGGGAAGCACCGACATCTTCATCACGCCGGGCTACACATTCAAGGGTGTCGACGCCCTCATCACGAACTTCCACCTGCCAGGCAGCACACTTTTGATGCTAGTGTCTGCTTTTGCCGGCTACGAGGAGATGATGCGCATATATCGTCATGCCATTCACAGCGAATACCGCTTTTTTTCCTTTGGTGACGCGATGCTGATCCTTTGAGTCGGCTAGACAGTACGGATTTTATCTAGCAAGGCATTGAATGCGCCGATCTCCCGCTGGTCTAGCCCGCTCAGTAAATTTTCGACAACCTCGATGCGACTGTCGATGTCGTTCAAAATGCGCAGCCCCTCTTTGCTGATCAAGATGTCCACCTTGCGCCTGTCGTCGCAGCAGCCAGATCGTTCTACCAGTCCTTTGCTGATCAAGCGGTCAATAATGCGAGTGACGTCACTGTTTCTGTGAATAATGCGTTCCTTGATCAGGTTGTTCGTCGACGGCGCCGGGTACTGGCCGCGAAGTATTCGGAGAATATTGTACTGGGGTAGTGTAAGGTCGTATTCGCCAATGAAGCCCTCTAGCTGGTTTACAACATGGTTGTAGGTAAGCACGAGGTTGGCAATTCCTTTCTGGTAGTCGCTGATCTTCTTGGTCTGCTTGATGTCTTCGTCGAATCCCATAGAGGTGGCTGAAAAATTAATTTTGTTCCTGAATGTAAGCAAGGAACTTGACAATCACAATTATTGTTATTAACATTAGTTGTTTACAACAAACAAATACTTCAACACACCAACACATCAACACAATTTTCAATATGAGCACTTCAACTCTGGCCACAACACTCTGGAATGTAGACACCGCCCACACGAACGTGCAATTCAAGGTGAAGCACATGGGATTCTTCGACGTAACCGGCGACTTCCAAACATACGATGGATCCCTCGAAACCGTCGAAGATTCACTCGAGGGTGGCAGCATCACAGCCGTTGTCAACGTTGACAGCATCAACACGAACAACGCCCAACGCGATGGTCACCTGAAGTCGGACGATTTCTTCAACGCCGAGGCTTTCCCGACCATGACATTCAAAAGCACGTCCATCGATAAAAATGGCGACAAATTTGCCATCACAGGCGACCTTACCATTCGTGACGTCACCCAGTCGGTCGTGTTCGACGCCGTGCATGCCGGCAAGCTCGTAGGTATGGGCGGTGAGCTGCGCACAGGTATACAGGCCACAACAACCATCAACCGTAAGTCTTTCGGTCTGAGCTGGGGTGCAATGGTGGAAGGGGTGAACGTTGTGAGCGACAACGTGGAGATCATCCTCAACGTACAGCTTGTGAAAGCTAACTAAATACCCACGGGTTATATGTATTATGCTGCCGTGGGTCGATGACGATTCCGGCAGCTTTTTTTTTGGAGATATTCGATGCAAAAACAACTGATCACCGGTATTCACCACGTCACAGCCATGGTGACGGATGCCAACCGGAATTTGAAGACATACACCGAAGACCTTGGTCTGCGCCTGGTAAAGGTAACGGTAAACTTTGATGCGCCAGATGTATACCATTTTTACATGGGTACAGGTAAGGGCGAGCCTGGCAGCGTCATAACGTTCTTCCCCTTTGACGATATGCAGCAAGGGTCCTTGGGAAGCGGTCAGCTAACTTACACGGCATACTCGGTTCCTAAAGGCGCCCTGAATTGGTGGGAAGATCGGCTTGGCCGACTTGGTTATCGCACAGAGCCTGTTTTTTCTCGATTCGGCGACGATGTGCTCCGTTTTCTTGACCATGATGGTCTTGGCGTGGAGCTCGTGGCCAATGACGACGACAAGCGGGCAAGTTGGGAGGGCAATGGCATTCCGGCCGAATATGCCATTCGCGGATTCAGCTCTGTCTTGTTGGATTCGAGGAATCCAGGATCAACGCATGAGATACTGGAACAATTGATGGATCATCGTTTCGTTGGGATTGAGGGTGGTATCACCCGACTTGAAGCTGGCGATGGTGGCCACGGTACATACATAGACATCATTGGCTCAGACCTTCGTAGCCGACCAGGCTCTGGTACGGTACATCATGTGGCGTTTCGAACACCCAACGACGATACTCAGGCGTCGTTCCTCTCGAAACTGGCTGAATTAACGGGTCATCGCACCGACGTCAAAGACCGTCAGTATTTCCACTCGATCTACTTTCGCGAGGCGGGTGGCATACTCTTTGAGGTGGCTACAGATGTGCCCGGATTCATGACCGACGAGACTTTTGAAACGCTTGGATCTGGTGTGCGGCTGCCCGAGTGGCTCGAACCACAGCGGGATGGAATTCTAAAGAATCTTCCCAAACTTAATTTTTTATAGTATTAAATAACCAACCATTAATTTTTTTAAAAAATGCCATAATAAATTTTGATTTATTAATTGTTCGTTATAAACTAAATATGTTAACAACAATAATTTATCAAAACTTACTGGGGCTGTATGGACGAACTATCAAGGCGCGCCTTTCTGAAGCAAGCAGGCTGCTCTGTCATTTTTCTAATGGGCATGGGAATGGTGGTAACCTCGTGCGATTCAACGGAGGTGGCGGGTCCTGATACTGGTAATCCAGGCACGGGTGGCGACAATGGAATCACCATCAATCCGAACAACATCATCATTGACTTGACAAAGAGCGGTGGTGCTGTCCTGAACTCGAATGGTGGCTTCTTGTTGATCGTTGCTGGTGGGGCAATGGCTATCAACGACAATGGGACCATTCGTGCTTTCACCAACGTGTGCACCCATGAGCAGTGTACCACCAGTTGGGCATTCAGCAACCAGAGATTGGTTTGTGGTTGCCACGGATCGCAGTTTAGCACAGGTGGGCAAGTGGTGGTAGGTCCGGCAGTGTCGCCCCTCAGGGTATTGGGTGTGAGCAGAAGTGGTAATATCGTTACTATCGCGAGAAATTAACGGGGTGCCGTCGTGAACCTGTATGCCCGGGGCTCTTACCTTGCGTTCGCTATCCTGATATACTCCAATGGTCTGTCATTAGCCCAACAATATTACACCACGAACGGCTTCGTTGAATTTGTTTCGCGCGCAAGTATAGAGACATTTACGGGAACATCGAACAACCTGAACGGGTTGATCGACCTTGCAACGGGCGACGTCGATTTTTACATCGACCTAAATACCATCAGTACAGGTATTTCATTACGAGACGAGCACATGCGTGAATCGTATCTTGAGACCAAGAAGTATCCATTCGCAGAGTTTGTCGGCAAGTTGAACGGGTTTAACCCAAGCGTAAATGACACTCAGAACGTGATTGTTTCGGGAGAATTCACCATCCATGGCGTCAAAAAGCAACGGACAATCCAAGGACGGCTTTTACTGAACGGCGACACGTTGTCGATCGAAGCCAATTGGCCCGTTCTACTTAGCGATCACAACATTTCAATACCCAAAATTATGTTTCTAAAGCTTGCCGATTCGCAGGATGTGATCATAAGAGCCACTCTCACGTTGAAAGGGAAATGATGATGCGAACACTTTTATGTGTGTTTTTCATATTGCTGGTGTCTCCTGTCTCCAGTTTAGCCCAGTTAGAACGAAGGCTGGTGGAATCGGACCGAAACGTCGACGACATCTTCAAGGCACCGAAAGTGATTGGCCTGAATTCCGTGAAGCAAATTGGGCGGCAACATCTGCACATGAGCATTCTCCATACGTTTAATGGTTCGGTTAGTGGTGGGATCGACACGTTCTTTGGCATCGACAACGGTGCCAATGTGCGTCTTGGTTTAGATTACGGTGTGACGGACGACATTTCTGTCGGGATTGGGCGCACGAGCAGCCTCAAGGTGGTCGATACCCGCATTAAATGGACGTTTATGAACCAGAAAACTGAAACAACCCCTGTTTCTGTCGCGGTACTTGGAAGTGCCTCCATCGAAACCATTCCGAACAGATTCACTACCAATCCGAGTATATCCGACAAGATGGGATATCTGGGGATGGTCATGGTTGCCCGTAAGTTTTCTGACCGGCTAAGCCTCCAGGTGTCGCCGATGATGGGTTATTTTGTCCGTCCTGTTTTAGATGAGCAGCAGAACCTGATTGCTTTGGGTGTCGCAGGTAGATACAAAACCAGTGACCGAGTGGCTTTCACATTCGAAACCATCCCTATACTCGAAAAGCCTGAAAGTTTAGCACTCCCAGTGGCAGTAGGAATCGACTTGGAGACCGGAGGTCACGTGTTCCAAATGTTTTTCACGACGAGCTCGTTTCATACGGAGCACTACATCATGGCGTACAATTTTGATCCCTTCTTTGACGAAAAACCCCTGTTCCGCTTCGGATTTAACGTGAACCGGATATTTGCGCTATAGCATCACCAGAGCATCATCTTCATGCAGAAGACGGAGCCGCCACTCTTTAGGAATTCGGTTGTGTCGATTTCATGAATTCGGAATCCTAATGACTCAAGGGCAGTGTTCGTTTTGCTCAGATTTTTGTGAATAAGAACGTTTCTGCCGTCCGGACAAAAAGCGTTGCAAGCAAATCCATGAACGGCTTCGTCTGCCCCGACTTCGATCAGATTTGAGAAAAATGACTTTAGTATCTGTACCCCTTCTGGCGTGAAGGCGGCAGGGTAGTAAAGAGCACTCGATTCGTTGAGGATGCAAAGGCAGGTGTCGAGGTGGTAAAAGGACGGGTCGACCAGTTCTAGCGCAATTACGGGCACATTTAGAAGGTCACTGATAGACTCGTAGGCCTGAAGGCTGCTCCGATACCCGTAACCTCCCCAAATAAGTCTGCGACCAGCATGCCACAGCGCATCACCCATTCCCTCAAAGTCGGTGATCTCTTGTGCGTTTAAATGGTGGATCGTGTAACCCATCGTTTTGTAGAAGCCTTCGACGAAGGACACTTCTCCTTTTCGCTGATCGGCGTGCATGATGCTCATGACCACCTCTTTTGAGCCGTCGCCACGCAGGCAGGGCAGGCTTTGATTTGCGCAGAAAACCATGTCGGGTAAACCAGGCTGCCCGTCGATCACATGCATCTCCATGCCGATGTCTTTAAGTGCGTCATGCATGGATTGCCATTGACTGCGCGCCGTGGACTTGTCGACACCGCCGATATGGCCTTCCATGTGTGGGTTGATCACATACTCAACGTCGAAGTACTGCGGGTCGACCATCAATATCCTTTTGGGCAGTGGCATCCTTGCCAGGTCGTCGACTCGAAATGGTATGTGGGAGAGCGAAGTGTA
>CAYWCV010000009.1:0-18719 GCA_964456845.1 uncultured Chitinophagales bacterium | reverse complement strand
GTGGCATCCTTGCCAGGTCGTCGACTCGAAATGGTATGTGGGAGAGCGAAGTGTAAAGGTTCATGAAAGAAGAAAGACGAAAGAATAAAGACGAAGGATAGGAGGAAGAAAAGGAGAAGGAAAAGACACCTAAATATACGGAAATGATGAAATCGAAAGATTCAGGCCATTTGAAACTTTTGTTTGACGAAATCGAATAAGAGGCAGATACGTGATATCACATTGATATACAGAATCACTCAAAAATCAATTCTGGAGATAAATATGACTGCTGAAAAAACCGCTTCTCCCATATCGGGATGGATCATGTTGGTCGTAGTGTTGGCACTGTTGGCCGGGGGTATTTATGCGTTGTTCGCCGAGATGTACGTGACGGGTGCGATCTCGCTTATTTTGTTCCTGATTCTGAGTACAGGTTTTTTTACGGTACAACCGAACAATGCCAAGGTCTTAGTTCTGTTCGGTAAATATGTTGGCACCGTTGTGACCGATGGCTTCTTTTGGGCAAACCCATTTTACACCAAGACGCACATTTCGTTGCGTCTGCGAAATTTCAACAGCGAGGTCCTGAAAGTAAACGACCAGCGTGGAAATCCTGTCGAAATTGGCATCATCGTGGTCTGGAAGGTGGTCAATACAGCACAGGCGGTGTTTGATGTCGACGATTATTCCAACTTTGTGAAAATCCAGAGCGAGGCGGCCGTGAGGCATCTCGCTTCCATCTATCCGTACGATCAGGGAGAAGATGACGAAGTCACCCTCAGGGGCGGCAGTGACCAAGTAAGCGAAGCCCTGCTGGTAGAGATACAGGATCGCCTGAAAAAGGCCGGTGTGTTGATTGAGGAAGCACGATTGTCGCATTTGGCGTACGCACCCGAAATCGCGTCGGCCATGTTGCGGCGCCAGCAGGCCGAAGCCATCATTGCTGCGAGGCGCAAAATTGTACAAGGTGCGGTGAGCATGGTCGAGATGGCCCTCACCGAGTTGTCGCACCTCGACATCGTCACGTTCGACGAAGACAGAAAAGCTGCGATGGTGTCGACCCTGCTGGTTGTTCTGTGTGGTGAGACGGAAGCTCAGCCCGTAATCAATACTGGAACGCTGCACCATTGACAGGACGACATCATGCCACGCGAAAAACAGGAACGTAAGCAGATCCTACTCCGCATCAAGCCGGAATTGTGGGACGCCATTGCAAGGATGGCTGATGCGGAGCTTCGCAGCATCAACGCGCAGATCGAGTACCTTTTGGAGCAGTCTGTACGTAAACAGAAGAAGTGACCCTTAGAGAGGTCACCCAAGACGACGGCGTTTGTTCAGGTAAGCCAGAAGTGCCAGGTCAAACGCCCCTTCGGTGTCTATCTCCTCGTAATCGATCCTTGAGTTACTGCAGGCGATCTTGAACTTGTGCGTGTATTCGGAGATCTGTTTCTTGTAGTCTTCGCGTACCTGCACGGGGAGTACATCCATAACCGCACCTGTTTCCATGTCTTGGAACATGAATTTGCGGTCGGGGAAATCAAGCTCGCGCTCACTCTTTTTCTCAAGCATATGGAACAACACTACCTCATGATGTCTGTGCCTGAGGTGTTTCAGCGACTCAAGCAACGTGTCGTGGGCTTCAACATTCTCGAAGAGGTCACTCAGGATAACGACGAGGCTTCTTCTGGGCAGACGTTCGGCCACCTCGTGGATCACCTTGGCCGACGCCGTCTTTCGCTGTTCGATGTCCTTTTCGGGTGGCACAGCAAACGGATCCAACTGCATAAACAAGTGTTGCAGGTGGCGGTATGATGCCTTTGCTGGCCAGAAACCCCGAATTTGGTCGTCGAATGTGACCAAGCCACAAGCATCGCGCTGACGATGCATGAGATACAGAAGGGCGGCACCGAAGTGGGTGGCATATTGGAGCTTGGTCCAAGTGCCAAAATACTTGAAGTGCATGGATGAGCTCACGTCGAGCAGTACGGTACATCTGAGGTTGGTTTCCTCCTCATACTGCTTTACATAGTGGCGGTCTGATTTCGCATACACTTTCCAGTCGATGTGCTTTAATTCGTCGCCTGGATTATAGGGGCGGTGCTCGGCAAATTCGACACTGAACCCGTAGTAAGGACTCTTATGCAATCCTGTTATGAACCCCTCGACAATTTGACGGGCTTTCAGCTCGAGAGGGGCGATACGATGCAGTAATTCGGGAGAGAGAAGCACGAGTGAGGATTGAGGGGTGAGGATTGTGGATCGAGGAGAGGATTGAGGGATGGGGATAGAGGAGAGGAAGAAGATAAAAAGGCAACGGAGCAGATCGACAGATCGTGCCTCGTTGCCATAAGAAGGTAGCATATTTCGAGCGAAAGCTCTACCCAGCCGCCAAAGTCGGACGATTATTTGACCAAGGTGAACTTGCGGCTGGCAGAGTAGCCACCTGCAGTGATCTGGTACAAATAAACGCCAGAGCTAAGGTGGGTCGCATCGAGCTGCACCTTGTGCGAGCCTGCCGATTGGCGTGGCATCTCCATGCGTGCCACCACGCGTCCGGTCAGGTCGACCACCGACAGGGTCACATCTGCGCTGAATGGGATGCTGTAGCCGATGGTCGTGCTTGGGTTGAACGGATTCGGATAGTTCTGATCGAGTGCAAATCCGTCGGGCAGATCTGAGCGGTCGCCAGGATCGGAAGTGATGACGTCCATGCTTACCATCGTATAACTTGCCGTTGTGGCATATCCTTCCTCATCGAGGTCGATTTCGGCAGTGTGTCCCTCCTTGGTTTCATAACGGATGTACTCTGTGCGCATCGTGAAACCCATGTAATTGAATGTAGAGATCACATGAATGCGAAGGGCATTGAATGTCTGACCGTTTGGGAAGACAATTTTTCCCCATCCATCAACGAAATGAGACATCCTTATGGTTGGATTTGGCTGATTCTCGTCTAGAATCTTACGAATCGTTTCGGTTTCAAAGTCAAATTCAAACGGAAGTACGGTTAGCCAACCCATGCCCAAATGGCGTGGAACGCGCTCGATCAGCACAGGCTCATCAAAGACAACATAGTCGCCCGCAAGTCCGACTTGGAGGTCGTACTCCCCATAGCCGAGCATATAGACACCGTCGTCCCTGATCTCGATAAACTGGAAACCCATCTTGAGGTCTTCCTGTTCGTGACGTATGATCATGTCGGCACTTTGGAAAGCTTCAACATGCCAAAAAGCGTGTCCGCTGGTCGGAACCACATATTCATCCAAATCTACATAGTCTGGCTCAGTCGGAAATTGGATGCTTGAGAAATCATAGGTCTGATTGCTACCATCTCGGTCAGCAACCGCCTGAATACCTTCGGCGGAGAGAGAAGTGTAGGTATAGCTTGTTACCTTCTTATTCTTGAATATATCATAGTCCTGCTTTGTTATTACGACTTGTGCAAATGCAGGCACAGAAATGGCGAGTACCGTAATTACGGCAAGAAGTGAGCGTTTCATAATTGTGAATCTGTAGATGATGTGATTGTCTGACAGCCGGGCCTCCAGCCCAACCTGTGTTACTTCTACGATCCTTGTAAAAAAATGTTAACCCTATCGCACAATTATGCGATGAATCTCATAAAAAAAGCCCCGATGAGCACTTTAGTCTACATCGGGGCGAATCAATCTGAATGCAATCCCAAGCGAAATGCGATCGGAAATAAATTATGGGATTACGCTCTATTTCACCAAGGTGAGCATCTTAGAGGTTACATATCCGCCGGCTTCCAACCGATACAAGTAGACGCCTGAACTCAGGTTTGCCGCATCAAATTGGACGGAATGTGTGCCGGCGGTCGTCCCCGGCATGTTGATGGTCGACACCACACGCCCTGTCATGTCGTACACTTTAATGGTTGCGTCGGCGGTGAAGGGCAGACTAAAATCGATGGTTGTGGTGGGGTTGAACGGATTCGGATAGTTCTGGGCGAGGGCGAATCCGTCGGGCAGGTCGACGCGATCCCTGCCGATGGAGGTCTGGGTCGATCCGGTAGTCGAATACATGACCAGATAGTTAACGACCTCGCCAGATTCATCGTCATATTCCAAGGAAATCGATGCCGTAATACCGTCCATAGAGATATAGTTGTACGACTCGGGTCTGCGCTCCTGTCCAAATCCGGGTAATTGCAGATTGCTTGTGACCTCCGTGTCCACTTTCATGCGCAGTGCGGATGCCGTCTTGCCACCGGGTACGCGTAGTGTGCCCCAAGAATCGATGTGATAATATTCGGTTGTAGTGAGCACAAAACCGGCGATATCGATCGCCCACACATCGGTCCATTGCGACTGGTACTGCTGTGGAAGGGGCTCTGATAAGCTGAAGCTGAAATCTTCGAATGTTTCAAGCTCTTTCTCATCTGTCTCAAGATCGATAAACCCAACCGCCACCGTCGTCAGGGAATCGTCGGATAAAATGGCATAGGAATAGATGAGTCCCTCTAGTCCGACATCGGAGAGGAATTCCACCCGTGTGATGTAGTTCGCTGTGGCAACTCGGTTGTCGTCAGAGAACGGGTGGGCTTCTCCTTGATTGAGCACGTACGAACGAGTGACGACCGCACTGTCGGCTGGGAAGGAGATGTTGCTGAAATCAAACGTCCGATTGGGCCCAGAGATGGCAATGATGGACTCAATCGTCTCGACGGGCACAGCTTCGCCGGTGATATCAAACGAGGACTGTGTCATGGTCTTGCCTCTGGCAGATTCGAACGCCTGACGGTTGATGACGATTTGCCCAAATAAATCTGAAATGGGCAGCAACAGCAGCGAAACAGCAAGTAGTAGTGAATATCGTTTCATAATAAAAGTAAAAAATTGAGTTTCAGATTGATTTTGCATCATCATAATCCAGCGAGCAGAGCTGACATCATGTTTATTTGTCCAAAACGAAAAAAAATCTCGTAGTGGCTCAAACGAGCTGGTTACTGTAGTATTCAGTCAGCATTGGGAATCGCATTTATCGGAATGTACCAAGATCGATGTTGTGCGGCAACATTCGAATCCATTATTTGGCGATTACGGCTGACTTAACGATCCCCAGCTCTAAACCCCGCAGCTCCGCCAAGCCCCTGAGTCTTCCGATGGCGCTGTACCCGGGGTTTGTCTTTTTGCCGAGGTCGTCGAGCATCACATGCCCATGGTCCGGTCGGAAGGGGATAGGCTCGTCGCGTTTTTGCTGCTCTTTGAGAAGCTCGACCATCACGGCAAACATGTCGGTGTCGCCATCCAGGTGGTCTGATTCCGTGAAGCTGCCGTCCGGTTCGTGTTTGGTGTTGCGAAGGTGAACGAACCCGATGCGGCCCGCAAATTCCGAGGCCATTGCTGGGACGTCGTTGTCGGGCCTTGCCCCATAAGACCCCGTACAGAAGCAAAGTGAGTTAGATGGGGACGGTACTCGATCGAGAAGGTAACGCGCATCGTCAGCAGTGCTCATGATGCGTGGCAAGCCAAAGATGGAAAACGGAGGATCGTCGGGATGGATGGTCAACGCAATGCCGTGCTCTTCCGCGACATCGCTCACCGAGTTAACGAAGTGGACCAAGTTGCTTCTAAGGTCGTCTGCGGAGAGGTCGTCGTATGCCTGGATTAGTGCCCGAAATCCCTCGAGGGTGTATCCTTCATCAGTGCCGGGCAAACCGGCCAGCATCGTCCTCTCGAGCTTTTCTTTATCGCTTGGCGATGCCTTCGCCAGCCACTCTTCCGCTCGCTGCCGTAGTGCATCGGGGTATTTGCCATGTCTGCGTTTGAGTATGCCGATGTCGAATGCGACGTATTCTGTCATGTCGAACCGCAGCGCCGTCGAGCCGTCTCTCTGTGGGTATTCCAAGTTGGTCCGGCTCCAGTCGAGTACAGGCATGAAATTGTAACAGACCGTTTTTATGCCTGCTTTTCCAAGGTTGTGAAGCGTATCGCGGTAGTTTGTGATATATCGTTGCACATTGCCCGACCTCAGCTTGATGTCGTTGTGCACTTGCACGCTCTCCACCACTGACCACCGAAGGCCGGCTGATTGGATGTCGAGTGATCTTCTCTCGATTTCAGCCTGCGACCATGTTTCTCCATAGGGCACATGGTGAAGGGAAGTGACGATTCCAGTTGCGCCGGCTTGTCGAACATGCGACAGCGGCACAGGGTCGTTGGGGCCGAACCACCGCCAGGTCTGTTCCAGATGTTTGAAGGATACCATGAACACAGTTTAATAAAGATGGGCACTTGTTCGGCAATGATACCGAACCGGTTGCCGAAAAGAAATCAGCTGACGGTATTCTGAATATTTTTCATGGACACTTGGTCAAATGTGGCGTTTGTCAGAGTGGCTCCCTGAAGAATTGCCCCATCCAGTATTGCATTTTTGAGGTTTGCATTCCGGAAACTGGCATCCGTCAGGTCGGCGCCCGTCAAGTCGGCGTTCTCCAGGTTTGCCCCGTCGAACGACGCACCCTGCAGATTGGCATTCCTAAGGCTTATGTTCAACAATATTGCCCTGTCAAATACGGTGTTTTGCATGATGGCAAAATCAAGCTTGGCATTGCTGAGTATCGCACCCAACAAATTCGCGCTGCTCATGTTGACGGGCAGTCTGTCGGTGTAAGCATTTTCCAAGTTGGCCACAATCAGATTTGCCGATACAAATTCCGCACCACTCAGATTGCAGGCCACCAAATTGGCCCCGGTCATCACAGCGTCGTTGAACGTGGTTTTCCCCAAGTTTGCGTTGATTAAAATGGCACCCTCCAAACTAGCGCCATTGAAGACTGTTTCGCACAAATCGGCACCGTTCAACGTGATCTCAGTCATGATCGCCTTACGAAAAATTGCCTTTTCGAGCGTCACCTTACTGCTTTGGCTGATGTTGGCCCTCGTCAGGTTAGCGCCGGTGAAGTTGGCGCCCTTCAAATTCGTGTATTTGAGGTGGACCTCACTCAAATCGGTGCGCTGAAGATTCGCACCCGCCATGTGGGCTCCTGTCAAGTTGGTTTCCGTAAGATCTAAACCAGCCATCTTTGATCTTTCCAACCTGGCTCCTATTAATATGGCACCAATCAAATTTGCCTTCGAAAGATCGACTCCGCTTAGGATGGCGCCCCACAAATTTGTGTTGTTAAAAATGGTGCCTTCCAGATTGGCATCGGTAAAGCGTGCACCCTTCAAATTTGATTCGGAGAAGTTTGCTCCAGACAAATTTGACTGAGTCAAGTCGGCACCGCTTAAATTGACGCTCACAAAACGTGCGTTCTTGAGGTTGGCTTTGAATAGAGCCAGTCCGGACCCGAAGCCTCGCCGTAAATATTGCTTGACGATATCGGTGTCTGTCATTTGACGTTGGCGATTAGGGAAATGGATTTATTGCACAAACACAGGAAGATTTTCTGGACCTGGAACACTGTCATTCGCCAATCACAATTTATGTTTATTGGACATTCTATACAACTTACTCGCCAAATGTACACCAAGGTTGAAAATCATCATATCAGATGAAACAGATTCAAATGGAGCAGACTTTCTTACTTGCATTTCCACGCTTTTGAAGATTCAATTTTCCATTGTATCGACAGAATGTCTTTACGGCACTCATGGTTATTCTGCTCGCCTGGAATCTGAAGTCCAAATAAGACGACTAGTATACAGCAGTAAACAAAAAAGCCTTGCGACACAACGTGTCACAAGGCTTTTTATTTCTGTGGATGCTGAGGGATTCGAACCCCCGACCCTCTGCTTGTAAGGCAGATGCTCTAAACCAGCTGAGCTAAGCATCCAACGTAGAACATTAAGATACGACGGATGAAAGTTTTAGTCAAGAGCGATGTCATCGGGTCATCTGAGCATCAGAGCATCGGGTCAGTTGTTGATCTGCAGGCTGTACTCTAGGTCTTTCAGAGTGAACGTGCCTTTGTTGTGCTTGCGGATGATGCCGCGATACTTGTCGGTGAGCTTGTCGGACATTTTGCGTCCGTCGATGTACATGCCGTCTTTGGTCATCTTCAAGTTGATGTCCTCATTGGCGTTTTGGATGATGCCGTCGCGCACGAGTTCCTGCTTAATCTCGGCTTCCATTTCGGCCATTCGCTCACCAAACGCCTCCATCTTGGCTCCGAAGGCTTCCATCGACTTGCCGAAGCTCTCCATCGACAATCCAAATCCCTCCATCTTCTTGGAATAATCGGCGTCAAACTTCTTGCCCCAGGCCTCCATGTCTTTACCGAACGATTCGCCCCAGGCCTCCATCGACTTCTCCCATTCTTTCCATTCCTTGGAGTTCATCTTGGTCTCCATTTCTTTTTCGTATCGCTCGGCCCAAGCCTCCATTTCCTTTTCATGGGTGGCACTCCAACGCTCTGCGTCGCGTTCCATTAGCTCGGCCCATTTTTCCATCTCCTTCTCATATTGAGCCATCTTCTTCTCAAACTCGACCTGGTCGAAATTGGACATGGAAGCCATGATGCGGTCGGTCACTTCCTGCATGTGGCGGCTCAATTCGGCCCAGCGGGCTGAGTCTGGCATCGGCGGTGCAATTGCCGGCGCAGGGATGCTTGGCATGGGCGGCATCGGCGGGATAGACAAGCCGCTACCCGATGGTGGGGTTGGCGGAGTCGGTACTTTGCCGCCTGCCCGGCTGATCTCGGCCTCGTAGTTGCCATATTCGCTCGGAGGCACCCGTTTGCCGTTAACGTAAAGCTCGGTAACCTGTCCACGGTCGTTCTTGACAATCGTGACTTCTCGGTTCTTTGGCGGAACCGAGTCGGCTTGTGCCCAGCTGTCTTGGGTTGTCGGTATCATGGCTGGGACGTCAAGCTGCACGATCGATGCCTGTTGCTGATCGGTAGCTTTTTTCGCTGCATTCGGTGCCAACATCAGGAAGAGGCAAAGCCCCACCACCATGACGGTGCTGGCGGTGAATCGGGTGGAGTAGATGTTATTTTTCATTTCTTTGTTCAGTATTCGGTGGATTCTTTCTAGTAGTTCACCGTTCTCGCCTGTCAGGGCGAGTCCAGTCTTCGGCATCAGGGAGCCGGGGTTCTGACCATTTTTGACGATGGCGGCCGCTGCGGCGTGCAGCGCCTTCGCGTAGCCAAGCGGATCACCCTTCAGGCTGATCACTCGGTCGTCGCAGCAGTGTTCTCGTTCGGTACGCACACCCTCCGAGAGCCACCACACGGCCGGGTGAAAGAAGAATATGATCTCAACGATGCCCTGTACCACGTTCATTAGATAATCATGGCGACGGATATGTGTGAGCTCATGCATCAAGATCATCTCAATATGTGCCGGTGGCATGTTGGCGAGCATTCCGATTGGAAGCAGGATGATTGGCTTGAGCCATCCGGCAGTCATCGGCACCGTTACCCTCGCCGACTCGGCCATCTGCACGAAACGGCGGATGCCTACACTGCCAGACAACTCGGCCAATCGCTGCTTCCAAACATCTGTTATATCTCTAGACGCCGATCCGCGCAGTCGGTTGATGGCCCAAAGTCCACCCATGAACCGGATGCTCAACATCAGCACCCCGGCAAACCAGACCATGACCACGTACTGCAGGTTCTCGGGGCCGGGTCTGAGGAAATCCAGGACCATTTCCCAGGTTCCAGGATTGACCAGACTGCCAGAGACGTTTGCCATGGCCTCATTTAAATAGGGGTTGTCGGCACGCAGTGAGGTACTGGTCACCGCCGATGCCTCTATGCCACTATACAGTCGGAAGAAAGTGACAGCCGACATGATGGGAACGCTGATCAACGCGCCAAAGAAGATGGCGTAGCGTTTTGTAGAGTTCCTAGATTCTACACGCATCAGGAGCAGCGCGACGAATACGGCCACGAAACCCACCTGCCAGATGGAGTGAATCAACGTCCAACCCAGCGCGTGAATAAAGTCGCCGCCGATGTACTCAAGCATCCGGTTCATGATTCGGTCGCCTCCATATCGTCGAGAAGTTTGCGAATTTGATCGAGCTCATCTTTGTTCGGTTGGCGCCGTCCCAATGCCTGCATCACCAAGTTGGCCGACGAACCGCCGAAAGCCGATTCGAGGAACGAGTCGAGAAGCTGACCACGTGTGTCCGATTCCGTTACGGCCGCTTCATAGACATGGCTGCGTTCCGTTTCGTCGCGCACCACCAAGCCTTTTTCATTCATAATCTGGAGCATTTTGAGGGTTGTCGTGTACCCGACGTCCCTTTTTGACGCCAAGAAGGTGTTGATATCGCGAACGGTGAGCGATCCGTGTGTCCAGAGCATCTGGAGGATCTCCAGTTCTGCGTCGGTCGGTCGGTGGATTTTGTTGTTCATGCGGTCTCGAAGGTTAGGTATCATGTGGCATCTTGGGAAAGATGTCGTACGAAGCGTTTCGTAGAATATATACGAACCCCTTCGTACATGCAATACGAACGTGGGAAATAAAGTTGCGATGGATGCGTATATTTGTGACGAAAACGCAATTATCGGCCATGAGTGACAATAGCGTGGCGTAAATAACATCCAAAAAAGGTGCTTGTGAGACAAACTATGATTCGTATTCAGCTGGCGGCAATGGCATTACTGTGGGTAATTGCGTCCACTGCCTGCGCCCAGCATGTCGATTCCGGTCAGTTTTTAGGCGATATCGAAACCTTGGCCGCCGACGACATGAACGGCCGCCTGGTAGGAACCGAGGGTAGCCTGAAGGCACAGCGATACATTTTGCAGCGGTTTGAAGAAATCGGCCTGCCGGCTTGGAGGGGTGATTATCGCCACCTATTCAACTTCACGCATCGCGACGGCCGCAAGATTGACGATGCCACCAATTTGATTGGGGTGATCGAGGGTACTGCCAACAACGGTAGATATATCGTCGTCACAGCCCACTACGACCATTTGGGCGCGCATGACGGCAAGATCTTCAACGGCGCCGACGACAATGCCTCGGGTGTTGCGGGTCTGCTGGCAGCTGCCAAATGGTTCAAGAGCAACCCATTGCCGGTGGGCATCATTTTCGCCGCACTCGATGCCGAGGAAGGTGGTCTGCGTGGTGCCCATGCCCTTGTAGCACAGATGGACAGCCTAGGGGTGCTCGAGTCGGTGGTGCTGAACATCAACATGGACATGATCAGCGTGTCGGATGCCGGCGAGCTTTATGCCGTGGGGACGCATCATTATCCCTTTCTGAAACCTGTGATCGAGGAGGTGGCGGCAGCTAGCCCCATTAAACTGCTTATGGGTCACGATACCCCCGATTTGCCACCCGGTGAGGACTGGACCAATGCCAGCGACCATGCGGCGTTTCACAGAAAGGGAATTCCGTTCATCTATTTCGGCGTTGAAGACCATCCGTACTATCACACGCCCGACGACACCTTCGACAAGGTGACTAAGGAGTTCGCCGTCGGTGCCGCTGAAACCGTCATCATGGCGATCAAGGCATTTGGCTTGATGGAGAATCTGGGTACGCGTTGAGACATTTTATCTAGCACACATTACCTCACCATACCATGGCTGAAAAAAACCGACTGGAAGTCTTCCGTGAGAACAGGTCCGTCATGAACGACAAGATCATGGAGCTGGACCACTTGGGGATCAAGCGTTTCTTCAACTTGGATACGGCAACCTACCGCGACGGGGCACTTGATTCGAAGACCAAGGAGTTGCTGGGATTGGTGGCGTCCGCCGTGCTGCGATGCAACGACTGCATCGACTACCATTTGGAGAAGTGCGCCGAGACCGGCAGCACCAAGGCCGAGATCGTGGATGCGCTCAATGTGGCTTTGGTAGTTGGCGGGTCGATCGTGATCCCGCATTTGAGGCACGCTGTGGGGACGCTCGAGCTACTGGGGAAAGAAGAAAGACTAAAGACGAAAGAAGAAGGATAGGATTAGGAAGAAAGAGGAAGAATAGGATGAAGTTGCTTGTTTATTTGGTGGTGTTCGGGATTGCCTCGTGGGGGTCGAGGTTCATCATGCGCAAGCGGGGGTACCCGATGCCGCAGTCGTTCTCGACCAAGGTCGACCGTATTTTGACCGTGATGCACCTGATATGGTTCGTGATATTGAGCATGCTGATGCTGTCGTTTCTGTTGGCGTTGGAAGTGATATAGCATACAAGTTCCTTCGCCGACACCTCGCTAAGCTCGGTGTGTCAGCTCAGGATGACAGTATCGCTGTAAGTCGCAGTGAGATGTCGGCGAGAATTGAAAATTGAAAATTAAAGATTGAATATTTTTTCCCCGATCCCCGATCCCCGATCCCCGATCCCGGATCCCCAATAGGCAAATTCTGCAAACATTTTCACATGTGACGCCTCTCCGTTTGTACTAATTTACTACTGAGACAGAAGTCTTCAAAGTAAACGAACAGGAGGCTTAGATGGTCAGAACCGTTGTAATAGGTGGTAATTTTGCTGGGCTGACCGCTGCATTGGAAGTGAAACGATTGGGTGGCCAGACCCACGAGGTCATTGTAGTCGACCGCAGTGACAACTTCCTGTTCGTCCCTTCGCTGATTTGGGTGCCCCTGAAGCGTAGAGAAGTGTCAGACATTTCGTTACCAAAACGTGATATACTTGAAAAGCGGGGCGTTCAGTTTGTGAAGGCCGAAGCGCTGTCTGTGGATCCGGATGCGAAAGTTGTGCAAACAACCGCAGGTGAGTTCACTTACGACCAACTGGTGATAGCTACCGGACCAAAGGTGAAATATGATGTAGCACCCGGCGTAGCTGAGTACGCATACTATATCGGAACCCCTGACGGGGCTATGAAGACGCGTCACGCATTGGAGGAGTTCAAAAAAAACCCGGGACCCATCATTATCGGAGCCACACAGGGCGCCGGTTGTATGGGTGCCGCCTATGAGTTCCTGTTCAACATTGAAAAATGGCTGCGTGAGGAGAAAATCCGCGATAAAGTGGATTTGTATTGGATAACACCCGAACCGTTTCTCGGTCATTTTGGCATAGACGGTATGGCCGGCGGTGAGACGATGCTCAAGACGTTCATGAAGATGTTCAACATCCATTACCGCACCGAGGTCGGCGTGGAAATGATGGACGCCAAACAGTTGACGCTCACTACGGGGGAATCGATCCCCTACAGCTTTGCCATGTTGATGCCGCCGTTCGTCGGGGTAGATTTCGTAACAAACTCCCCGAAATTGATGGCGACTGCCAATGGTTACTTGCCCGTCGGCGACAACTACAGACATAAGTCGTACCCAGACGTGTGGGCAGCCGGAATAGCCGTAGATGTCAAATTGCCATTTATACCGGGTAAAGTGCCCTTCGGTTCGCCGAAGACAGGATACCCAAGCGATGAAACCGGTAAGATAGTCGCGAAGAACATCATCCGGACAACACGAGGAGAGGCAAAACTGATTGAGAAACCATGGGGAAAGATCGCCGGACTGTGCATCATGGACGCCGGCAAGAAGGAAGTGCTGATATTGAGCAATAATCTGTTCAAGCCTAGACAGTTCGCAATAATGCTGCCGAACGTGATCTACGACTTCAACAAGGTTATGCTCGAGAAGTACTTTCTGTGGAAATTCCGTCACGGTTACAGTTTCTTACCGTAACGGAGAAAGGAGTAATCGTCATCGACAACGATCAGTCCATACAACATATGACCCCAGAACACTAAAGGGCTCCGTACGCGGGGCCCTTGTTATTTTGGGGGGAAACGATGCTTGGCCCAAATTTCCTGTTGTTCGGCATTCAGGTACGACCACGCCACAAACCGGCTGGATTTAATGCCTTGCGACATTGCGACGGTTTTGACTTGTACGGCCTCAACCTCGTCGAAGACGTTGTAGATCGCGGGAAGATGTTCCTTCTTCGATACCAGGGTCGTAAACCATAGCACCTGGCTTCTGTAGTTCCTGCTCTCCTTGACCATGCGGCGAACGAACTCCAATTCGCCTCCCTCGATCCAAAGCTCGTTGTCGGATCCCCCAAAATTGCGAATGTCCCGATCGGGCTCGCGTTTGCCCAGGTTCCTGAACTTCCGGAGACCGGCATTGAGCGCCTCTTGCTTGGATGCGAAGAAGGGAGGGTTGCAGATGGTGGCGTCAAAGTGGTCGTCCTTAAGGACTACACCGTCCAGAACATGGTTTTTGTCGGCTTGCAGGCGCAGCTCGAACCGGTCTTTCAGCGATGCATTCCCGTACATGATCTTCTCGGCAGATGCGAGTGCTTCGGTGTCGATGTCGGTTCCTGCGAATGACCATCCATATTCGCGGATGCCGACGATCGGATAGATGACGTTTGCGCCCGTTCCGATATCCAGGATGCGTATCTGGCTGCCGGAAGGGATTTTCCGGTTGTTTGCGACAGCCAGCAGATCGGCCAGGTGGTGGATGTAGTCGGACCTTCCCGGCACTGGTGGACACAGGTAGCCATCGGGGATATCCCAGTAATCGAGCTTGTAGGCGTCCATCAAAAGTGCCTTGTTGAGCGCCTTAACCGATGCGGCGTCGGCAAAGTCAATCGTTGGCCGGCTGTCGGAGTGAGTTTGGACATAGTCCTTCAATTCCGCGTTTGCTGCGACAAGGCGTTCGAAGTTGTAGCCCGTACGGTACCGGTTTCGGTGATGGAGCTTAGGTTCGGTTGCGTGTTCTTTGTGTGGCATGCTTCAAATTATAGTCGACCAATTTGATGAATAATACGGTATCTTACTCTTGTACACATGAGATGGCAGTGCAAAGCCGAAATGATTGTGTATTTTAGCCGTTCTTTATTTGCACCAACTATAACTATTTCGATACTATCCATGAATATTCATGTCAACACCGACAATCACATTGAGGGAAGCGAGCAACTCATCCAGCACGTCAAGTCGGTAGTAGCAGATACATTGGACCGTTATGCCGACCGAATCAGCCGTGTCGAGGTTCACATTAACGACGAAAACGGACATAAAAAAGTGGGTGAGGACATTCGCTGCATGATGGAGGCCCGACTTGAGGGATTCTCTCCGATCGCAGTTACAGAGTATGCTTCAAACATACATCAGGCCATAGACGGTGCCGTCGAAAAGCTTCTCAGCAAGTTGACAAGCGATATCGAACGCCGCCGCAAGTACTAGTTCCTGCGAGGCCAGAAGGTGATCGCACCGACGATTGCCGATCCGCTCGCCAAGAGGGATATTTTTCCTACGAACGAAGCCAGCCACGGTACAAATACCGTGGCTGCCACCGTCGAGCCGCAGATGGCCATAATCATGAATGCCGTGGCCATGTTGTACGGAATGGCGAATTCCCGTTGTGATGCGCGGTATATCATCATCGCCATGGCTCCGTAGCTCATAACGGATGCCCAAGCCGCCCCCTCCATTCCATATAGCGGTATCAATGCCATGTTTGCAAGTATCGTTACGGACGCGCCCGCCAGAGTGATTTTCGGCAGGAGCTTCGTCTTTTCCTTGATGAACACCCCGGCGGTGAAGTTGGTGTACCACCCTTGGAACCAATATGCCGCGAGCAGCATCGGCACGGCGCCCAGGCCCAGCCAATATCTCGAGTCGATCACGGTTCCACGCAGACCGGGTATGGGGATGGCTGCTATTTCGGCCACGAACAATGCAACGGTGAGAAACACGAGTGCCGCCACGAAGTTGTAATAGCGAAACACGTCCGCGAAGGTCTTTCCGGCCCCAACTTCGTTAGCATATTTCATGAAGAAGGGCTGCCATGCCATGCGGAACATCTGCGTGAGCAGCATCATGAAGACGGACAGCTTATAGCAGGCCCCGAAGATACCGGTGATGTCGGCCGAGGTGTACTGCGATCCATACAACGCCGCCATCATGCTGTCGGGGGTAAGGTTCAGGAACACGCGGCTGATGCCCTCATTGATGATATATCCGATGCCTGCGGGTATATAGGGAAGTCCGAACGATAGCGCCGTTTTCAATGCCGGACCATCCCAGCTTCCACTGTACGACCTGCGCGTAAGCAAAGCCGTGTGTGCCAACGTGAATGCGGATGCGGCTACGTTCGCAATGAGCACGGACACGATTCCCATTCCAAGTCCAACCACCAGATATAGATTGAGCGCCACATTGATGGCCACGTTCAGAATCTTGGCCGTCGCATAGGCCGTTGTGCGACGCACAAGTCGTAATTCGGCAAAGGGAACCGTGGAAAGGGCATCGAGCCAAAGGATGGCCAGCATAAGGAGATAAATCGGATCCTGGTAACCTCCCTGGAGTGCGACCACCGGTTGGATGAGCGGGGCTGCGGACCACAGCAGCAGCACTAGCAAGCTTCCTACACCGAGAATCGTGATCTGAAGCGTCTTGAACAACGATGCAGCCCGTTCGCGGTCGACCCCGTATCGCAGGTAGGCCGACTCCATCCCGAAGGTGAACAGCACGTTGAAGAAGCCGATGGCGATGAAGACCAGCGTGATGACGCCATACTCGCCCGTGCCGAAGAATTTCGTGTAGAATGGGACGAGAAAATACGTGAGCAGCCTGGCGACGACCGTCGTGAGGCCATAGATGGCCGTGTCGGACGCCAATTGACGTATTCGTCCCACGTCAGGCAGACTTCAGGTGGTTTCGGATGGCTTGTACGGCAAGAACATAGCTGTAGGCTCCGAATCCGCTGATCTGGCCCAGGCAGACACCGGCCGTGAGCGACCGGTGGCGGAAGTCCTCGCGGGCGTGGATGTTCGAGAGGTGGACCTCCACCTTCGGGATGGGTACCATGTCGAGGGCGTCGCGGATCACCACCGAGGTGTGGGTGAGTCCGCCGAAATTGCAGATCAATCCCTCCTGCTCCGGCTGGTTCACCAGTTCGTGCAGCTGCTCGACCAACTCGCCCTCATGGTTGCTCTGGAAGAAACTGAACACCACGTCGGGGAACGTCTTTTCGAGCATGGCGTAGATATCGTCGAGCGAGAGCGTGCCGTAGTGGTTGGCATCACGCTTGCCGAGCATGTTCAGGTTGGGTCCATTGATGATGAAGAAACGCACTTCGAGGATTGAGGATTGGGGATTGAGGACTGAGGAGAGGATTGAAGATGAGGACCGAGGAGTTCTATTAGTGTTGTTTGATAGTATCTTTTTATAGGAGTACGATCAAAAGAGACAGAACGAGGAATGCAAACGCCGGAAATGATTTCATGAGGGGATCGCCAATTTTCATGTGCATAAAGATGGCACCTAGCATCATAAAGGAGATTCCATAAACTGCAACATGTTCAAGCCCAGGGTAGTAGATAGAGATCAGCAGAAGTATGGCGAGACCAACTTTGCCAGCGCCGATCACGTACATGAACCAACTTGGGAGCCCATAGAGTTCAAACTCTTCGGCAATGGTTTTCGCGTTTCCACCTCTAAACCGGGAGGGATTTTTTGATCTCAGAAGCCACACATTGAGTATGCTTAACCCAACGATCAGTTTTAGCACAATAATGAGATATTCCATTGGGTAACCTTTCAGGTTAATCAGATTGCTGATGGATTTCCATCATGATAGGTACGTGGCCGACATTATCAAGATAACATTCCTTGGGAATTACGTAACAGGTCGTGAGCATTGACTCATCGAAAAGTTATATTCCATCTCATCCGAACCTTTCGATTTTTGACCTCCTGTTAAAATAGATTTACATCCGGTGCTTGAGTTCGCGGCACATATTGGTTACCATTTGATCTTACCCTCTCTTTTGAAAATCTTTCTGATCCCCGACCCCCGATAACCGACCATGACTATCTTCTCCCGCATCATCAAAGGTGACATTCCATGCTACAAGATCGCCGAGGACGACCGGTTCTTTGCCTTTTTGGATATTCGTCCGGTGCGGCCGGGTCACACGCTGGTGATCCCCAAGGTGGAGACCGACTACTTGTTCGATCTGGATGACGACTACCTTTCCGGCATGCTCGTGTTTGCGCGTCCAATTGCCAAGGCTATCGATCGGGCAACAGGCTGTATTCGAACAGGGATTGTCGTTGAAGGGCTGGAAGTGCCGCATGCACACATCCACCTGATTCCGATCCATGACAAGGGTCAGCATGCTGCGTTGGGAGCAGGTATGGAAATGAGCAAAGAGTCGATGGAGGAGATGGCCCTAAAGATTCGTTCGCACCTGTGAGCCAGGCAAATCAACGTATTCCCGTCACGCAGGGAGGTCCCGACGTGAAGCGAGCACCTAAGGGTGGCCGCAGCTTGCGTGTTCCGAGGAAGTGGCACAGGCGCGTCAGTATGGTGTTGTTGGTGCTTATAGTCATAAGCAGTGTCACGGGTCTGCTGTTGGCCTGGAAGAAGCAGGTTTCGTGGCTCCAGCCGTCGGAGGTGAAGGGCGTGTCGACCAATGTGGCCGATTGGGTAGCCCCGATAAGGATAGCCGATGCTGCCAAGCAGGCGCTATCCGATTCGTTGAAGCTGTCGATAGAGCAGCTGCCGGTGCTCGACCGGCTTGATGCTCGTCCGAAGCACGGCATGGTGAAGGTGCTCTTCAAGGGCGATTGGGAGGTTCAGGTCGACGCCACCACGGCCGCCGTCTATTCGGTGGCCAAACGCAATGTCGACTGGATCGAGCGTTTGCATGACGGCAGTATCGTGGCCGACTGGTTCAAGAATCTGAGCATGACGCTGCTGTCAATCGGGTTGCTGTTTTTGTCGGGGACGGGGTTTTGGATGTGGAAGGTGAAGAAGGACGGGCGGAAGGATGGGCGGAAGGACGTAGGACGTAGGACGTAAGACGTAAGACGTAAGACGTA
>CAYWCV010000008.1:0-54427 GCA_964456845.1 uncultured Chitinophagales bacterium | reverse complement strand
GTATCATAGCAGGCACTATTCCTGCGTTAAAAGCGTATAGAACAGACGTCGCATCCCACTTAACGCCAACATCCTGAAAATAGTCCACCATGTTTAAGAAATTTAAATTCCAATCGGCTACAGTACAGATCATCGCAATCGTCATTTTGGCCGTAAGCTCCGTCGCGGCTGTAAAGGTTGCGGCCGAACGTGTGTACTACAAGGATCTCAGAAAATACATATTGGCTGGAGACCGTGTGCCAGCGAACCTAAAGGCTCTCGACGGCAAGCAAGTCAGCATTGTCGGTTACATGATTCCGTTCGACAGCGTTGAAAAGATCAACCGATTCATCTTGCTTCAGGCACAATTCATGGGTTGCTTCCACGTGCCGCCGCCACAACCGAACGAAGTGGTGATGGTCGACATGGGAAGTCGCACGGTCGATTACAGCGAGGCTCCGCTGCAAGTGAGCGGTCTTTTCGAAATTAAGAAAACGTACGAAGAGGACTTCCTGATCAGTGTGTTCACTGTCAAAAATGCTCAAGTGAAAACGGCTAAAGGCAATGAAGTTGAAATGGACGGCCTTCCGTCCAATTTCCACCTGTCGGAGTTCTAAGATAATAGCACCTGTTTGCTATATTAAGTATGGTTTGCTAGATCTTAATATGTTGCTCGGCAATAACTATGAAGTTAGTTATGCACTTCTTGAGCATCATATCGACTCGTCAATAACCCTACCCATCTAAGGCGATGAGTAACAAGGTCGCAATTATTGGTCCGGCATGGCCATATAGGGGTGGTTTGGCCAACTTCAACGAACGACTGGCCCGCGAGTGGATGAAGCGTGGCGCCGATGTGGACATCCATACATTCACGAAGCAATATCCTGGCTTTTTATTTCCCGGCACAAGCCAGTTCACCGATAGCCCTCCACCCAGCGATTTAAACATTCGTCGAACCATTCATGCATACAATCCGCTGCTGTGGCGGTCAGCAGCAACAGAAATCACTGCCGGTAATTACGACTTGGCGCTTATTCGGTTTTGGTTGCCGGCCATGGGACCCGTATTGGGGCATGTGGCATCGGCATTAGCCCGTTTCTCGCGTACAAGGGTGGTTGCCCTGGTCGATAACTTGTACCCGCACGAGTCTAGACTTCTAGACCGTTGGCTTGCGAGTCGTTTTGTGGCAAAACCTCACGCCTTCGTAACTATGTCGAACCTTGTGGCCGATCAAGTGAGGATGGTATCGGCTGGACGCCCAGTCTGCAGCTCGCCGCATCCTCTTTATGATGATTATGGCGGCAAAGTAGACCAAGCAACGGCACGGGAAAGGCTGGGCATTGAATCGGATGTTCCTGTCCTGCTATTTTTTGGATTCATACGAAAGTATAAAGGCCTTGACCTACTTTTTAAAGCCCTTGCGAGCGACCATGTTAAGAATCGCAACATCAAAGTTGTAATTGCGGGAGAATGGTATGAGGACCCAGAATCCTACAAAAACATGGCGAAAGATCTCGGTCTGGGCGACATACTGATCTGGCACGACCACTTTATTGCCGAATCGGAGATTGCGACATACTTTTCGGCTACAGATGCGGTAATCCAACCGTATCGAAATGCAACCCAAAGCGGGATATCGGCACTTGCATTTGCCTATGATAAGCCTTTGATCAGTACGCGGGTGGGTGGCCTGTCTGAGGTAGTTGAGGATGGTATTACCGGCTATTTATGTGATCCCGATCCTGAATCGATTAGGAGTGCCATTTTGAGGTGGATTGAAACCACCGACAGAAAGCCCATGTCGGACGCGATTTCAAACCAGCGAGCACACATGACTTGGGATCGTCTCATCGAAGTGATCGAGAACTGCCACTGATACCGGATTAATGAAATTCTGATTACATTGTGGGGATGTCGAACGTGTTAAAAAAGATAAATCTACAGGTATTAAACCCGCTACGTTGGCGAAAGCAGTTCCTATTTACTGTTCTGGCTGCATTTTTGATTGTATGGTTCGCATTTCTCGACACGTACAGCTTAGCCACTCGTTTTCGACTATCTCAGGAAAAGGCCGATTTAATCCGCAAGACCGAGCTTCTGCGTGCCGAGACGGAAGATCTTGAAGAAAAGATTACCAACCTCAGGAATAACAGCGCCATTTTGGAGCGCATTGCCCGAGAAGAGTACGGCATGAAGAAGCCAAATGAAACCGTCTACCGTATAAAGACAGACTGATCCGAGTTGGGCGAAACCCGTTTCTGGGCATGGTAGTGGTCATGTAAGGTAAGGTGAGGGGCAATCCGTATATTTATGCTACGTTTGTAGTTATAAACCGAACCGAGTAACAAAAACACGATCCTCATGCTGGCAATTGGTATTGATTTGGGTGGGACAAACATTAAAGCGGCCTTGGTGCATAACGAAAGAGGCTTGCTGCATCAAATTTCGATACCGACAGAGGCAGACTTTGGTCGGGACCATACAATGGGCCGCATTGCTGAGGCTGTGATGATGGTTGCGGCGAAGTCGAACGAACGCCCTGTCGGAGTGGGTATTGGATCGCCGGGTGCGATGTCGATGGACCGTAGGTGGGTGAGCTATCCACCGAATCTGCTGGGTTGGAAGGACGAACCCGTATCGGAGGAGATCCATAACCGTACCGGGTTTGACTGTCTCGTCGAAAATGACGCAAACGTAGCTGCCCTGGGTTCATCTCGCTTCGGCATTGGCAAGGCATTCGACAGCTTCATCCTTCTCACGCTAGGAACGGGTGTAGGCGGTGGCATCATCATCAATCGTGAGCTGTACCGCGGTACGACCGGTGCTGCGGCAGAGTTGGGGCACGTCATCATCGACTATCACGGTCCCATTTCCAATTCTGCCACAAGGGGTGGGCTTGAGGCTTACATCGGTCAGCGGTTTCTTAGCAGATATGCGGCAGATGTGATCATGCAAAACGTCGACAACCCGCTTTTTGAGCAGTTCAAGGGCAGATGGGATGAGCTGGAGCCAAAAGATCTGACAATGGCGGCCGACGAAGGGAATGATGTTGCCATACAAGTGTTGCGGTCGGCTGGCGAGAAGTTAGGATTCGCCATCGTTAACTATGTCCATATTCTCGACATCCGGAAAATCATCGTGAGCGGTGGGATGGCGAAAGCGGGAGATTGGATACTCGAACCGGCCAGAGCAACGGCTCTGTCGAGGCTCATGCCTCCATTTCATAAAGATTTCGAAATCATCTACGAATCGATGGGCAATGATGCCGCACTCTTGGGTGCCGCAAGCATGGCTTTTGAATTTCTTGGTTGATTCAACTTAAAACCTGCGAGGACCATGTCGATATTGCTACGATATATCGGAATCGCAAGTTTGATCTTTATCGCAACAATTGAGGCTCAGGCTCAGGTTCAGGACACATTGCGGTCAAATTCAACCGATAGTTTATTGAACCGTGTACGAGCGCCGGTTACGCCGGCTCAGGCAAAACCATCGGTCATCTTTCGGTCTCGCGACTCGCTTCGCATACAACTGAGAAATGGACGTGTTGCCCGCCTATTTGGTGCCGCCAAAGTTGAGCATGAAGAGGGTGACCTCGAATCGGGGATCATCACTTTAGATTTGGATTCATCCGAGATGGAAGCCGTATCGCTCACCCCTGGCGACACGCTTTCTCAGCCGGTGCTCAGGCGCGGTAACGAAGAGGTGCGAAGTGAATCTATTCGTTTCAACTATGAAACGGGCAAGGGCCGTTTTGAGGTGGCAAAGGTCCGAATCGACCAAGGTCAGGTAACTGGAAGTCAGGTCAAAAATGTGAGTCCGCATGTGATTTTCATTGAAGATGCCATCTATTCCACCTGCGACCTCGACCATCCCCATTTTTATGTGCGGGCCGCACGCATGAAGGTTGTCGACCAGGAAGAGGTCTTCTTCACCAAGGCACGACTTTATTTTTTGGACATCCCCTATCCAATTGTTTTCCCTTATGGATACTTCCCGGGAAGTTTCAGCCAAAAGAAGTCGGGTCTGTTACCCGTTGTCTACAGTTTTCAGCAACAACAGCAGCGGGGACTAGGTTTACAAAATCTGGGTTGGTTTCAGTACTTCAACGATTATCTGACGGGATCTATCGCTGTCGATGCCTTTACATCCGGTACGTTTTATGGTCGCTCACAATTGCGCTATGCCAAGACAAACTCCATCAGCGGCACCATCAATTTAGGTTACTCGGTCGATCAGGGAATGGAGTCGACCGATCCAGACTTTAGCAAGCGCAGGCAAAACCGCTTTAATATGCAGCACAATCAGCGCTTTTCACCATTTTCGTCCATAACCGCCGACATCACGTTGCAGACATCTGAGTTTTTAAAACGAAACTCCCTAAATATCGACGACAGGGCTGAGGTATCGACCAACTCGTTTATCAGCTATCGATACAACCATCCGAGCCAAAGGTATACGTTTAACGCCGATATACGCCAAAGTCAAAACTTTCTCAACAACACGACCGACATCACTGGTCCATCGGCATCGTTCAGTCTTCGCACAATTACACCCTTTCAACGACGAAATTCACCTACATCGCAACGGAAGTGGTACGAAAGCTTTACCGTGAACTACAACAGCCGTTTTCAATCGGCCTATCGGTTTCGTCCGACCGATGGAGACTCCGCCGATGTTAACTGGTTCGAGGCATTGTTTGATCCGCAGTTATATCGTGACGCCACCAACGACGATCGTCACATCGATTTTGGTCTGCGTCAAGAGGCAACCACAAGCGTACAGCTGGCCGGAGGAGAAGCGGTGCAATTATCGGCCAACGCAAACATCCTTCAAGTTCTCGTGCCCTATACCGTTCAGCGATTCGTGAATCCGGATTCAGGATCTACCCGAAATGTCAGCAACCGGGATTTAAGCATGTTTCATGACGGCAGTGCCGGGCTGAACTTGAGTTCCAGATTTTACGGCATCTCCAACCTAAAAATTGGCAACGTCAGTGGCTTTAGGCATACTCTGAGTCCAAACCTCAGCTTAAATTTCCGACCGGACTTCGGGTCCGATTTCTGGGGTTACTACACGAGGCCAATAGATGAGCGTACAGGCCAGCCTTATATACCTACCGATCCTTTGACGGGTGCTCCACTCGATAACCGATACAGCATTTTCGAACGAAATGTGTTTGGTTCAAACCCAGGCCGTGGGATGTCGCGCATGCTAACGCTTTCGATTGCCAACGTGTTTGAAGCAAAGCAGGTCTGGAGAGACAGCACTGGAGAGCAACAGGACCGAGTGCTTCGCCTGATTGACAATTTCAATCTGTCGACCTCATACGATATGGCAGCCGAGCAATTCAAGGTTTCGCCGCTGCTGGCAACATTTTCGAGCAGCCTGATTCAACGACTGAATATCAACGCCAACGCCTCCTTCGACTATTACGGTACCGATGCAGAGGGAAATCGCGTCAACCAATTTCTATGGGATCAGCGCAAAAAACCATTTAGGATGACGTCGTTCAACATCAACAGCGGTACTCAATTCTCGCAAGGCTTGCTTGCAAGGCCACAGACGGGGCAGCCATTTTATCCACGGACGTACGATCCCTTCGACCAAAGTTGGTTCTCCCCGTTCGACCCGTTGTTTAACCAAGTCCCATTTACCCCACTTGATGTGCCCTGGTCGGTTACAATCAATTTCAGTTACTCATGGAATCGAATCGGTGGCGGAGACATGATAAGGAATGCCATTCTGCAGGCAAGCAATATTCAAGTCAGACTCACGCAGTATTGGAATTTGAGCACACGGCTCGGCTACGATTTTATTCAACACAGGCTCACTCCTGCAGAATTTAACCTCTCCCGAAATCTACATTGCTGGGATATGAACTTCCAATGGAATCCGTTTGGCGATTTTAAGTACTACTATTTCACGCTTAAAGTGAACAGTGGCCAATTTCAAGGCATCTTTCAAAAACTACCCGGGCTAAACGCGTTAGACCAAGGAAGCGACAGAGTGAGAAACAGCAGGAACAACAGCAACTACTTCTGATGTTGTCGATATTGTTATCATGAAAATACCACCTGAGCATTCACCCTACTCGTCCGAAGATGTAACGTTCATGCGTACAGCGCTCGAACTTGCGTCCAAAGGAGGTGGGTATGTGTCGCCAAACCCGATGGTTGGATGCGTCATAGTGAATTCAAACGGCAAGGTCATCGGCAGTGGCTGGCATGAGAAATACGGTGGACCTCATGCTGAAATTAATGCTCTCAATGCCGTTAAAAACCGAGAGGAACTTGTCGATTCAACGGTGTATGTTACGCTTGAACCATGTTCACACCACGGTAAGACACCTCCTTGTGCCGAAACGTTTTCATCGTTACCGATAAAGCGGGTAGTTGTAGCCATGACAGACCCCAACCCAAGGGTTGATGGCAAAGGCATCGAACGATTGGTACTTGCCGGAAAGAAAGTCGAGGTCGGACTTCTGGAAGACGAAGCCAAGCAACTGAACGAAGTCTTCATTTACAACATGCGATTGGGGAAACCTTGGATTTTTTTGAAGATCGCCCAGACCTTGGATGGATACATCACCGCACCCGACGGCATGCCCGGACTTTTTACCGACCGTGAATCTCTGAAAATGGTACATGCATGGCGCTCCGTTTACGATGCCGTCATGGTAGGCAGTTCCACCGCTTTACACGATAATCCAAGATTGACTGTCAGACTCGTTGATGGGCGTCAACCAAAACGGATAGTGATTGATGGCCCGGGAGCATTGCCTGACGAACTGCATCTGTTTTCGGATCAATACGAGGACAGAACGTTACGTGTTACATACAGAAAACCAACGTCTGGGAAAGAGCTAGACCCTATTTTGCAGCTGCTTTCTGGGGGAAGCTACCGAGGGCAGACCATGTATGTCAACAAAAAAGACAACCATTGCGACCTGAAGGAGGTTGTACGGCGTTTGCCTGAATTTGGAATTCACTCTGTTCTGGTCGAAGGTGGCCAGTCGCTGAGCTCCGCCTTGATTCGGGAGGGATTGGTCGATAAAATTGCCATGTTTATTGCTCCCGTGCTTATGGGCGGTGGTACCCGGTCCGTTATCGGATTGGGCGTAGATAGACTTGAAGAAAGGCTGTCGCTGAATCGTGTCGAGTGGCAGCAAGTTGGCAAAGACATGTTAATGACAGGCTACTTTTAACTCGCTACTATGTTTACAGGAATAATTGAAACTACCGGAGTATTGTCGTCGATCGTTGACTTGGGTGGAGGTATACAATTCACGATCAAATCGCAACTTGCCCACGATTTGTCGGTTGACGACAGCATAGCGGTAAATGGAGTATGCCTCACAGTCGTCCAAAAAACGGATGAAACCTTTACGGTGCAGTTAGTTGAGGAAACGTTGCGAAAAACGAGCCTTGGTAAACTGACAGAGGAATCGGTTGTCAATCTGGAACGTGCAATGGTTTTGGGCGCAAGGCTTGACGGGCACATGGTACAAGGCCATGTGGACACAACGGGTGTTGTGTTACGATTCGAAGAGGAAACCACTGGCTGGCTCATTGAAATTGGCTACCCAAGCGAGTATTCCGACTACATCATCGGCAGGGGCAGTATTGCCGTCGACGGCATCAGTCTGACCGTTGCACGCGATTTCGATGGCTACTTTACGGTAGCGATCATTCCGTACACCAGAGAGCATACGAATTTGAAGCATGTGAATGTAGGAAGTGTTGTCAACCTCGAATTCGACCTGATTGGCAAATACGTTCTGAAGCACCTAAAAAACAAAACCCCGTGAGATTATTGCCCACGGGGTTTTGAAACGCTTGTAGACGTTAAACTGGGGATTACTGAAGCACTCTTGTGCGGAAATCCTCAATGTCGGCCTTGTTCTTCAATTCTTCGATCCAGCTCTGCTGGAATGTTGCAGACCTAGTCTGCTCAAGGCGTGAACGGATTTCGGAGCGCTCAGCTTCCGATAAATTTGAAACATCCGCCATGGCGCGGTTGGTAACCTCCAATACATACACGGCACTTTCACCGGCGGTCGGTGCGCTTACGGTGTTTGGCTCAAGGGCAAATATAGCTCCCACGATCAATGGCTCGCGTCCCGCGCCTGAAAGCGCGAAGGAGCTTAGGCGGACATCATTGGCTACCATAACATTACGCCCAGTAGAACTTGCTATAGCGTCGAGGCTTGTTTGGCCTGCTATTTGCTCGTTCACACGTGCGAGCATCATTTCCTTGCGTTTTTCGTTACGGACCAACGTCTCAAGCTGTGCACGGATGTCATCCATGGGGCGCGTGCCGGCTGGAATCACTTCATTGACTTCGACGACAATGAACTGGTTGTCCATATCAATTGCATCGGATACATCACCCTGCTTTGAGCGCATGAGGTAGTTCATTACGACACGGCTCTGTCCAAGACCAGATATGAATGGATTGCCCTCGGTGGCATAACCCTCCTGTACGGTCAATCCTCTGCGCTCTGCCTCAGCTTGATACCCGTCCTCACGTGCATAGAAGCTGAAATCATCGGCCGAACGGGCTTGGCGATCGATCGTTCCGAAAGGATCGGCTTCGACGTTGAGCGACATTTCGGCAAATTTGACCTCTTCGCTCTCGCGTGCGGTCACCTTTTGAATGTAAAATGAACCTTCACTCTCTGTAGGGCCTACGATGGCGTTAATTGCTGCATTTGCAACCGCAGCGGACAGAGCGGTCGGACGGTCGGCGCTCTTGACAAAACCGATGTCGCCGCCGTTTGGATTCGACGAGAAATCGGACGAGTTGGTCATTGCCAGTTGGCCGAAATCAGCTCCACCACGCAGTTGCTGCACCATCTCACGTGCACGTTCGGCTACTTCTTCTTTGTTGGCGTCGTTGAAGGGAAGTTGAATCTGAGAAATTCGAGCCATGCTTTCGCCGTTGCGACCGTCGAGGCGCTTGATGACGGTGACTTTACCTGGCGATTCAATGACCTGGCTCACATCGCCATTCTGCATGTCGAAGACAACGGCAAACTCTTCTTGCACTTGGTCGCGGGCACGAAATGTGCTGTTATATGGCTCGGTCGAGAGATTGTCGATCAAGAAGAGGGAATCGTTGGTCGACACACGCAGTTGTTCGCGCAGATTTTCAATTTCTGAATAGATGCGAGCACTGTCCTCAGCTGTTGCCTGCTTGCTGAATGTAACGTATTTGAATCGGTACGATTTTTCTTGCTTGTAGCGGTCGGCATTTTTGTTGAGGTACGAACGGAGATCCGACTCGGTCACAGTTACCATGCTGTCAGTAATTTCGCTGTAGGGGAAGCGAATATAGCGGGCATTGGCAGATGAGTTCTGGTTCACATACTCATAGTTGACCTCTATGTCGCTGATCTTGACGGCATTGCTGATGTAGCGGTTAAGCTTTTCCATCGCTACCTGTTCGCGGAGCTGGTTTTCGATGTTCACCCAAATTTGAGCATTCTCAGGTGCTTCGATCGCCTGCTGCAATGCCACACGGTCGATGCTGCCGTCTTCGCGCGTAAATTGCTGGGCTATGAACGGTGCCGGATTCGGACCGGTGATCATCTCCACGATCTCTTCGTCGGTAACTCGGATGCCGAGGCGATCAAGTTCTCCCTTAAGAATTTTCTGCATCACCAGATTGTCCCATGCCAACTCCTCATAATAGCTGCGAAGTTCGGCAGATGCGTTCTCACCAGTCTGAAACTGGTAATTTTGCATGTAGTTGTTGACCGTCTGATTGTACTCCTCGAAAGAAATTGGCTCACCGTTTACGGTGCCCAACGATCTTGGCCCGGCCATCATGGAATCGAACACTTGCGTGTCGGCCAATGACCAGAGAATTACGAAGGAGAAGATGAGCACCCAAAGAATGTACTTTGTGCTTGCCCGAAATTTATCCATTAAACCCATTGAAAGCCCCTAAATAGGATGGTCAATACATTCATAATCAGTTAAGTCCCTCTTTAAAACCCAAAATGGCTACAGAGGGCGTAGCTTGGTAATATACGGCATCAATTGTAGAAATTCAATTCGACAGATACCGGTGTCGCTCACGCGTGCCATCAGAAAATGGTGATGAGCCTTTTGAGATACCTTCGCGGATTTTCGTCGAGGTTTTTAATCAACGTAGCCAAATTGTGGGTAAGGCTGTCAAGATTGTTGTAAAGCGACGAATCGGCCGCCATCTTGCCAAGGGTGCCCTCACCGCTGTTCACCCTTTCGAGCAACACGGCGAGCTCGGCGGAGGTCCTCGACAGCTCGCGGGTCAGATCATCCATCGAAGCGGTGGTTGTGTCCAAGTTCGAGACAATGCGTGCAACGCCATCGCGGTTCTCGGCAGACATGCTGTCGATGGTTGCCGTTATCTGCTTCATATTCTGCAGAACCGCAGCGAGTGTGCCCTGATTTTGCAGGAGCATGGTGTTCAATAGCTTCGTTGACTTTTCGAGGTTCGACGCTATGGCCTGGAGGTCGCGCTGCATCTGGGCATTCATCATGGAGTCGACCTTGCCAAGAATGCTGTTCATCGTCTCGACGGTGACTTCGGCTTTCCCTCCGATGCTCATGCCCATCTCAGACAGCTCGCCAAACGCGTCGCCCTCAATTTCACCCTTAATACGGGCGTTATTGGGCAGAATTGCATCAGAGTCGCCTTTAACGATCTCAATGATCATCGTTCCCAGTAAGTCAGCCGACCTGATCAGTGCGGTTGAACCTTCCGTGATTTCGATGTTCTTGTCGATGTTCATCTCGATAAGAACTGAATCGGACGGCAGGAGGCTCACCGAGCGGATGGTTCCGATCTGTACGCCCCTAAAGCTCACGGAACGCCCCGGAGCCAGGCCCTTCGATTCCGAGAAGGAGGCTTGTATGACCTTGCCAGGCCCAAATATCGGGATGTCCTTCATGAATCTGTACCCCACGAAGGCGATGAGGATGGCACCGAGTACGGTGACGGCAACTTTTATACTATTTGACCACAAGTTCACTGTGAGTATTCCCTTTAGGTTATCTGATATTCGCTGGCTTTAATAAACGACAGCAACCGCTCGTGATTGCTCGAATTCATTTCACTCAACTGGCCATACCAGCTGAGCTTTTGTTCATCCAAGAAAGCTACCTTATCTGCAATTCGGAGAACGCTGTGCATGTCGTGGGTGATCACGATCGACGTGATGTCCAGACTCGTGGCCATGTGGACAATCAGGTCGTTGATTTCGTCGGAGGTCTCCGGGTCCAAGCCGCTTGTGGGCTCATCGTACAATAAATAGTCTGGTTGCATCACGATGGCACGCGCCAGTCCGACGCGCTTTCGCATCCCCCCCGAAAGTTCTGCCGTGCTCTTGTTTCCGATGTTCTCCAGGTTCACCATGGCGAGACATTCGAGCGATTTTGCCCGAATTTCGCCTTCGGTGAGGTCTGTAAAGTATCTGAGCGGAAAAGCAACGTTCTCGAAGGCAGAAATCGAGTCGAACAACGCACCTCCCTGATACAGCACACCAAATCGTTGCCGCATTTTCCTCAGAGCAACATAGTTCAATGTATTGATGTCGTGCCCGTCGATGAGCACATTGCCGGTGTCGGGTTTAAGCAGGGCAACTAAATGCTTCAGCAGAACCGATTTGCCGCATCCCGACTTGCCGATCACGGCCAGTGTCTCACCGTCTTCGATGTGAAGGTTGACCCCCTCCCAGACGAGGTGATCTCCAAAGCTTTTACTGAGGTTACGGATTTCGATCATGGTCAGAGAAGTATGGCTGCAAGCAGGAAGTCGGATAGCAAAATGTAGACGCAGCTGAGAACCGCAGCCTGAGTGGTCGCACGACCGACGCCTTCGGCTCCACCACTTGCGTAATACCCTTTGAAGCAGGATATCGAGGTGATGACGAAACCGAATACGAACGATTTTATGAGTCCAAACACGACGTCGCGGGCAAAAAAGTACTCCCTGCCGCCTTCAAGAAACGTTTCGGCCGGCAAGCCGTTCATCACACCAGCAACAATGCCTCCCACGATACCCGCAGTGGAACACACCACATATATTACTGGGAACATCAGCAGACCGGCCAGAACCCTGGGCACCACCAGGTACGACACGCTGTTGAAGCCCATTGTTTCGAGGGCGTCAATCTGTTCCGAGACCCTCATAGTGCCCAATTCCGTGGCGATGCGTGCACCGATACGCCCTGCGAGAACCAAGCTGCTGATGGCAACCGCCAACTCGATGATGAGCGACTGGGTTACAATTGCCCCGATTACGGTTGCTGGCAAGAGCGACGAAACAAGCTGGTAGGAAGTCTGGATGGTGAGCACAGCACCCGTGAACACGCCGGTCAACAGAACAATAGGCAACGAATCAAAGCCCGTCTTTACAAATTCGTTGATGAGGTTACCTCTGTAGGTACTAAATTCGGTTGATGAACGTATTGCTTTGTACAACAGCAGGCTGTAGTCACCAAAATATCGAAGTAGTTCCATACAGCGACTTATTCCGGATGTTGGGTAAACTGTTTCAAATTCGTGGCCGTGTGCCGTACATTACGTTCCATAGATTTGGCCGTTAGTCGTTACCAAAATACGAAGTTCCATCATAACCTTACGGATTAACCTCATTCCAGTGCTTCGACTCATAACCATCTGCGTCTTCTTTACGGTGTTGGCGCCCTCTGCGTTAGCACAGTATACGAACAATGCCGTGTTTCGTTTCCTGAATTTGCCGGTTTCTGCACGTGCTGCAGCATTGGGTGGCAACAATCCTGCTCTATTCAATGCAGACCCAGTTCACTTCCAACTTAATCCGGCATATCTGGGATCAGATTTGGAGCGCTCTGTGGCCATAAGCTACATCAACCAACTGGCAGATGTCAACTCCATGTTCGCCAATACGGCATTCACCGTCGGCGACATAGGCAATCTTGGTGTGGGCATCCGCTACACCGGCTATGGCGATTTCGACCGTCTTGACCACACGGGCACCGCCGACGGCACCTTCAGGGCGTATGACATGGCACTCAGCCTAGGATTGGGCCGTAAAGTGGGCGAATCGTTCAGTTACGGCCTGGGCTTAGACCTGATCCAATCCTCATACGACAGCTACAGCTCGTCTGGTATCGGTGTCAACGGCGGTTTTCGATACGAGGAACTTGACGGAAACATTGTGCTGGCAGGCGCTTTCAGCAACCTTGGCGCTCAATTATCCTCATTTAATGGCATCAGGGAGCCTCTACCGGCCGACGTGCGCATCGGCGTTTCTATCAAACCAGAATATGTGCCTGCCAGGCTTCATTTCATGCTGCAGGGCCTGAACGAGTGGGACCAAACCGTGCCGACAGACACGGAGGCACCCTCTCTCATGTCGAACCTGGCGCGTCACCTTGCCGTGGGGACCGAGTTTGTATTCAGCCCCAATTTTAATTTCAGGCTCGGATACAACCACTACACCCACGAAGCGTACAAAAGTGACGAAGGTTTTGACTTTGCTGGAGTGAGCTTCGGCTTCGGCATTGTCGTCAAAAGGATCACGGTCGACTTCAGCAGAAACGGTTACAGCGACCTGGGCGGAACATACCAACTTGGATTGCGCACCAAGTTGTAGCACGGGTGGCATCCCGCTCTTAATGCCCTGAATTTGCTATATTAGGAAGATGCAGGGCAGACAGTCTGCCAGATGCAACATCATCTACTTAGCATCTCAGATGGGAATACTCAGATACCTGACGGCCGGTGAGTCACATGGTCCGTCGTTAACAGGCATTCTCGAAGGAATGCCATCCGGATTGCCCTTAAGCGAAGACGATATCGCCCTCCAGCTTGCCCGTCGGCAAGAAGGATATGGTCGCGGTGGGCGAATGGCGTTCGAGAAGGATGTGGCAGAGATATTGTCGGGTGTTCGTTTTGGTAAGACAATGGGTGGGCCCATCGCACTGAACCTCGTGAACCGCGCCTTCAAGAAAGACGCTGCCAACTGGCCGGTTGTGATGTCGAAGAATCCCGTTGATGTCGACGTCGAGCGCATCACGATACCGCGGCCAGGCCATGCCGATTTGGTCGGCACCCAGAAGTACGAATATGATGATATTCGCCCGGTCATTGAACGCTCGAGTGCACGCGAAACCGGCATGCGTGTAGCCGTTGGTGCCATAGCAAGAAAATTACTCTCCCATTTTGGGATTCAGATTGGCGGGCACGTGATTCAGTTGGGCGACGTCGGCTACGAAGGCTGGGACCACATCCGATCGGTGGCCGATCCCCTATCGCTGAAAGGTGCACAATTATTGGGGGACACGGCCGATGATTCCGAGGTAAGATGCCTTGACGCAGATTTGTCCAATAAGATGGTAGACGTCATCAAACGCCGACGCAAAGAGGGCACGTCGCTGGGTGGCGTATATGAAATCGTCATTACGGGCGTTCCACCCGGACTCGGGAGCTTCATGCACTGGGACCGAAAACTCGACGGATTGATCGCTCAGGCCATAGTGGGCACTCAGGCGATGAAGGGAGTCGAGATTGGTATGGGCTTCGAAACAGGACGACGCACGGGTTTTGAGGTCCATGACGAAATCACTTGGGAAGGTGACCACTACGGACGCCGCTCCAACCGTGCCGGAGGCATTGAGGGTGGCATGAGTACCGGTATGCCGATCATCGTTCGAGGTGTCATGAAGCCGATCCCCACCATGCTCACACCCATCAAAACGGTCGACATCGACTCTAAAGAGGAGGTCGACACCCGTTATGAACGAAGCGACGTGTGCGCACTCCCCCGGGCGGTGGTCGTAGCCGAAAATGTATTGGCACCTGTCATTGCAAATGCGTTCCTTGAAAAATTCGGTGCCGACTCGGTTACAGAGATTCATCGAAATTGGCAACTTTTTACGTCCAATCACAAATAATCATAAACAATATTCGTTTAGAACAAATAAATTAAGGCACCATGAACGAGAGAGCACGCACGCTGATCACATTTCTTGCGGCCGATCCGAGCGACCTGTTCAGCAGGTATGCGTTGGCAATGGAATACCGCAAGGAGGGTAGGGTCGAAGAGTGTGTTCGGGAGCTCCGTGAAGTGCTCAGGCAGGATGCGGATTATATCGGAGCGTATTACCAGCTGGGTACGGCACTCCATCATCTCGGTGAGGATGCTGATGCCCTCTTCATTTACAACGTCGGAATTGGCAGGGCGGAACAAAAGGGCGACATGCACAGTGCCAAAGAGTTACGAGAGGCAGTGTCAATGATGGAAATGGAGCATGAATAAGTGTATACTAACCCAATGAAGTATATTGACGATATCTGCCGTTATGTATCGATAACGGTTTTTGTGATCATACTTGCCTCGCTCGCAACCGTAAGCGCACAGACGCGCATACATGAGGTCAAGCAAGGTGAGACGTTGGTTTCGATTGCGCAGGCCTACCAAATGACGGCGACAGAGCTTCGTGTGCTCAACAAACTGTCGAGCGATCGCATTGAGATTGGCCAAAAGTTGCGGGTTCGAGATGTCGAACCGATTTGGCCCTCCACATCGAGCCAAGCAACGACAGGTGTGGGTATCGACCCAAGCAAGATCGAGGCCCAGGCCCGCCGCGACACCACCCAACGGATGACCCGTAGCGTTGAAATTCCGGCAAAGACCGACACAATTCGGACTACGGCCATGCCGTCGCCTCCAAAATCTTCAGAAGACATCTTGGTAGAGCGCGAACACCTAGTTCAGCCCGGAGAAACCCTCTTCAGTATCGCCAACCAATATGGCATGCTCGTGGCCGACTTGAAGCGCCGTAACGGAATTGTCGGAAATGACATCACGGCCGGTCAACGTCTGAAAGTCCTTGCGCCGGAGAAGCAGGAGCAACAACAGCAAGAGCAAGAACAACAGCAAGAGCAAGGGCAGGGGCAGGGGCAGGGGCAAGAGCAAGGTAACTTTGATCCAGTGAAGCACGAATGGTATATCGTGAAGCCAAGCGACACGCTTCCATCCATCGCCCGAAATTTTGGAATGAGCATCGCCCAGCTGCGCGAGTTGAACGGTTCAATGATTTATACCATGAATTCTGGTGACCGTATCATCGTGCACCGAATTACTGACGACGACGATGACAATAACGTCGAACGCTCCGAGGCACCACCTCCCGTTGAGGAACAACCTCCCGCACAAAGCCAACCGCCGACCGTAGAATTGAAGCCGCCCGTTGAGCAGGTCGAACCACCGCCCTTCGTTTTGGAGGTTGACGCATCAAATGCAGATTCAACATCCGCTGATTCAGCCATTGTGCAGTTCGACCCGTTCGGGAGCATGGTTAATAGAGGCAGATTCATAGGATACGTTGTGAAACGAAATGAAAGGCTTTCTTCGATTTTGGAAACCTTCCAAATGGATGAATCAGACTTCTATGCCCTGAATCCGTCACTCGATGGACGTCCACCCCGTGCCGGAACAGAGGTGCTGGTATACGAACCTCCCACCAATGTACAGCCAAATCCATACTCGATCGATGCAACAACAGCGGGAGTCGGCCTAAATGTATCGGCATCGGTGTATGTTGACCATGAAAGAGGTAAATTGACGTCGAGCGGTGAGTTGTATAATCCTGATAATTTGACAGCGGCATCGGCATCTCACGCTTTGGGGAGCATCCTTTTCGTCTTGAACCCTGAGACGGGAAAGGGCACCTTTGTACGGGTAAACGACAAAACGGAAGCGGATGGGATTATACTATCGAGGTCAGCAGCAACGGTTCTTGGATTGAATATGGACGGCCCAAATAAAGTTGTAGTCAGCAAAGAAAATTGACCTAAACAAAAAAATACATTTTACGCGTTCGCATACCATTCGGATGAATCTAAACAGTGAAGACATTCTAAAGCAGAGAGAGTTTAATGCGGAGATGATACCGCACATGGATGCACTGTATAATTTTGCCATCCGTCTGTCCAGCGACCCCAACGACGCCGAAGACTTGGTGCAGGATACCATCGTCAAGGCATACCGATTCTTTGCCAGCTATGAACGGGGGACCAACGCAAAGGCTTGGTTATTTCGCATTCTGAAGAACTCGTACATCAACAACTACCGGAAACAGTCGAAACAGCCTTATCAGGTAGACTACGACGAGATATCGACCTATTACGAGAGTGTCCGCAGCGAGAGAAGCGACACAACCGACATGGAGGAGATCATGTATAGGGAGCTACTCGACGACGAGGTCACAACGGCGCTGAACAAGCTGCCTGAAGATTTCCGTACCGTCGTCTTGCTGTGCGACATCGAGGGCTTCACCTACGAGGAGATCGCAAACATGCTCGATGTGCCCATAGGCACCATCAGGTCGCGGTTACATCGTGGACGGAATCTGCTGCGCACCAGCCTGTCGCGTTACGCCGAAAGGCGCGGTTTCAGCGAGGAAGACTGACGGTCTCACGATTTCACGGGCAGTACAATTCTGAAAGTGGTGCCTTTTCCGGCAACCGACTTATGCACGAATACCTTACCGTTGTGATATTCTTCGATGATGCGTTTCGTCAGACTTAAGCCTAGACCCCAACCCCTCTTTTTCGTACTGAAACCGGGTTTGAATACCTCTTTATGCAGTTTTTTGTCGATTCCTTTTCCAGTGTCTTCAATGTCGATCACCAAGTCGCTATTCTCACGGTAAGAGTGAACCGATATGGATGAGCCGCTTTGGTGTGGATCGATGGCATCGATTGCGTTCTTAATTAGATTTTCGAGTGCCCATTGAAACAGTTCCTGGTTCAGCATCAGTCGAGTCTCGGTTTCGACATCTCGAATCATGCTCACATTGTGATTCATCTGCGGAATACGCCTCTCCATGTAGTTGGCAACATTTTCGATGATATTACCGACCCTCTGCTCACGTAATTCGGGTGCCGACCCTATCTTGCTGAATCGATCGGCAACGCTCTGCAGACGCTCAACGTCGTTGTCCAGTTCGTGCACAATTTGCAGATTGTCTTTATTCAAATCCGATTCTTTCAGCAATGTGATCCACCCATACAGGCTGGTGAGCGGAGTGCCAAGCTGATGTGCGGCCTCGCGTGCCATTCCAACCCATAGGTTCGACTGTTCGGTGCGCCTTGTGGTGCTCCAACTGCTGTACGCCAGACCCATGAACAACGCCAGAACCCCAAACTGAACGTACGGAAAGTAGCGCAGCATTTGGATGGTGCCGCTTTCGCCATAGTATATGTACTGCACCTGTTGGCTTTCAGGATTTTCTGCACCAACCACTATCTCTATGGGCGTGTTCAGAGTCTTGAACTCTGCGATAAGCTCAGGTGTGATCGTTTCGGGATCGACGTTGTTCGAAAAGAGGACACTGTCGTTAATGTCGACACGTATTGCCGGTATCTCGATCCGATTCTCGAGAATGAGTTCTGAATACACGAAATCGAAGGCCGGGTTGCCCAAGTCGGCAGACGCATTACGAGAGGTGCGCGCCCAGCGTGTGCGCTTCGAAAGCGTGATCAGACTGTCGGTTTCGATTTCGAGCGCCATTTGGTCGACCTCGTTTCGGATGTCGACATTCTGTGGCAGCGTGACGTATTGCAGGGCCTTCGCCCAAAGTTCTACATCATTCCTGTCTTTCTCGCGCAGGTTGACGATTAGGAACTGCGTGTAGGACACGGAGCCAATCCCAAGCAGGAGCAGCAGCAAGATCAAAACCGCCCTCACGAACCTGGGTAATATGGAAAATGTCATGGAAGCGCTGGCTAGTGGACGTCAGATTGGTCGGTGTAAAATAACACACTGCGACCAACCTGCCACTATATGCTGACAAATGCCTTAAGCGGACACTTTGCGCTTCACATAAATAGGCGGCGCCTGCTCTTCGATGGTCTGTCGTGTGATGATGCATCGCTCTATGTTCGACAGCGACGGCAATGTGAACATGATTTCAAGCATCGACTTCTCGATGATCGATCGGAGGCCGCGCGCACCCGTCTTGCGTGCCTGCGCCCTCGTGACGATAGACTTCAATGCGTCATCTTCGAACTCCAGATCGATCGCTTCCATCTGGAAAAGACGCTTATACTGTTTGGTGATGGCATTTTTGGGTTCAACCAAAATTGACATGAGCGAATCGGTCGAAAGCTCATGCAAGCCTGATATTACTGGGAGGCGACCAATCAACTCCGGGATAAGACCGAACTTCTGAAGGTCTTCGGGCTCGACATGAGAAAATATTTCCGGATCTGTCTTATCGAATTTAACCTGCTCGGTGGCATGGAAACCCATGGCGCTTGTAGAGAGTCGACGCGACACGATTTCGGCAAGGCCATCGAAGGCTCCACCACAAATGAAGAGCACATTCTTGGTGTTGACTTGGATAAAGCTCTGTTCGGGGTGCTTACGTCCACCCTTGGGCGGCACATTGGCGGTTGTTCCCTCGAGGATCTTCAAAAGCGCCTGCTGAACGCCTTCGCCCGATACGTCGCGTGTGATAGACGGATTGTCGCTCTTTCGAGCAACTTTGTCTATTTCATCAATATAGATAATGCCTCGCTCGGCACGTTCGACGTCATAATCGGCCGCTTGGAGCAAACTCGTGAGAATACTTTCCACATCTTCGCCCACATATCCGGCCTCGGTAAGCGCAGTTGCATCGGCAATACAGAACGGCACGTCGATGATCTTGGCGAGGGTGCGTGCAATGAGCGTCTTTCCGGAACCGGTTGGCCCTAGAAGCAGGATATTGCTCTTCTCAATCTCGATGCCGTCGAGCGTGTTCTGAAATTCGGCGCTAACACGCTTGTAATGGTTGTAAACGGCCACCGACAAGGTCTTTTTTGCGTACTCTTGATCAATGACGTACTCATCGAGCTTCGCCTTGATCTCAAGCGGCTTCAGAAGAGGGCGATAATGGGCAGCGCGTTTGCGGCTTCGGCTTGAAAGATCATTTTTTACGATGACGGACGCATCGGTCACACAGCGGTCGCAGATGTAAACACCGGGACCAGCAACCATGCTGTTGACTTCAAAATTTGACCGACCGCAGAAGGAGCAGTAGATCGTGTTGGTGTCTTTTTCTTTATTGTCCGCCATGATATAAGGAATTATTTACGACGCAAAACACGATCGATCAGGCCATACGCCTGAGCTTCGTCGGATGTCATCCATTTATTCCGGTCGGAGTCGCGGATGATGTCTTCAACATCGCGCTTTGCATGCGAAGCGATGATTTCGCTGAGTTGCTGCTTGATGCGAAGGATCTCACGGGCCTCGATTTCGATATCGGAGGCCTGGCCCTGTGCGCCGCCAAGCGGCTGGTGGATCATGATGCGTGCGTTGGGAAGGGCAGAACGCTTTCCTTCTGCACCAGCTGTGAGCAGCACTGCTCCCATAGAAGCCGCCATTCCAATACATGTTGTTGCCACGCTGCTCTTGACGTACTGCATCGTATCGTAGATGGCCATGCCGGCGGATACAACGCCGCCAGGGCTGTTGATGTACATGTTGATGTCTTTGTCGGGATCCTCAGCCTCAAGAAACAGCAGCTGAGCGACGATGGAGCTGGCAACGACATCGTTAATCGGCGAACCGAGGATGATAATGCGGTCCTTGAGGAGGCGGGAATAAATATCATACGCCCTCTCACCCCTGCTCGTGGTCTCGATGACCATCGGAATGAGATTGTCCTGAATCGGAATAAAGTTGTTCGTGTTAACGTCGTAAATGGGCTGCATTGGAAGACTGAGGATTGAGGATTGGGGACTGAGGAGAGAAGTGAGGAATGAGGGGAGAATGATGTTAGAAGCTGGTCGCAAGACAACTATCTTGCTGTTGTTCTTGCTCTTGCTCTTGCTTAGTGCTCGTGGTCATGATCGTGGTCATGATCGTGATCGTGGTGATGATGGTGACCGTGTGCCTTCTGCTCTGCTTCTTGGCGCTCACGCTGACGGGCGGCGAAGGTATCGCGGTCAACTCCGTTAATATTAACTTCTTCACTTAATTTCGCAAACAACTTCTGCTCCCGTATGGTGATACGCAACTGGTTGAGTTGATCGCTGTTGGAAGCATAATATTGCTTGATCATTTCGACAGGCAGATTGTAACGGGCTGCCTCCGAAGCGAGAAAGTTGTCAACATCCTGAGGAGTAAGTTCCAGGTCAGGGTATTTGTTCTGCAAGGCTTCCGATAAGAAGCTCCAGCGAGACTCCCTGATGGCAGACGGACGTACCACCTCGCGATAGTTTTCCATGTCGAAGTCGGCTGGAATCTTGCCCTCCATCCGTTTGCTGTAGTCTTCAAAGAACGCATTCGTCACCATGTCGATCACAACTTCGGGCACCGCGAAATCGTGGGCCGCTATCACCATGTTGCGGACGTCGTTACGGAACATCTCGTCGCTTTGCCGGTCGTAGTAGGTCTGGATTTCAGACTTTAGTTGCGTGCGGAACTCATCTTCCGTGCTTGCGACGCCGTTCGATAACTTCTTGAAAAACTCGGCGTCGGGCTCGGTGGCCTCAAACTCCTCGATTTTATTGACCGAAACGCGGTATTTGTCGGTGTTCCCCGCTTCGCCCAGCATAACATCCACCTCATGGCCAAGTTTTTTTCCAAGCAGGGCATCTTTCAGCTGCTTGTTGGAGTCGAGCGAGAGATCAACGACTTGGCCGTGCTCGGTTGCGCCTTCTACCGGCTCACCTTTGTCGTTGAGTGGCGTGGCATCTACGGTCACGCGGTGATCTTCTGTAATAGGACCGTCAATCTCATTCCAAGTGGCCTCTTTTTTCAGAATTCGGCGCATTTCGTCGGCGACTTCATCGTCAGTGACGTCGTGAATCAACTTGTCGACCGTTACCAAGCTCAGATCTGCAACTTCAAAGACGGGAGCAACGCCAATTTTCAGGCGTGCTTCCAACTTGCCGTCTTCCCATTTCATCTCGAAGAACTGGGTCTCGCCGACGGGCTTATGGTCGGGAACAATGTCGTTTTCGTAGACATCCAGCACGAATTTGCGTGCTTCTTCGATTTCAACGTCCTTACCGTAACGCTTCCTTACGATGTCGAGCGGTACTTGACCTGGACGAAAGCCAGGCATGTTTAGGGAGGAACGGAGTTTGCGGAGGGCTTTGTCGATCGATAGTGCCAAGTCCTTCTCGGTAGCGGTTATCGTAATCTCTCTGTCTACGCTACTGGTCTCCTGAATGTCAATGTTCACCTGAAATTGTCCTTATCGTAGGTTGATGTAATGGATTCTGCAGATTGTCAATTATCTGAGGACTAGTACGAGAGGGGGGACTCGAACCCCCAAGCCGGTTAAGGCACCAGATCCTAAATCTGGCGTGTCTACCAATTTCACCACTCTCGCGGATTTTGTCCCTGATTGATTTTATCGGGATTTCGATCACCAAAAAGAACGTAAAAATACGCATATTCATTCAATTTCTCAATTCTTCGATCAGCTCGAGGATAAAGTATAACCACTGCGTTTTACCGATATGGAATTTGTGTTCGTTTACATCACCTGTCCCGATATCGACGTCGCGACACAGCTGGCGCGAGGGTGCGTGCAAGCCCGCCTGGCCGCCTGCGCCAACATCATACCTGCAATGGTTTCGGTTTACGAGTGGAACGACGCACTTCAGACCGAGCAGGAGACAATCCTGATTTTGAAGACACGCACGAGCTTGACACTGGCGCTCACCGAATGGGTGTCATCTAAGCACCCCTATTCAGTGCCGTGTATCCTACAACTACCGGTGCTGGCAGGCAACGAGCCCTATTTGAGATGGCTGGCGGATCAGACAGGAGACCGAAATGATGCATGAGCTGCTCGAAATTGACCATTCTGGAGACACCGTGCGTTGGACCCTCAACCGAAAAGAGGCCTTAAACGCCGTTAACTACGAAGTGATGAGTGCACTCGAATTGGCCTTGGAGAGCATCGAAGAAGATGCCGGCATTCGTGTTCTCCTGTTCACGGCAGCCGGCGACACCTTCATATCGGGTGGCGACCTCCGGGCATTTGCGGAGCTAAAAACTGCCGAGGAGGGACGGTCGATGGCGGATAGGATGAAATCGATCCTATCGCGAATAGAAAACCTTCCATGTATCACCGTGTGCCTCATCAATGGCGATGCGTACGGTGGTGGTTGCGAGACGGCCTTGGCATTCGACCAAATTTGGTTGCGCGACACCGCAAAAATGGGGTTCACCCAGGCCAACTTTGCACTTAGTCCAGGTTGGGGTGGCTACACAAGGCTGATCGAGCGTGTCGGAGCGACAACAGCTTTGAAATGGCTGTCGGAACGACGAAGAGTTGATGCCGACGAAGGCTCAGCAAGGGGTTTGATTGACCATGTGATCCCTTCTACCGACTACAATGATGCTGTGGAGGACCATATTCGAGCGATCACACACACCGATCCTACAGTTCTGAGGGCCTTGAAGGCGGTTAAGCGTTCATTCATATCATCGACAAGAGACTCATTAATGGCTTTCGAAGCCACACTTTTTGAGGGACTTTGGGCGGCAGATGAACACCACGCGCGTGTGGAAAGGTTCAACAATCGAAACGCTGACCGCGGTTAGCCTTCGGCCAAGACCTTTGCCTTGAGAATGACCGAGGCCTCATATAGGCCACCATTTTCGCCACCTCTATAGATTTCAACCCGGATGGTATCCCCCTCGTTATAGTCGCGCATGAGGGCCTCGTAGTAATTCTTACTGTAGATGACCTGGTTTTCCAGCTTCCAGATGATGTCGCCGGGCATGATGCCGGCTTCGTATGCAGGTCCATCACGGTTCACAGAGAAAACGAACACCCCATTTCCGTTATTGACAAAGGGCAGATAATACTGACGAGCATCATTGAAGCTGAGGTTTCTCAGCTCCATGCCAAGGTCAAACCTTGGAAGCACCTTGCCGGAATCGCGCAACTGCTCGATGATGCGAACCACACGGTTGCTGGGAATCGCAAAACCAAGACCGACGAACCCATCGCTGGTTCCACCCGTAAAGATGAAGGTATTGACCCCGATCACTTCACCAAGCGCGTTGAGAAGCGGACCGCCCGAATTGCCGCTGTTGATGGAAGCGTCGGTCTGGATCATGTCGCTATAGACACGGGGCATCCTTGGGTTAGGCCGAAAATCGCGATCGATGGCACTTACAACCCCGACGGTTACTGTTGGGGTGCCATCCTCAAACAAGCCGAATGGGTTACCCATAGCTATGCACCACTCGCCCACCATGATAGCGTCGGAGTTTCCAAACACCATAAACGGCAGCGGACCTTCCGTGTTGATTTTTAAAAGTGACAAATCGGTCAACTCGTCAATTCCAATAATCTCGGCCTTGTGACTCTCTCCGTTCGACAAGGTCACCATCACTTCAACAGCATTCACTCCCACCACGTGCTGGTTGGTCACAACGAGTCCGTCTTCGGAGATAATGAACCCAGATCCCAAGCTTTTGTATTCTCGTAGAACACCAGGCGAGAAGAAGTTGCCAAAGAACCGGTCGATTACTTCTTGGTCATAATCACGGGCCATTTCGGTGACCGTCACACTCACAACGGCATCGGTTGCCCTCGATACGGCCCTTGTGATCGCGTTATGACGGCTGGCCATGAGCGTTGAGTCGGCCTGGGCGAGCGTCAGTTGCCCATTGGGCTGTTCATTGGAATTACCATTGCCACACGCAGCAGTAAATAGGGTAACTACAAAAACAAAAATCAGATGTTTCATTGGCACGTTGTATTAGCTACCCTCTAACGCTCGAATACCCACATCAAGTACACGCTCGATTGCAACTTCGAGAGGTCCATCGGTCCAACCTCCAGCCGCCTTAGCATGCCCTCCGCCTTCGAATTGGCGTGCCCACACGTTTACATCCAAATCGGTCTTGGAGCGGAAACTCAACTTGATACGGCCGTCGTGCTCCACGAAAATCACTGCGGCCTCGACCCCCTTCACACTCATTGGGTACGAAACGAGCGCCTCGGTGTCTTCGTATGAAGTGGATGTGTCTTGGAACATGGTTCTTGTGACATGGATGGTTCCGATACGTCCGTCGGCGAAAAATTGCATTCCAGATAACGCCCTGCCCAACAACGCATATTGGTTGCTTGTGCGCTGGTCGTACAGCCGCTCATGAACGATATTCGGTTTGAATCCCCCAAGTTGTAGCAGATCGGCCGCAGCCCTGTGTGTTGACGGAGAAACGCTGTCGAATCTGAACGAGCCTGTATCGGTCACCATGCCTGTATACAGGGCGATGGCAGCTTCGCGCGATATGTGCTCCAAACTCGTGGCCTTGTAAATGCGATACACAAGTTCGGCGGTGGACGACGCTTTCACGTCCCAGTGCTGGTCGGTATAGATTTGCAGTGGGTCCGGGTGATGGTCAACCAAATAAAGGGGTTTGCCTGTTGTGGCAGCCTTCTCTGCTATCGTTCCGAATCGGTCGGGCCTGTTGCCGTCCAAATAGACAAAGCCATCGAAACCATCCAAATCACCCTCTTGGGGTTTTTGAATTTCGTGCAATTCGGTGAGCCAGGCGATGGAGGGCGAGGGTTGGTCTTGATTGTACGCTACAGCTTCGACACCGTGCTGCTTCAGCCAAAGTACCATCCCTATTTGGGAGCCAATGGCGTCGCCATCGGGACGAATGTGCGAAAAGACAGCAAGCCTCTTGTGGGCGAGAAGTTTTGGTATGAGGGAAATTGACATGCCCCAAAGATAAGGCTAATTGACATCCAGAAATTGCAGATCGTATAACCGGCGATAGAGGCCGTCAAGTGTGAGCAACTCCTGATGCGTGCCTGACTCGACAATTCTGCCTGCTTCGACTACGATGATGTTGTCGGCGTTTCTGACGGTCGACAACCTGTGAGCTATAACAAATGAGGTTCTGTTTTGCATCAGGTTGTCGAGTGCCTGCTGAACGGCGGCCTCCGACTCTGAGTCCAAACTTGAAGTCGCCTCGTCGAGCAGCAAGACTGCCGGATCCTTGAGTATCGCACGTGCAATGGCGATGCGCTGTCGTTGGCCGCCGCTGAGCTTCACCCCACGCTCTCCTACAAGGGAGTGATATCCCTCGGCTGACTCCATGATGAATCCGTGCGCCTGAGCTGCCTCGGCCGCCTGAATGACCTGGTCATCGCTGGCGTCTAGGCGGCCATAACGAATATTCTCCATGATGGACACACCAAACAGGTGCACATCCTGCGGTACAACGGCTATCTGACTGCGGAGGCTTGCCTGTCGGACGGTACGGATGTCGATGTCGTCGATGGTGATCGAGCCTGAGTTCACGTCATAAAATCTCGGGATGAGGTTAAGCAGCGTCGTCTTGCCAGCACCGCTTGGTCCCACAATGGCCGTCACCGTTCCCGGGGCGGCATCAAAAGAGATTTCGTGAAGTATTTCTTGATTGTCGTAGGAGAAGCTGACCCCATCAAATCGTACACGCCCCCGAATCATTGGCATATCGGTCGCATCGGAGGCGTCCGCAATTTCTGGACGATTGTCAATGAGGTCGAAGATGCGGTCGGATGCACCGATGGCGCTGCTGAATGTGGTGTAAATGCGCGACATGCCACCTACCGATCGCGATATGTTAAATGCGTAAAATATGAAGGCCACCAGGTCGCCGGCAGTAAGCCTTGCAGCAAGCACCTCCTTGCCCCCAAACCAAAAGATGACAATCATGGTGAACATGAACATGAGTCCGACACTGCTCCAAAACACATTACTCAGTAAGGCACGTCGGCGGGCTGTGATAAACAGCTGCTCGGAGGCGTCCTGATACCGGCCCGTCTCGAAGTTTTCGCGGGCAAACGACTTCACGACGCGGATGGCCCCAAGCGTCTCTTCGGCTACGGCGGTCGTGTCGGCCAGGCGATCCTGCACATCCCGAGAAAGCTGACGGATTTTTCCACCAAAGTAGCGTGTCGCTATACTGATGATGGGCACAGTTGCAAAGATGATGAGGCTCAAGCGCCAATTGAGGACCACCATCAGCGAGACTGACCCGACCAGACTGATGGTCTGCGTAATGGCTTCGGCCAAGGTGCCCGTTGCGGCAGAACGGAGCGAGTTCACATCGTTGGTCAGCCTGGAGGTAATCTCACCGAGGCGCTGACTGGAGTAAAACCGCAGCCCAAGCGTATGCAGGTGGTTGTAGAGCTGTATCCGAAGGTCGGTTACGATGCGCTCCCCAATCCAGTCGAGTATGTAGGAACCTGCAAAGCCGATTACCGCCTGGATGATGACAAGGATGGACAAGGCGATCGTCAGCCAATTCAAGAGCTCTGAATCGCCTTGATCAAACACGGCGTCGAGCAGCTCCCTGATGCCCAACGGCACGACAAGCCAAAGCAACGATCCCAGCATGGATGCAAGAATCGCTGCTGCCAGCCGATATCGATAGGGTATTGCATAGCTGAAAATGCGCTTGATGGAAGCCCAGATAGGCCTGCTTCCCTGATCTTGCCGACTTTCTTGGTCACGCTCACTTCGACCGCTGCCTGGTGAGTTCGACCGATTTTGTGGTTGTTTGCCCGTTTTAATCAATGCGCTTCGTTGGATTTAGCCTATCTTCCAAAGTTACAACGAAAGTCAGTAATAACGTTTCCGTTTATGTCATTTGCTTTGGTAGTCTGCAACGGGGAACCGCCTGATTCAAGCCACCTGGTCGCTCGTGCCAGAAAAGCGTCTTTGGTGGTCGCAGCCGACGGTGGCATCATGCCCCTGATGAATGCGCGTATAAAACCGGATGTTCTCATCGGAGATTTAGACAGCAGCCTTGCACCTTATCCGGATGGCATCAAGGTTATCTTAGATCCAGATCAAGAAACAAACGACCTGGAAAAGGCGTTGAGCTATGTGCTCTCATCTGAATTCAAAAACGTCCTAGTGTTAGGCGCAACCGGACTTCGACTCGACCAAACCCTAAAAAATTTATCCGTCTTAGTTCGATTTCACGACAAATTTGATCGGATTCAATTCGAGGATCTACTATGCCACATTCGCGTTGCTAACAAAAACACCGATTTATCGTTACCGGTTGGTACCGACATATCGTTATTTCCAATAAGTGGTAAAGTGGATGGCATTGTTACACAGGGGCTTATGTATCCGCTGTTGAATGAGTCCCTCGAAAATGGAGTACGAGATGGAAGTTCCAATGTTGTTATCGATAGTCCGGTATCCATTCAATACGAAAGCGGCAGCCTGCTATTGATCATCAATCACCACATGTTCCCTGAAGAATGGCTCTGAGTTTTACATGGCTAGACTGGACGATGGTGGGAGGTTATTTTGCGCTCCTCGTCGTTCTTGCCGTCAAAAAAAATCCAGCTCACGAAAATGAGGAGGGCTTTCTGCTGTCGGGGCGAAGCATGACGCTTCCCGCGTTTGTGGCAACGTTGGTTTCCACCTTCTACGGAGGGATACTCGGAGTTGGGGAGTTTGGGTACTCGTCTGGCCTTGTGCAGGTGGTGGTGCTAGGTCTGCCGTTCTACATTTTTTCGCTGCTTTTCGCCTGGCTCGTTGCCGGTCGGATACGTGAGCACAAGTCGCTAACCCTTGTCGAAGCCATTCGTGAATCGTACGGCGAACGAGCAGGAAACCTAGCATCGCTGTTCATTTTCATGCTTGTGAGTCCTGCCCCTTACATCCTCATGCTCGGGCTGATCTTTCAGTACATGTCGGGTGGCGACGGCCACTTTTTGCTTTATGCGGTTCTCGTTTCGTTTTTCTCGGTAGCGTATGTGAGCTTTGGAGGCTTCGACGCTGTGGTGCGGACCGACATGCTACAAGTCACCCTCATGTTTGGCGGATTTTTGGCGTTGCTCCTGTTTGGGTGGTCGCACTACGGCGATCCTATCACACTGTGGCAGGCCATCCCTGAAGGGCACAGAGACCCTACCGGTGGCAACACGACCCAGTATCTGCTGGTCTGGTTCTTTATTGCACTTTGGACCTTTGTGGACCCCAGTTTCCACCAGCGTGCGGCAGCTGCAAAGACACCGACCGTTGCACGTAAGGGAATTGTGCTTTCGGTTGTATGCTGGATCATCTTTGACTTTTTTACCCTGTTCACGGCACTATACGGCTTGCAGATTATGGGCGAAATCGACCAAGCGGCGATGGTCTACCCCTACCTGGCAAACGCCATTCTTCCGGCGGGCATGAAGGGGCTGTTCTTCGTGGCCATGCTGGCTACCATCATGTCTACCATGGACAGCTATATGTTCATATCTGGACAGACCTTGGGCCGTGATTTCCTGTTAAGATTTTTCCCGAAGTCTGGGAGTATTTCGATGACCCGGTTCAGCATCGCGATTGCAGCAATCATCGGGATCATACTCATCATGATATACCCAAGTGTGGTTGATTTGTGGTACGTGATTGGCACCGTGATCATCCCCGGACTGTTGTTCCCGGTCCTGGGTATTTACGTGCCTGCGTTCAAGATCCCCAAAAAGCAGATTTTCGCCTACATGGTTGTCTGTTCGGGCATATCACTGATATGGCTGATGTTGGGCACGATGTACCCCGATACCCCTGGCGGATATGCCTACATGGGCATGGAACCCTTTTACCCTGGGCTGACCGTTGCCCTTCTTTGGAAGCTTACCAGCCGTCTCGGTCGAGTGAGCGATATTGGATAGCCTCGGCGATGTGCATCGGCATGATGTTGTCTGATTGGTCAAGGTCGGCAATCGACCGGCCAACTTTCAGGATGCGGTCGTAGGCTCTCGCTGAAAGCCCCATTTTCTGCATGGCCATTTTCAGCAGGGACGAGCCGCTGTCATCAAGTCTGCAAATTCGACGAACAAGTCGGGTATGCATCTGTGCGTTTGAGTACACGCCGGGCATGCCCAGAAATCTCCGTTCCTGTATCTGGCGGGCCCTGACAACCCGATCGCGGATCATGGATGACGGCTCTGCTGAATTCCGGGCCGAAAGTTCGTCGAAGGTGACTTTGTTGACCTCGATGTGCAAGTCGATCCGGTCAAGCAGGGGTCCACTGATTCGGGCTCGGTACTTGCGTGCCGACTTTTGATCCTCCTCAGATCCTTCGTTGCCCCAGTCTCCTTTTGGCGAAGGGTTCATGGAAGCAACAAGCATGAACCGAGACGGGTATGTGACGCTCATCCGTGCCCTCGAGATGCTCACGTAGCCGTCCTCGAGGGGCTGCCGCAATACTTCTAATGCGTTGCGCCTGAACTCGGGCAATTCGTCCAAAAAGAGCACGCCGTTATGGGCGATCGATATTTCGCCTGGCATTGGTATGCTGCCGCCACCCACAAGTGCGACGTCCGATACCGAGTGATGGGGCGATCTGAAGGGTCTTTTGGTAACGAGCCCCTTTCCACCGGTTAACAAACCAGATACGGAGTGGATTTTTGTGGTCTCTAGGGCTTCGTTCAGATTGAGAGGGGGAAGAATTCCAGGTATCCTGCGGGCCAGCATGGTTTTACCGGATCCTGGCGGACCTACCAGAATGATGTTGTGACCACCAGCGGCAGCGATTTCGAGGGCTCGTTTAACCGTTTCCTGACCTTTTACATCGCTAAAATCGAGTCCGACAGAATCAACGTCTTCGAAAAGCCCGCTTAGATCTGCCTTTATCGGTTGGAATATCTCAGGTGAATTCAACCAAGCGATGACCTCCTGAAGGTTATCGAGTCCATATACATCGATTCCCTCCACTACTGCCGCCTCTAATGCGTTCGCTCTCGGAAGCAGAATGCTCCGAAAGCCTTTCTGCCTGGCTTCGACAGCCACGGGCAGAACACCCTTTACTGGGCGAAGCGATCCATCCAAAGCCAATTCTCCCATAATGAGCGTCTGACTCAGTATTCTGCGGTTGATGAGGTCGCAGACGGCCAACACCCCAACGGCAATGGGCAGGTCGAAGGCACTCCCCTCCTTTGGCAGGTCGGCTGGGGCTAGACTGACCGTTTTTCGCCCAAGTGGCATGTCGTAGCCGGTGCTCCGGATGGCAGTGTCAATTCTGGCGTATGATTCGCTGATGGCCCTGTCGGGTAGGCCGACCAGTTGATAGGACGGTACACTCGACCCGCGCCAGTGTACCTCAACGTCGATGATGTGTGCATCCACCCCATAAGTGGATGCACAGAATACATGTGCGTGCATAATGTATCTTTCTGGTGAGATGTTCGTACATATAAGAGTCTCGCCGAAGCAATTCCTTACGCGGAACGAAACATTTTTTTACCAGATCGACACTTTTATTCAACTACCATGGGTAAAGCAAAGACAACCTTCGAGGAAATAAAGACAACTGGAAGCGAATTACTTGGTCGCCTTAAAGAATTGGCTAACGAAGGAAACGCGCGCCGTGCCATCATACGCAACAGCAAAGGGAAGACACTTCTTGAGGTGCCACTGACGATAGGCGTAGCAGGAGCAGGCGCTTTGTCGATCCTGGCGCCTTTTTTATCGACGATTGGATTTTTTGCCATGATGCTCACCGACTGCACCATCATCGTAGAGCGCTACGATGATGAGGCGTCGAAAGAGATCGAAGGTGAAGCCACCGTGATCGACATCATCGAGGACGAAGACTGACCACCTACGTCTTACGTCCTTCTGCCACTAGTCAACGCTTGCGGCAGCGCCCGAGTAGACCAGGTCGTAGATGGCCTCGAAGGCCTTGATGGTTTTGTCGATGTGCTCTTGTGTGTGGCGGGCTGTAGGAATTAGTCGAATCAGCACCATGCCTCGAGGAACAACGGGGTAAGCAACACCACTCACGAAAACGCCGTGGTTTTCGCGCAACTCCCTCATGATGGCTTGCGCCAAGTCAGTACTGCCTTTGGTAAGAACCGGCACGATTGGGCTGTCGCTTGGCAACACGTTGTATCCGACCGATGAGAGTCCTTGACGCAGTTTCTTGGCGTTTTCCCAAAGCTTGTCTCTCCACTCCGGATGCTGCCGGATCTGGCGGAGGCGCTCGCGCGCAGATACTACCAAGGCAATCGGAAGCGATTTGGCAAATATTTGGCTGCGGGCAGTGGCTCTGAGGTAGTCGAGGATTTTGGGCTCGGTGGCGATGAATGCGCCAATTAGTGCGAAAGCCTTCGCAAAAGTGCCGAAATAGATGTCGATTCCGTCGTTCACTCCCAAATGGGTGCCAGTACCTGAGCCGTCATGCCCCATGGTTCCAATGCCGTGAGCATCATCAACAAGTAGTCTGAAGTTGTACTTTTCCTTAAGTGCGACGATCTCACGAAGTTTACCCAAGTCGGACGTCATCCCAAAAACACCCTCGGTAATCACAAGGATGGCCGATGTCGGCTTCGAGTTGGCAACAGCTCTCTGAAGTTGCTTCTCGAGGCTGTCGATATCGTTGTGCTTGTACACATAGGTCTCGCTCATGGCGAGCTGTTTGCCGTCTACGATGCAGGCGTGGCTGAGTTCGTCATAGATTAAAAAGTCGTCGCGGCTCACAAGGGCGTGAATCACGCTCATGATGCCTTGGTAGCCATAGTTAAGCAGAAATGCAGCCGGTTTGTGTACAAAGTCGGCCAGCTCCGCCTCAAGCGCCTCGTGTTCCGTTGAGTTGCCCGTCATGAGGCGTGCCCCCATTGGGACGCTGTAACCATAGTCGGCACCGGCTTTCGCGTCGACGGCACGCACCTCGGGGTTATTACCGATGCCAAGGTAGTCGTTGATACTCCACACGATCATATCCTTGCCGTTGAAACGCATCTCCGGCCCCGCTGGACCCTCTAATCTAGGAAATGTGTAATAACCGTATCCTTCCGAAGTAAATTGACCAAGTGGACTGTGGCGGGTGCTCAGCTTTTCGAATAAATCCATGGATTTTGTTAGAAATAGGGATAGATAGTGCAGATCATGACCGGTCTTTGGTCAATGCTTTTTGGTCAAAAATCGTTCTAAATTACGCATTTGCGTATCCAATTCAAAAGAGAGGGGCTTCAGGCTGTGATACTGGTCATGACAAGCCACCACACAAATGCCAACACGATACTGGCCAACGCGATCGGGGCCGTCCAATAAAAATGGTCCTTGAAGCCGAAGGCAATTCCATCTCGGTTTGCCTGTTCAGCGACGATGAGATTGGCAATGGATCCGACGAGTATCAGATTGCCGGCAAACGTGCTCATCAGAGACAGCAGATAATAAAGTGATAACTGGGTTTCAGGCATTTTGGTCATCAAGAGCATTACAGCAGGCACATTCGAAACTGCATTCGATAGCAAGACGCTAATAAGTGAGAACCATGCCGGACTATACAGATCGAGGCCTTGATCCTCTAACCAAAAATAGGCGGCGTCTAGCCCTCCCGTTATTTGAATGCCTTCTATGAGTACGAATAATGCTATGAACAAAATGAGCAGAGACCAGTCGACAAAACCCAAAAATTGCCTCGATGCCAACTTCCGGCTCATAAGCAGCATGGAGGCGACCCCCAAGATCGTGATTTCTCTGGGCACGTTGGTGAAGAACAGGCCGATCATCACCATCATCACAAACATCCCCTTCATTGTCTGAAAGCGGTCGAAAGGGCGGGCGCTTTCAATGCTGAGGTCTTCGGTGTGCGACTCAACCGCCTGATCTGTCGAAAGTCGACTACGCACGGACCAAAAAAATAGAAGGATGATCGAAACGGCAACGGGCGGGACGCACCAGAGCAGGAATTCTGCAAAGGGCAGATTAGCCTGCTGTGCTATGTACATGTTCTGTGGGTTGCCAATGAGTGTGGCTGCAGACCCTATGTTGCTCGATGCCGCCAACGCAAGTAGAAAGGGAAGTGGGTTCCAATTGCGTTTGCGTGTGATTTCGATCACGATGGGGCTCATGGCCAGACAGATCACATCGTTAGAAAGCACAGCAGACAAGACGGCCGAAAGCAGGATCAATGCGCCCATGAACCATTTAGGCTCCCGAAATGTGGATGCGCTTCTTACAGCCAAGAGGCTGTAAAATCCGCCCAGCCGAAATTGGGCCGACAGGATCATCAGTCCAAACAACAAAATCAAGGTGCTGTAATCGACCGCTATGATGGCGTCGTCGATGCCGAGGGTGGCGGTAAGGATCATCAGCATTGCACCCAGCAGGGCTACCCCTGTTCGATCTAGCTGAAGTCCCGGAAATCGGCCTAAGGCGATTCCGATATAACTCAGCACAAAGATGACGATGCCCGTATAATTCATGATGAACCCCAAAAAGAGCGGTTGACCGACAGCACGTTTCAGAAAGATATCGCTTTTGCGTTTCAGCATGCAAAACACTACACTAGGACGGACAATCAACAGATAATATGATCGACGTTTATGAATTACATCTGGGCTGGTTTGATTATCATAAGCCTGGTTTTTGCCATGATCAACGACATTGGCGACTTGACCCGCGATACGTACGAAAACAATTTGGAACGTAGGCTTGAGTTGACAGTTCCTGAAAATGCCGACTTGGAAAAACGACAAGAGATACAATTCCGGATTGCCGGCGATACCGTCGTCCATGCTGCCACGTGGAGGCCGACATCGGCCGGCATTGAAATCCTCATTCCCGTCGACCAAAATCTGCCTCCAATCTGGCTCAGGATCGCTGCCGACCAGGACGCCCGCGACAAGCAGGTCTTGGCTGCCCGAGTCAAGGAGTCGACGATTACGACCGCGGTTGTTACGCTTCCTAAAGTCCAGTTTGTGAAAATGAGGGCCATTGCCTCGGCTGCATTCGATATGGCAGAGTTTGCCGTGAACCTCGCCTTTGGGCTTATCGGTATCATGGCATTGTGGCTTGGACTGATGCAGATAGCCGAGAAATCTGGCTTGATTAGCAAGTTGGTACGGTTTGTCGCGCCAGTGATGCGCCGGCTCTTCCCGAACGTGCCCGCCGATCACCCGGCGATGGGTGCCATGAGCCTCAACCTCACGGCTAATATACTTGGACTTGGCAATGCGGCCACTCCGTTGGGGATCAAGGCCATGGAGGAGCTTCAGAAAATCAATCCAGACAAGGATACTGCCACCAACGCCATGTGCATGTTTTTGGCAATAAACACATCGAGCGTACAGCTGGTGCCGCCGGTGACACTGATTGCACTAATGGGAATAGGGGTAAGCGAGCTTTTTCTGAGCATTTTGCTTACAACGATCATATCGACGACCGTTGCCATTCTGGTCGCAAGCTGGTATGCACGACGAAATCCTGAACCTAAGTACATCATTGAGGAGGGGTCATAATGCAAGTATTCAGCGTATTCATACTGCCTTTGCTCATCGTAGCCATTCCACTTTATGGTCTTATCCGCAAGGTCAAGGTTTACGAGGAGTTCGTGGTCGGAGCTAAGGAGGGGTTCGAAATCGGCGTTCGCATAATCCCCTATCTGGTGGGCATCCTGTTCGCCATCGGGATGTTCCGTGCCAGCGGGGCCATGGACTGGATCATCGCCGGCATCGACCCGATCCTGTCATTTATCGGCTTCCCAGCCGAGGTTCTCCCGATGGCCATCATGCGTTCGCTCACATCGAGCGGATCGGTAGGCATACTTGCCGACCTGATACTGGTGCACGGCGAAGACTCCATCCTCGTTAAGATGGCAGCCACCATGTTCGGCTCGACCGAAACCACCTTTTATGTGATCGCGGTCTATTTTGGGGCCGTCGGCGTGCGAAACAGCCGCTACGCCATCAAAGCCGGCCTTTTTGCCGACCTGAGCGCAGCATTTGCCTCAGTCTATATCTGTTATTTACTCTTCGGATAATCCACATGAAATTCGACTCCATTTTGGTCCATGCCGGCCTTGAACCCGACCCGTCCACCAAGGCCGTGGCACCGGGGTTTGCCCCATCCACCATTTTCGAGTTTCCGGAAGGCGGTTTCCAGAACACCCGGTATGGGTATGCGAGGTACGACAACCCCAGCCGCAATGCACTCGAAGCGGCTTTGGCCACCCTCGAGGGTGGGGCGCATGCAGCCGCATTCGGGTCTGGAATGGCTGCAATCCAGGCGGTGATTCAGGCCTTGGGCCAGGGGGCGCATGTTGTGGCACCGATCGATGTGTACCATGGCACTCGCAACCTGATGAACGACTTTGTCGATCACTGGGGCCTGCAAGTCGACTATGTGGACATGACGCATTCGGCTTCCGTGGTAGAAGCACTGCACGAAGGTACTCGTCTCATATGGTTGGAGACGCCATCCAACCCCATGTTACACATCACCGACATCGGGGCGATATGCAACATTGCCCGATCGAAGGGTGTACCCGTCTGCGTCGACAACACATGGCCGTCGCCGGCATTGCAGCAACCGATCGCAATGGGGGCAGACGTAGTGATGCACTCGACCACAAAATATCTGGGTGGCCACAGCGACATTCTGGGGGGCGCCATAATCGGCAGTCAAGGCAGTGTCCTTTTCGAACGCATCCGCCGGATCCAACAGCTTGGGGGGGCAGTGCCCTCGCCATTCGATTGCTGGCTGCTGCTTCGAAGCATACGCACTCTTGGTGTACGGGTACGTCAGCAATGTCACAACGCCGAGGCCATCGTCGATTGGCTCAAGGGGCAGCCTCTGGTGGAGACCGTTTTTTATCCTGGGCTCAAAACCCATCCGGGTCACAGCATAGCGGCATCTCAGATGAAGCACTTTGGCGCGATGTTGTCGTTCACACTGAGATTGCCACCCGCGAAGGTTGCCAAGGTGGTCTGCAACAGCGAGATGATTGTGCACGCCACCAGTTTGGGCAGCGTTGAGAGCATTTGGGAGCATCGACGCAGCTCGGAGGGTCCCGAATCAAAGACACCTGAGACACTTATTCGTCTATCGGTGGGCATTGAGGATGCCGACGACTTGATACGCGACATCGATGTTTCCATACGCTCGGTGGCAGACTCGGCCTAGAATATGAAGAATGGCCTTGTCTGGCCAACAAACTGGAGCAAAGTGATTCAGGCTTTGTATTAATTTCCGTACTTTTAGGATCTGTACCGACTCAGACCGAGCCGTAACATGATTTTCACAATAAATTAGCCTGAACAATCCCATGGCACGACAGGAAATGGTGATGCCCAAGATGGGCGAATCGATCATGGAAGGAACTGTGATCGAATGGAAAAAGAAAGTCGGCGATACCGTTGCACAAGATGAGACCGTACTCGAGATAGCCACCGACAAGGTGGATTCGGAAGTTCCTGCACCCATAGCCGGAGTGCTCGTTGAGATACTTGTAGCCGAAGGCGAAACCGTAGAGGTTGGCACGGCCATAGCCGTAATCGACACCGATGCCAATGCTGCGGTTACCGGCACTGCTGCACAAACAACGGCTCCTGCTCCAGAGGCTGCGCCTGAACCCGAACCAACACCAGCTGCAGCACCAGCACCAGAGCCGGCTCCGGCTCAAGCCGCTGCACCCGCAGCTACGGCTGAGGTTTCTTCCGACCGTTTCTATTCGCCTCTGGTAAAATCGATTGCCAAAGAAGAGGGCATCAGCATGGCTGAGCTCGACAACATCGAAGGCACCGGCGCTCAGGGTCGCGTCAGCAAGGAAGACTTGATGAACTACATCAAGAATCGCCAAAACGACCAGAAGCCTGCCCCTGCACTCAGCCGTCCCGAGCCTGCACCGGCTCCGGCACCAGCACCAACGCCGGCGCCCGCTCCAACAGCGACATCCACGGGTTCGATATCCGCTGGCGAAATAAAGGTGAACTGGCCGTCGCAGAACGTCGAAATCATCAAAATGGACCGCATGCGCAAGCTCATCGCCGAGCATATGGTCAAATCGAAGCAGACTTCGGCGCACGTGACCACCTTCGGCGAAGCCGACGTCACTAAACTTGTGATGTACCGTGAGAAGAACAAGGACCGCTTTTTCCGCGAGAACGGCTTTAAGCTCACCTTCACGCCGTTCTTCATCGAAGCCACGATACAGGCCATCCGTGAGTTCCCGCTCATGAACAGCTCCGTCGACGGCGACAACATCATATTGAAGCGCGACATCAACTACGGCATAGCAGTTGCCCTAGGTGAGTCGGGCTCAGGCGGACTCATTGTTCCCGTCATGAAGAACGCCGGCGAGATGAACCTGCTAGGAATTGCCCGGTCAGTAAACGATCTCGCACGCAAAGCACGCAGCAAGACCCTTTCGCCCGACGATCTGACGGGTGGCACATTCACCCTTACCAACTACGGCAGTGTGGGCAATTTGATGGGGACGCCGATCATCAATCAGCCACAAGTCGCAATATTCGGGACAGGCGCCATTGTGAAGCGCCCCGTGGTACTCGAGACAGATCACGGCGATGTCATCGCCGTTCGCCACATGGTGTACCTGTCGATGAGTTACGATCACCGGATTATCGACGGTGCGCTTGGTGGTGCATTCCTCCAACGCGTGAAGACGCTGCTAGAAGATTTCGACGAAAACCGCACGGTCTGAGAAGGGCATTCCTTTGATCGTCCTTCGCACAATTGATGATATGCGAGCCTGGGTTCGTTCGATACGAACCCAGGGGCATACCATCGGATTTGTGCCCACAATGGGAGCACTGCACGAGGGGCACCTCCGCCTAGTGGATCGATCGCTGGAGTTGGCCGACGAGACGGTGGTCTCCATCTTCGTAAATCCGACGCAGTTTGGACCCAACGAAGATCTGAGCCGATACCCACGCCCGTTTGACGACGATCTTGAAAAGTGTCGTGCATCAGGCGTTTCTGCCGTTTTCCACCCATCAGCTGAAGAACTGTACGGTCAGGGGTCTTTCATCGGATTCAAACTTGACAAAATGGGCGACCATCTATGTGGAGCCTCAAGGCCGGGACATTTTTCGGGCGTTATCCAAGTGGTGAACAAGCTGTTTAATATCGTCCAACCAGACATTGCTGTATTCGGACAAAAGGACTACCAGCAATATCGGATACTCGAACGGATGGTCGAGGAGTTCAACCATCCACTGAGCATGGTGATGCATCCGACGGTGCGGGCTGTCGACGGCCTGGCCCTCAGCAGCCGAAACCGATATCTTTCAGAGACGGAACGGTCGATTGCCCCGATGATTTTTAAAGAATTGAAGCAAATTGCTTCAGATGTGGCAAACGACCCTGATGTCCATCGTGCCGTAACTGCCTCAAAAGAGCGCCTGATGGCAGCTGGATTTAAAATTGATTATATTTCTGTCGTTTCGAACGACGATTTACAACCACTAGTCACAGCCGATGGAACGTGCGTCGTTGCCATGGCTGTTTATTTAGGTACGACACGACTCATCGACAACATGCTTGTTGATCTGCACTGATCCTCGCCGTATGACCTTGACCATGTTCAAATCTAAGCTGCACCATCTCAACGTAACGGAGGCCGACCTCTACTACGAAGGGAGCATCACCATCGACCAAGATCTGCTCGATCTGGCCGGGCTGCTGCCGTACGAAAAGGTGCAGGTGGTAAATATCAACAACGGCAACAGGCTCGAAACCTACACGATCCCAGGTCCTCGCGGCAGCAGGGTCGTCTGCATGAACGGGCCAGCTGCTAGGCTAACTGCCGTCGGCGACCGTGTGATTGTGATCGCATACGCGCAGATGTCGCCAGAAGAGGCTCGCACGCACAAACCACGCATTGTTGTTGTCGACAAAAGCAACGAGCCGGTGCGCATCATCGAAGAAAGCGTGTACGGCCAGCGCATCGAGATCGATTGATCACTCCCTTTTATTAATTTTGCGAATATGCCTTCGTTGGTTATGTTTCCAGTGACTTATATCTGTTATGGAAGCAAACCGTACATCCGAACATATTACACAACTGCTGAATTCGATTGATGTCGCTAATGCTGACTCGATCGATGTACTTTTGCCAATGGTTTACGGTGAACTCCGGAAATTGGCGAGTCGTGAACTTCGAAAGGAGCGGGTAGGCCATACGCTTAATACGACAGCTCTTGTACACGAGGCGTACCTCAAATTGGTTCAAAATCCACCTGCCGAAAACTGGAGTGGACGCCGACACTTCTTTGCGATAGCGGCCAGAGCAATGCGGCAAATATTGGTGAACTATGCCCGCGACCGCAGTCGCGAAAAGAGAGGTGGTAACGGTACACCAGAAACACTGAACGAAGCCGTGTACCTAAGCGATCAAAAGGCAGAAGAAATCATGGCGCTCGACGAGGCACTTGGCAGACTTGAGCAGCTGAGCAAACGCCAAAGTCAAGTGGTGGAGTACCGCTACTTTGGCGGGTACACCATGGAAGAAATCGCTGAAATTCTCGACGTGTCGCTTGCAACTGTAAACCGCGACTGGCTGACTGCAAAAACCTGGCTGTTCGGGCAGCTTAAAACCGACAACTAGTGCCTTTATGTGAGAGTCGAACGATATCACCTTGATAAACAGGAGTCATAGTATGGACCCAAATCGCTGGGATAGACTAGACGAATTATTTCACCTATACCTTGAAGGTGACCGTGAAACTAGTGAAGCATTGTTGACGAGACTACAGGAATCCGATCCTGAAATGGCCAATGCTCTTCGTGAAATGTTGCAGAATCACTCTAAATTGAGCGGTTTTTTAGAAGCGAGCGCACACGATTGGGCCAACATCGAAGTTGGCCAGTCTATTGGACCCTACAGCATAATCAGAGAGCTGGGCCAAGGTGGTATGAGTACCGTTTATCTTGCTGAAAGAAACGACGGCAGATTTAGTAAGCGTGTCGCCATAAAGTTTTTGCACGGGTTCATGCATGGTACAAAGATGCAAGAGCGGTTACTATCGGAGCAGAGAATTCTTGCAAAACTAAACCATCCGAACATCGCCCAACTAATCGACGCTGGACTTACCGATGCTGGGCGCCCTTATTTCATACTTGAGTACATTGACGGTGTTTCCATTATCGATTGGTGCAACCGTGAGAACCTGTCGCTGGATAATCGCCTCAACCTCTTTGATCAGGTAGCCGCAGCAGTGCAATTTGCGCATCAGCACTTGATCGTGCACAGAGATCTGAAACCATCAAACATACTCGTCGATGGAGATGGCAACGTCAAGCTTCTCGACTTTGGCATTGCAAAAATTGTAGACGACGAACATTTGCCGGGCAATATATCCACTAAGACGGGTCTGTATCTGATGACGCCCGAATATGCCAGCCCAGAGCAGTTGACAGGTGCAAAAATTACTACGAGTAGTGATGTCTACAGCTTGGGTATCATCCTTTTTGAGATGATAACTGGCCAACACCCCTATCCAGCATCAACCGACAATCCGATTGAATACACTCGCAAACGTCTGGAGAGCACTCCCTCAAAGCCCAGCACATTGGTTACTGGTACGCAAAAGTACGTAGACAAAAACGGTGCCGAGCTACACCCAGAGTACCTTCGCGAGTTAGGCAAGCGTCTCAAAGGCGATCTGGACACGATCATTTTAAGTGCACTTCAGACGGATGTTAACCGGAGATATGGGTCTATTGAGCAATTACGCTCCGACATCAAAAACTACCGATTGAGCAAGCCGATTTCAGTCAGACCCGACTCAGGGTACTACCGACTAGCCAAGTTTGTGGGACGTCACAAATCTGGAGTCATTTTGTCCACGTTGGCCGTCTTGATGCTCATAACAGCAACACTAGTAGCTGTGTTGCAAGCTCGTGAGGCTCGGCTCGAGAAGGATAAAGCTGAGATGATCACATCTTTTCTTAAAGAAATGCTACAATCTCCAAACCCGTACAACGATGGACGAGAAGTGCTCATGGTTGATGTGGTCGGAGAAGCGGCAAAAAGAATGGATTCCAGTTTTGCGACGTATCCTGACGTTGCTGCAACATTACTGCAGACGTTTGGTGTTACATACCGTGAATTAGGCAAGTACGACGAGGCCATGCAATACCTTTCCGAATCGCTGGACAAACTTATGATGTTGTACGGTCACCATCATGAGGACGTTTCGAATGCGAAATCAAATCTGGCCCTTTTGCATCAGCGTCTAGGCAACTACGAAATTGCAGACACCCTTTTTGAGCAGGCCTACGAAACAGATCTGCGATTATTTGGTCCAGAATCGATCCATCATGCAAAAAGACTCAATGATTTAGGTATTTCAAAATGGTATTTGGGCGACAATGCACGGGCCGAACCACTCATCCGTGAATCCATCCAACTTGAAGAGAAATTTAAGGGTCCCGACCATATAGATGTGGCGACTAGTTTGGGAAATTTAGCAACTCTGCTATCAAATAAAGGGGAATATGTCGAAGCTTTAGATTTATATAAACGTGAATTGAGTATTTTGCGGCGTCACCATCCTGACGACACCCATCCTGGGATACCTCAGGCGCTCAGCCACATTGGAATATCGTTTAGCGATGTTGGTACTTACGACTCCTCAAAAACCTATCATATTGAGGCATTGGCGCTATTTCGACGCATACGGGGCGATGACCATGCCGACGTGGCTTACGCATTGAACAATTTAGCGGCCACATATTCAAGTCTGGGGCAACAAGATACAAGTATCAAACTCTTGAACGATGCTTTGATCATATCGACTAGCGTTTTGGGGGCAGAACACCCCAATGTCGGGATCCAACTAAATAATATTGCGCGTGCCAAAAGGGACTTAGGCGACCTTACCGGTGCTGAGCAGGGTTATAGGGAGGCTTTGGATATCTGGTTGGCAGCTTTTAATGAAGACCATCCCTACCATGCTCATGGTTACAGCAATCTAGGGACGGTGATTGTAACACAGCAGCGGTATTGGGATGCATTGCCTTTACTTGAAGAGGCATACCGAATCCGAAAAAAATTGCTGCCCGAGACTAATCCGGAGCTGGCCAACACAATGAGTATTTTGGGATATTGCCTATTTAAGCTTGGGCGCTCGGATGAAGCTGAACATTTACTCAAACCTGCCCATACGATATTGTTGAACACACTTGGAGATGAGCACAACAGTACAATAGCCGCAAAGAATCGTTTAGATGAGTTTAGTGAGAGCCGTGGATACCCGACATCTGTTGAATGATGCCTATCTGATATAGACATTTTTGTCGGTTGACAAACGTGCCATGAGTTCGCCTACTCGGTTCAGCGTCAAACCAAAATTGCTCGCCACAGACTCGAATTCCGTTTCGTAGCCGGCATCGACACTTATCAACAAGCCGCCGCTTGTCTGTGGGTCGGCAAGCAAGTACTTCTGTTCTGTTGTCAGTTCAGCAACTTTATGGCCATAGCTGTCCCAATTTCGATTTGTTCCTCCTGGTATGCAACCCTCTTCGATGTATCGATCTGCCCAAGAAAACCTTGGAACGGCATCAAAATCGATAATTGCTTTCAAATGTGCACCGTCGCAAAGCTCGTTCAAGTGACCTAGCAGACCAAACCCCGTGACATCGGTCATCGCATTTACATAATCCAGTCCACCTATTGCTGCTCCAAAATTGTTTAAGGTCAGCATCGACTGTTTCGCCTCGTTCAAATCGGTCTCGTCGGCAACCCCGCGTTTTTGGGCGGTGGTAACCACACCCACACCCAGTTTTTTGGTTAAGTACAAGCTTGATCCGGGTTTTGCCGTATTGTTTCGCTTCAGGTTCGCAATGTCGACCAAACCTGTTACGGCCAGTCCAAAGATCGGTTCGGGGCTGTCGATGCTGTGCCCACCGGCAAGCTCGATACCGGCCCTACGACAGGCGTCACGACTGCCTTCCAAGACCGTTCCAGCCAGTTCCGGAGGAAGCTTACCTATAGGCCATCCAAGAATGGCAATGGCCATAATCGGTTTTCCTCCCATAGCGTAAACATCGCTGATAGCGTTTACTGAGGCAATGCCACCGAATTCGAAGGCATCGTCGACTATGGGCATGAAGAAGTCGGTCGTGCTCACAACAGCGGTTCCGTTCCCCAAATCGTACACTGCGGCGTCGTCGTTCGACAAGTTCCCGACCAGCAACCTCGGATCAAGAGCTGAAGTATCCGATTTCTGTAGAATTTTTTCCAGCACTGACGGGGCAATCTTACAGCCGCAACCGGCTCCATGGCTGTATTGCGTCAATTTGACCGATCCGTTCGATGTAGTTGGGTGACTCATATTCCTTGCGATAACTCTTTAAGTTGTTTACCTAGTTCAATGGCCGATTGGTCGGTGCACCGAATTGTATGTTGAATGTATTGCTTACGGTCGCTGATACCCGTGGCGTACGCCTTGTCATAATAGCGAAGAAGGATTTCAGTTGCATGCATCGGGTCGTCAGCCTCAACATAGGCAATTGCCTCTTTCGTTGACTGGCCACCGAGTTTTTTTTGAATCTTGCGTATTCGCTCTATGACGAGGGCCTTGTCGGCCAATCCATATTCTTTGGCAAGCCTTTCGATTCTGACCTCTTTCGATCTCTCAACTTGAAAAAGCGGCGACTGGTGCAGATGATGATAAAAAACGTCTGGCAGGAAAACTGACCCGATATTCATCGACTCATCTTCGACCCATATCCTGCGGTTTCCGTCCATTCGTTGCAATTGATCTGCCAACAGATTCTGCATATGCTCAGACGTGGGCTGGTTGGGCTGCATAAGTCCGCCAAAAGCCGAACCCTTGTGATGAGCCAGTCCTTCCAGATCGAGCACTTGCTCGCCGAGTTGCTTCAATGCGTGCAAGATTTCGGTCTTCCCCGAACCGGTGCTGCCGGTTATGACCTGAAGCATCCACGGCTTTGCCATGAGCGTCATGGTATGGCTTCTGTAGCCCTTGTAGCCGCCTTTGATCACATGAACATTAAATCCAGCCATCTCGAAAAGCTTGGCCACCGATCCAGATCGCATGCCTCCACGCCAACAGTAGACACCGATTTCACCGCTTGGCGACAATTTTGCAGCCTGCAACACGAAATCAGCCATCTTTGGTCCAACGATGCGCAGCCCTTCAAGCATCGCCGCATCACGGCTGGTCTGCTTGTAGAGTGTGCCGACTCTCGCCCTCTCCTCATTTTCGAAGAGAGGCATGTTTATCGCTCCCGGAATGTGCCCCGCCGCATATTCAGCCGGCGACCTCACATCAATGAGCGGGTGAACGATACTTTCGGCATACCACGTTTTTGCATCCAAAATGCGTATTGACATACCCCAAGATATGGTATAAAACGGTTTCAGTCGTATCTTTGATGACACATATTACCCTTATGAAAAAAACTGAGTGGTTGGCCTGGCTCGGCCTTGCAATAATTTGTATCGTTTGGGGCACCACCTATCTGGTTTTACGCGTAGGGGTTGAGTCCGTACCCCCGTTTTTGTTCACTGGCCTACGTCAAGTAATCGCCGGCCTGATACTTGGTGGGGCAATGATCTTGTTCTACGGCAACAGACTCCCCGACTTTCGAACACTGACTCGCCATGCCATCGTTGGCTTTTTCATGATCAGCATCGGCAACGGAGCTGTGGGATGGGGCGAAATGTACGTTTCGAGCAGCATAGCAGCCATCATCTGTTCCTTGATGCCACTTTGGATCATCTTAATCAACCTGGCCTATGGCAAGGGTGACAAAGTGGACGGTCAAATCTTGTTGGGAGTACTGTTGGGATTTGGTGGGTTGATGCTCATCTTCGGCGACGGTCTCAGCGACTTCGCCAACGGCGATTATACGATGGGCATCATCGTCATCTTCTTGGCGACCATCAGCTGGGCAGGAGGCACCATTTATCTGCGTACATTCAAAAAGAATGGCACACCATTGCTCGATGCCGCCCTCCAAATGTTCTTTGGTGGGGTCTTTTTACTGCTGGCCAGTAGCGTCACCGAAGATGCAGCCACCGCTCAGTGGCATGCCGAAAGCCTGTTTGCATTATTCTATTTGATCATCCTGGGATCGGTTGTGGCCTACGGTGCCTACTCGTATGTGCTTACGAAGCTTCCGACACCCGTAGTTTCGCTCTATGCCTACATCAACCCGGTTGTGGCGGTAGTGCTTGGATGGCTCATTCTCGACGAAAAGCTGAATGCAGCCATTCTCACAGGTTGCGTCATCATCGTGGCCGGAGTGTACATCGTGAACACGGGATACCGCAAACAGGAGATCCGACGAATACAGGCAGTAGAATCGCCGGATTTCAAGTTACAGGTAGCCACTCAAAAGGTATTCAGGCGGCCCTTAAGATGGCGTTGAATTCAGCCGTGATCGGCTAAAACCTCCAGGAATCGTGCGGAGGTCTTGATGCCGCGATGAAAGTCTTTCAGCGAAAACTTTTCGTTGGGAGAGTGAATATTGTCGCTGTTCAAGCCGAATCCCATCAAGATGGAACTCACTCCCAAGATGTTCTTGAAGGCGGCCACAATGGGAATCGAACCACCCTCTCGCGTGAACAAGGGCGTCTTGCCATAGATGTCCTCAAATGCTTGCGCTGCCGCACGCATGCCGTAGAAGTTGAGGTCCGTGATTGCCGGGTATCCACCATGATGGGCGTGGACCTCGACGCGTACGGTATCTGGTGCGATTTTCTTGAAATGGTCGGCGAACAGTTTCGAAATTTCGTCGGGATCTTGGTCGGGCACAAGTCGCATGCTGATCTTTGCGCCGGCCTTCGACGGCAACACCGTCTTGGCTCCCTCACCCTGATATCCACCCCAGATGCCGTTCAGATCGAGTGTTGGACGTCCGGTGGCCCTCTCCAAGCTTGAGTAACCCGATTCGCCAAACGTTTCATTTAGTCCCAGTTCTCTCGCATAGGCTGCCTCATCGAATGGAAGTGCTTTGTAGGCTTCCCTTTCCAATTCCGTGAGTGGTTTCACCTTTCCGTAAAAACCGGGAATCTGGATCACGCCGTTTTCATCTTTCAACTGCGCGACCATCTCGCAAAGTACATTCAGGGGGTTGGCCACCGCACCGCCGTAGATACCCGAGTGAAGGTCACGGTTGGGGCCGAACACTTCGACTTCCATGTAGGCCAGACCGCGCAGGCCGTATGTGATGCTGGGCACGTCTTCAGCGAACATCGACGTGTCTGAAATCGTGACCATGTCGCAGGCAAGCAACTCCTTCTGCTCCTCCAAAAACGGGATGAGGTTGGGAGATCCGATCTCCTCTTCGCCCTCGATGATGATCTTTACATTGACGGGGATCGGTGTGCCTGTTTGCAGGAAGGACGCGATCGACTTTACATGAATGTAGGCCTGGCCCTTGTCGTCGGCTGAGCCGCGTGCGTAAACCTTGCCGTCGATAACCGTAGGTTCAAAGGGTGGATTGGTCCACAGCTCGAGTGGATCGGGCGGCTGCACATCGTAATGGCCATAGAAGAGCACCGTTGGTTTGTCGGCTCCGGCATGCAGCCAGTCACCATAGACAATGGGGTGACCAGGTGTCTGAAAAATGGTAACGTTTTCCAAACCGGCATCGACAAAACGGTCACGCAGGTATGTTGCGGCACGATTGACGTCTCCCTTGTGCTTGGAGTCTGTACTGACGCTTGGTATGCGCAACAAATCGAACAGCTCACGCTTAAACTCTTCGATGTTGGTGTCGATATAGTGTTGGATTGTTTCACTCATGATGCTTCAATAATTGGTATATAAAAATTATATAGTTCGTAAAATTCCATCCGGCAACCAACCGTATAGACCGTTGCTCATCCTGACGTATACCCATCCTGGGATCTCCAAACTCTTGTGCCGATCGATGGTGAAGGCAAATCCTTCATATACCTGGCTAACAACGGCCGACGATGTGTCGGGTGTCTCTTTAAGAGCATATTGACCCGAAATGACGACGCCATCCTCAAACCGATGCTCCCTGCTGTCAATGTGCAATGTAATGGACAAAAATGTAATCACATACAGCGCTGCACTAATATAGGCACCTCGTAGCCACCTGGGTCTACCAATGTACCAGCCCAGCATATAAAGCAATATGCCGATGTTTGCAATGAGTATGACCGACCAATAAAGCAGTTTAAGCCCAATGGTCCGCTGAAGCCAGTCGAAGAACTGTTCCCATGGCAGCCTGGGCAGCTCGGCTACACGCTGTGGGAATCGTGAGTCCAAATATGAAATTCCTTCCAGGGCATACTCGCGTGTGTCAGAATAGCGGCTTGCGGCAATGAAATATAATTTTGCAACCGAAAGCGAGTCTAACTTAGTGGCAATCACACCCAGATTGTAGTACAGTTTTCCAGATCTGTGACCATCCCCCTGAATCGACACAAGCGAATCGTAGGCGGCGATATTGTCGCCAGCCGCAGATAGATTGAGCGCGTCGTCGAACCTGGCTTGAACACTTTGTGCCAACACTGGCTGTGCCATTGAAAGCGAGGCGTACATGAGAACCAGAACGTATCGCACCATTATATCGACTTCCTTAACTGTGCCACGAGGTCTCGTGCCTTTTTCAAATCCATTTCGAATGTTGCCTGGTCTGTGACCGGTGCATAACGGATGGTAGAGCACGTGTTCAATAGGTCATGTATGTGCTTTGCAACAGCGTCATCTGCTTTAGATTTTTGCAAAGCCTCAAAATAGGCACCATCCGAGACCCCAGCAGGTGGCAAATTCAACCGGTCGCCAATAAATCCAGCCAAACCTTTATGGATGTTGCCGTAACCGGCTTTGATGTCGCCGGCGGCGGCAGAAGTCGCTGCTGAGACAAACCATTTTTCAGCCGCCGAAGCAGCTTTTTTTGACCTGGCAAATGCGATGTCGGTATTCATCCTGTTGGTATACTTCATTGCTGTGTAACCGGTACCGAATACGACAAATGGGCTCAGTAATCCAATCCAGAACCATAGATGCTGGGATATGGGGGTGGTATCGACTACCGTCCATGCCGCCAGCCCTGTCAATATCTGTCCAGAGCTTAAGCTTGTCTGGGATGCCACATTCACAGCGTTCGGATCGCGCTCGGCTGTGATGGTTATGGCTGCCAAGCGTGTCGACTGCCAGGAGTTGGTGCGGTCGTTGTACCAACTCACCGTAAGCTCAGGTATGGTAAACTCGCCTGCACGCCTGGGGATGAAGACGTCCTTGATCAGCTTGTTCCCATTCACACGAGAGCCCGTACGGTTGATATTTGACTGCGTTTCGGGTTCGTAAACTTCAAATCCTTCGGGGAAGCTGTAGTCAGGACGCGATACCAAAGCTACATTGCCAACACCAGAGATGTCGGTGGTCAGTTCGATGGCCTCGCCTACGAGCACATCCGTTTTGGATATGCGTCTGCGAATTTCAAATTGCCCAACCGCTCCCAGCGGGGTGCCGACGGCACCGGCCGGCAGGTCGCGAACCGTTACCGTAACGGGTTCGCTCGACAGGTCGATCGTCCGTTGGCTCGATCCGAATCCACCCCAGCCGGCAAAGGGTTGGCTGGCACTAGGCGGCACGCGAACATTAAAGGCGACCTGGTAAGGGCTGATCGTAAGCCTGCCCGACTTGCTAGGGAAAAGGGCATACTGCATCAACGTGGCCTTTCGGTAGCGCACGCCGTCTATGACGACCGATTCAGTGCGCGCCTCCTGCCCGTCGTCGAGGTCCTCCTTCCAAAAACCTTCCGCTTTCCAGCTTGGATTTGGTTGGTAACTGAGCACCTCGGTTGTCTGCTTGAAAAAGAGAACCACATTGGCAAGTATTTGTTGGTTCACATATGGGTTCCGGTCGGAAACCTCAATACGCAGAAAGATATCCCGCATGGATTCGGCGGTTTCGCGGGATGCCGCGGAGTTGCGGTCGAGAACGGTGATACTTACCGGATTAGTGGAGTACTCTGTACCATCAATCACCACAATGATCGGCGGCACCGTGAAATTTCCGACATCGAGCGTCTGCAGGTAGTACGAATAGCTGTACTTCCTGGATGTGACTCCATTTATGATGCTAAAACTCTGTGATGTGTTCGGAGAAACACTCATATACTGCAGGCCCGACAGCGCAGGTAGCTTGGGAAGTTCGATGCTTCTGAAATTATCGCCTGAAATTTCGACTGTCAAAACGATACGCTCGCCTTTGTATGGATTCGTTTCACTTACGAGGGCATTCACAGCGACCTGCTGGGCTACAGCCTTCGGCGAGAAGGCAATAGCTATGAGAACGACAATTTGAAGGGCAAATAACCTGAGATTACCAATCTTTGGCATTTCGGTAGCTCGATGGAGCCTTTTGTTTTTTCAAGTCTTTGAGCAGGTCTTTCTCTTGCGATTCGAGGGCATTCAGAATATCACGAGCCTGTTCTTTGGTCATCGAGCCGGGATCAAACTGGGGCTGCTGCTGCTGTTGTTGCTGTTGTTGGTCCTGGCTTTGGTTTTGATCTTGGTCTTGCTTTTGTTCTTGATCTTGGTTCTGTTGCTTTTGCTGTTGCTGCTGCTGTTGATCCTGATCCTGATTCTGATCCTGCTCTTGATTTTGATCTTGCTCTTGATTTTGTTCTTGTTCTTGCTCCTGCTTCTGCTTCAAAGCAAGCTCGTAGTTGTGTTTTGCGTCGAGATCGTTCGGATTCAATTTGAGAGCATCTCGGTACGACTTGAGCGCCTTGTCCCATTCCTTCTGGTCGGCTGCGCTGTTGCCTTGATTATAGACGGCCTTGCTTTTTTCAACAGGCGACTCGTTGAGTTCCTTCGAAAGGTCCCATGCCGCCGCAGCCTCTTCTGATTTGCCCAACTTTGACAGTGCGTTGCCAAGGTTGAAATATAGTCGCGCATTCCCGGGCTCTTCTTGTATGGCCTGCATGTACAGTTGGGCTGCAGTCTCGAAATCACCGCGCTCGTAGGCACGGTTTCCCTCACGAGCTTTGTCGTTGAAGGCGGTTGAGAGTAATAAGACGATGGTTAGTAGTAAACGCATAGCTGACCGATTGGTGGTACTGGTGTAAAATAACGGAACCTGACCATCACTATTGCAATAAAATTTGTAAACTTGCGGTTTAAAGAGCCGCTACATCCGCTCTGCAACGGCGATTGTTTCTTCGTTAAGGTCCATGTTGCTGAACACATTTCCAACGTCGTCGTTGTCTTCGAGCCTTTCCATCAGTTTGAAGTTGGCAATGGCTGCTTCGGCGTCGACCTGTACGGTGGTGGACGGTATTCTCAGCAACTCGGCCGATGTAATTTTATATCCCGCTGCTTCGAGTGCCTGGCGCACCGCATACAGGTCGGACCGCGCCGTTGTTACCTCGATCGTTTCGTCGGTGGCGTCGACGTCCTCTGCGCCGGCTTCGATGGCTTCTAACATGAGCGCATCAAAATCGGCACCGGCCGCGTCAATCGTGATGATCCCCTTCTGATCGAAGAGATAGGCAACCGAACCACTGGTTCCCAAGTTGCCCCCCTGCTTGCTGAAAATGTGCCGAATCTCGCCAACGGTGCGGTTCACGTTGTCGGTCGATGCCTCAACTAAGTAGGCAACCCCTCCGGGCCCATATCCTTCATAGACGATTTCAGCGTAGGAGGTTGCACTTCCTTGGTCTCCGATGCCTTTTTTTATGGCCCGCTCGATGTTGTCCTTGGGCATGTTGCTCGACTTGGCGTTGTCGATCGCGAGACTCAGGCGCGCATTTGATGCAGGGTCGCCTCCGCCCTCACGCGCGGCGATTGTAATCTCCCGAATAATCTTCGTGAATACCTTTCCCTTGGCGGCATCTACCACCGCTTTCTGACGCTTAATTTTTGACCATTTGGAGTGACCAGCCATAAACTTGAATTTTTTTCTTGATTTTGCCCCAAATATACATAATTCGGCTCTTTTGAAACGCCTGAACCACTACAGACGATATGAGCGTTACTCGTTGACGAAATGTTTATGTCACGACCACCGAACTTTGTAGCGGCGAGGAGTTTTATCTTGGAAAGAAGTACCTTTAGGCAGACTTAACGGAGATTACACCATGAACATCGGAATCGTCTGCTACCCAACCTATGGTGGAAGTGGAGTAGTGGCCACCGAGCTTGCAAAAGCCCTTGCTGGACGCGGACACAACGTGCACGTGATGAGCTATGCTCGTCCGACACGCCTCGACACGCTCGACGCCAACATCAGCTACCACGAGGTGGCCATCAACAGCTATCCGCTCTTCGAGTTCCCGCCTTACGACTTGGCGCTGGCATCGCACATGGTCGATCTGATTCGCTTTGAGAAATTAGATCTCTTGCATGTTCATTATGCGATTCCCCACGCCACAAGCGGTTACCTCGCCAAGCAGATCTTGGGTGTAGAGGCCGCTCACGTGCCCGTCATCACCACGTTGCATGGCACCGACATCACGATTGTGGGCAACGACCCCAGCTATAAACCGGTCGTCGACTTCTCGATCAATCAGTCGGATGGAGTAACCGCTGTTTCGGAATATCTGCGCAACGAAACCTATGCCAACTTTGACATCCGCAACGATATCAAGGTTGTGCCCAACTTTGTCGACTTGGTGCGCTTTCACCGCCAGGAGAAAAGCCACTTCAAACAGATGATCTGCCCCAACGACGAGAAGATCATCACCCACGTCTCGAACTTCCGCAAGGTGAAGCGCGTGAACGACGTTGTGGAGGTGTTTGCCAACGTGTTGCGGGCGGGCATCAAAGCGAAGTTGTTGATGGTGGGCGACGGTCCGGAGCGTACGAATGCCGAACAGCACTGCCGCGAGCTTGGTGTGTGTCAAGATGTCCGTTTTGTGGGCAAACAGGAGAAAATCGAAGAAATACTGTCCATCGCCGATTTGTTCCTGATGCCATCGGGGTCCGAAACATTTGGTCTGGCGGCCCTGGAGGCCATGAGTTGCAGCGTTCCGGTCATAAGCTCCAACATTGGCGGCATCCCCGAACTGAATATTCAGGGCGAGACGGGATTCCTGTGCGAAGTCGGCGACACCGACACCATGGGCAGGCATGCCGTCGATATTCTGAGCGATCCCGAAATGCAGAAGCGGATGGCGTTCAACGCACGCAAACGAGCCGAGCTCTTCGAAATCGACAACATCGTGTCGCAGTATGAAGAATATTACCAGCTGGTGGCAGAGCGCACGATCAGGAAGGCGAGAGATGCGAAGGGGATGAGCGTGGAAGGTTGATGATTTTGACGGGCACATTGCGGAATGGCTGACCAACGTGTATACTACGCCATTCCCCCGAGTCAAATACTGCCATGTCAAAAAACAACTACAACTTCACCATAGGCATTGAGGAAGAGTATCAGATTGTGGACCCCGAAACGGGCGAACTGACCTCTGCCGTCGAACTGTTGCTCGAAGACACCAAGGACAAACTGGGGAACCAGATCACCACCGAAATGATGCAATGTCAAATCGAAGTGGCGACCAAGGTGTGCAACAGCATTCAGGAGGCTCGGGCACAGCTGGTTAACATCCGCCGTACCGTGCACGAGGTTGCAAGTTCCAAAGGATTGGCCATCGTCGCCTCCGGGACGCATCCGTTCTCGAAGTGGGAGCAGCAGAACATAACGGTGCGCGATCGCTATTTCGGCCTTGAGGCCGAGAACAAGGTGCTGGCCAGGCAGTTGGTGATCAATGGCATGCACATGCACATCGGCATCGAGGAGGAGGAAGTACGTGTTGACCTGATGAACCAGCTTCGATATTTCCTGCCCCACTTGCTCACGCTGTCGACAAGTTCACCATTCTGGGGAGGATACGACACCGGCCTGAAGAGCTACCGATCCGTCATCTTCGAGCGCCTGCCCCGTACCGGCATACCTCCCGTCTTCCGGTCGTGGAGCGAGTATCAAGATTATCTCGATTTTGCCACTAAAACCAACACCTTCGACGAGCCCACCAAGATCCGGTGGGACATCCGACTGTCGCCCCGCTTCCCGACCCTCGAGTATCGAATTTGCGACGTGTGCACCAAAGTCGATGCAGCCATCGCAATCTGTGCGTTGAAAGTTGCCTTGGTGGCAAAGCTGTTGAAGCTGCGCCGGAACAACATGTCGTGGCGCGAATACCGGAAGGAGCTCATCCAGGAAAACAAATGGAGGGCGGTGCGCTGGGGTCTCGACGGCAAACTCATCGATTTCGGTAAGAAGAAAGAGGTCGACACCAAGACGCTCATTTTTGAACTGCTGACCTTCGTCGACGACGTTGTGGATGATCTTGATTTGCGCGATGAGCTGTCGTACATCCAGACCATTCTGCGCGACGGTACGTCAGCCGACCGTCAGATCCGAATCTGGAAGGAAACCGGCGACATGAAGAAAGTGGTCGACAACCTGATGAAGGAGACCATCGAAGGAGTGGTGTGAGAAAGACGAAAGAAGAAAGAAGAAAGACGAAGGATAGGAAGAGGAAAAAGAGGAAAAAAGAGGAAAGAGGTAGGATAGGATGAGGAAATGGCTGAGGAAATAGTTGGGGAGTAGGGCTCACTTTCCCTTCCTCGTCTTCATCCTAATGCTAATCCTATCCTTCGTCTTTCTTCTTTAGTCTTTCTTCCTTCCAAAGCCGTACCATGAAATGTAGGCATAGCAGACCGCTGGCACGATAAA
>CAYWCV010000007.1:55749-61939 GCA_964456845.1 uncultured Chitinophagales bacterium | reverse complement strand
GGATATCAGGGTTTTCGACATTTAGAAGTTCACGTTGCAGCTTGCCCATGGTGTTTCTAGGAATAGATTCATGCATGCTTAAACTGAGAGGTAACTCAAAGGGTAATAATGAAATACGAAGATCATTTCGCAATGATTCTATGTTGATATTGCGTATATCTTTCACGGCCACACAGGCGTGTACGCGCTGCCCCCAGCGAGGATCGTCGATGCCGATCACGGCGCAGTCTTCGATGTAGGGAAGCTCATTGAGCGCAGATTCCACTCGTACCGCGATCACATTTTCGCCGCCGGACTTGATCATGTCGGTGCGCCGGGCCACAAAATAAAGCTCGTCATTATCCATATAGCCATAGTCGCCGGTCCGAAACCACCCCTCGCCGAACTTAGACGGATCGGGCTCTGCATAGTCTGAAATCACTTGTCCACCGCGGATCATGATATGACCCACTTGTCCGTCTGGCAGGGGCTGTCCGTCGTCGCCTACCACCTTGAGTTCGTTTCCGGGTAGTGGGCTCCCACAGGCGCGGAAGCCGATGGGAGCTTCGGAGGCTCTTTTGGTGATGCAGTAGTGACCGATGGTTTCGGTCATGCCGTAGCTTTGGCGTACGGGGAGTTTGTGGTGGTTCACAAGTTCCAGGTCGTGCTCTGAGAGCGAGCCTGCGCCGACCAGGATGTTGCGAAGGCGACGCAGTCTAGGGGCTCCTGCGGCCGCCAGGATGTCGTGTAGCTGCGTGGGCACCAGCGAGAGGGTGTCGATATCGGGGAAGTCGCTGATGGTTTGGAGGATGCCCTCGGCATCTTTGCGTCCGGATATGTGCACACCTGAACCCCAGACGAGACTGCGGAGAAGGATTCCAAGGCCTCCGGCATGGTGGAGGGGGAGGTTTAGCAGCCAGGAGGATCCTGTGTTTGGTCGCATATAAGCCTCTGAGGCTGCGGCCGCCGCTAGGACCTGCTCACGAGCGTAAGCGACCCACTTGGGCTTGCCGGTGGAACCGGACGTCTGCACGAGGATTGAGGATTGGGGATTGAGGATTGTAGTGAGGATTGAGGCAGAGGAGGGAGAAAAAGGAGAGGAGGGAGGGGCTGGGATCAGGAAAGAGGGAACATTTGCGAGCCATCGCGTTGCGATGGTAGCGGCGGTGGCAAGGTCGACGGACGCGGTGATCATATTGGACTCAGCGAATGGTTCCAATACGAGCGCGCCATCCATGGCAGGGCTATCGTTGCGCAACGCCTCCGCCCGATGGCGAAGCTCTTCGAAGGTGATGATGCTGTTTGCGTCGCGAAGAAACATGATCTAGTGTATCCGAAATGAGTCTAGAAGTGTGTTGTCGATGCGGGAGCTAGGATTCGGATCGATCTGAAATCTACCATCTTCAATGTTCAGATCCGCCAAAATGTCATCCGCATAAAGACTGCCGGTTCCAAGCCCGTGGTCAATATCAGGGTTGGCGTATGCTGCGGCAACAGTGGCGACTATGTTGCGTCCGATGCCGCTTTCAATCAGCGTTGTGATCGTGAATGATGAACCTTGCGAGGTTATGGAACTCATGATATCCACAAGCTCTGCAATTGATCCCAACAACATCGGTTTCAGGATGATCACAGATCGGGGCGACATGTTCAGGATCGACCGGACGCTTTCAAGGTCCCGTGCAGACTCATCAAAGGCTATGTGAAAGCTGATAGCGTGCTGAAGTTCGGCCATGTAGGATTCGTTTCCGACTGCCAGGGGTTGCTCAAGGTATTCGGGCCGGATCGGTTCCATCTGCTTGGTCCAACGAACAGCCTCGCCGAACTGCCAGCTGCCGTTTGCGTCAAAGCGCATGTTCAGGCGAGGATGGCGATCCCTGATGCGTTGCCACGTGTCGAAATACGGCTCAGGATCACCCACTTTGTACTTGATGGTCCGATACCCCTGCGCAACCAGTTGCTCGGATTTGCTCTCAAGTTCTTCGGGGGAAATAATCCCCAAGACGGCGTTCGTGCCGATGCTGTGTCCCGCATTCGGATTCAGATGAACATGAAAAGGGGTGCCAGACAAGGCTGCGACACGTTGTCTCATCAGTACATCGAGTCCGAACCGGACCGATGGAGGCAGTGAGCTGCCATTGAGCCAAGCGTTCCATGTTGTTGCATGGGGAGTTTTCAGGTGTGCATCGATTTCATTGATGAGGCCTTTCACAACTTCGATAGCATCGTCGGTGGTTTCGAGGCTGAAACCAGGTAGGGGTGCAATTTCAGATATTAGATCCAAATCACCGTCCATGAAGCGGACGATGATCCCATCCCGCTCGGCGAGTTCCATCCCGGCGAGAGCAAATGGCTGCCTGAAGGGAAGTCGGTACCTGTACAGCGAAATCATGGCTGGCCGAACCAGAGCCCGATGCACAGGAGGAAACCATACACCGTCATAAAGCCGGCTGTCTTGACCAACGTACCATTGAGCATGCGTTTGTCATAGTCGAACCAGACCGACCGAAGGGCGATCAATCCTAGCGGAAGCGAAAGGAACGGAAGTAGTGCGGCTACATTGTAACCCTCTTGAACGTAAAAGTGGGGAGGAACGGCACATGCAACAAGCAGCAGGACGGTGTATTCCACTCGCAGGAAGTTGTCGCCGAACATTACGCCTAGCGTGCGTTTTCCCACCTTGCGGTCGGTGTCGGTGTCGCGCAGGTTGTTCACCACGAGAATGTTGGTCGCCAGAGCGCCACACGACAATGACGCGATGATCACGGGGTAGGAAACGGCAGATGTGAGCAGGAAATACGTGCCGTTCACGGCAATCAAGCCAAAGAAGACCATCACAAAAAGGTCGCCGAGGCCGTTGTAGGCCAAAGGGTAGGGGCCACCGGTGTAGGCATATCCGAAAAGGAGCGACAACAGGCCGATGGCCAGAATGACCCATCCGCCGTGCCATACAAGCACAAGCCCGACCAGAAAGGCCAGTGCCATGGTTGCGGCGGTGGCCCGTTTCATCGACTTCGGAGATATCAGCCCGGCAGAGGTCGCCCTGAGGAATCCAATGCGGTCTTCCGTGTCTGCGCCCTTGAGGTAATCGTAGTATTCGTTGGCGAAGTTGGTTCCAATTTGGATGAGAACTGCCGTAATCAATGTGACGGCAGCGACGAAGCTGTTCGTGAAACCGTCTATTGCAGCCAGTGTCACACCCGTCACAACGGGAATAATGCCAGCCGGTAGTGTGCGTAGGCGGGCGGCCTCAATCCAGAGGGACAGGTTGGATGGTTGAGCTTGAGATGCGTTCATGAGCACAAATATACGACTTAAGAGCGGCTGCTGGCGATAGAAAGCGCTTCCAAGGCAAAGTATGGCTGAATATTTCAGAAACGGGTGACAAAAACAGTTAATACTTATAAAAGTAAGTCAGTTGATAAAAAAATATTAAAAAAGTTCATTGCAAATACCCATATACTCCTTATTTTTGGGCAACCTTTCAACATCAAGGAAACAAACACATCTCATGAGCAAAGCTTTTCGTCGTTACGATGCGATTGCCGCCTTACGTGAGCCGGCCACCCTGCATCAGGAGTCTGCCTCAAAACCGATGAACATACCCGCCATTTTTGGCGAGTACACCTTTCACCTCGACAACCTGAAGGCCCGTCTGCCAAAATCGGCCTGGAAGGAGCTTCGTAAGGCCCTCAGCGAGAACAAGCCCATCGACCTTCGCATTGCCGACGCCGTGGCCGTCGCCATGAAAGACTGGGCCCTCGAGCATGGTGTTTCTCACTACACCCACTGGTTTCAACCGCTCACAGGCTCGACGGCCGAGAAGCACGACAGTTTTATCACTCCGAACCAGGGTGGTGGTGCCATCGCCGAATTTTCGGGCAAGGACCTGATTCAGGGTGAGCCAGACGCCTCCAGCTTCCCAAGCGGCGGCCTGAGGGCCACCTTCGAGGCTCGTGGCTACACGGCTTGGGATCCTACATCACCGGCGTTCATCTCGAAGAGTGCGGGTGGATCCGTGCTTTGCATTCCAACGGCTTTTGCCTCCTGGAAGGGCGATGCCTTAGACCACAAGATTCCGCTTCTTCGTTCGATCGACGCACTGAATAAAGTGGCAGTACGCGCATTGCACCTGCTCGACGAGTCGGATGTGACCAGCGTGCAGTCAACGGTGGGATTCGAGCAGGAGTACTTCCTGATCGATCAGGAGTTTTTCTACCGCAGGCCTGATTTAGTCACCAGCGGACGTTCACTCTTTGGTGCCAAACCCCCACGTGGGCAGGAATTGGAGGACCACTATTTTGGAAGTATCCCTGAGCGCATCCTGGCATATATGACCGAGGTCGAGCGCGAGCTCTATCGCCTTGGTGTTCCAGTTAAGACACGCCACAACGAGGTTGCGCCTGGTCAGTATGAGATCGCACCAATCTACGAGAATGCGAACGTGGCAGCCGACCATCAGCAGTTGACCATGCTCACGCTCAAGCGCATTGCCCGTAAGTACGGCCTTGTTTGCATCCTTCATGAGAAACCGTTCCAAGGTGTGAACGGATCCGGCAAGCACACGAACTGGTCACTGGCCACAGACACGGGTATCAACCTGCTGGAGCCCGGCGAAAATCCGCATGAGAGTGCCCTCTTCATGTTCTTCTGTACGGCCGTTATCAAAGCGGTGCACGACCATCAAGACTTGCTGCGCATTGCCATCGCCCACGCGGGTAACGATCACCGCCTGGGTGCCAACGAGGCGCCGCCAAGTATCCTGTCGGTATTTCTTGGCGAACAGCTACAGGATATCATGGATCAGGTGCTGGCAGCTGGCGGGGCAAAATCCTCCAAGAACGGTGGATTTCTCGGTCTTGGAACCACAGCACTTCCACACATCCCTAAACATGCCGGCGACCGTAACCGCACCTCGCCATTTGCCTTCACGGGCAACAAATTCGAGTTCCGTGCGGTTGGCTCAAGCCAGTCGGTGTCATTCCCAGTAGTGGTGTTGAACACGATTATCGCAGAGGCAATCGACCATATGAGTGGGCTGCTTGAGAAGGAGCTCTCGAAGAAGGCGGATCTTACCACTGCCTACAGCAAGGTGATCCACACCGTGCTAAAGAAGAGCCATTCCATTCTGTTCAATGGCGATGGTTACAGCATCGACTGGGTCAAAGAGGCTGAAACCCGTGGTCTTCTGAACCTGAGGACTACCATGGATGCTCTGCCACTGCTTGTGTCAGACAAGAATGTGAAGTTGTTCGAGAAGTACGGCGTGCTGAACCACCGTGAGCTCGAATCACGCTACGAAATCATGGTCGACCAATATTTCAAGACCATCAATATCGAGGCCGAGACCACTGCAAGCATTACCGACACGATGATATTGCCAGCAACGGTGCGTTACATGAACGAGCTGCTTGCATATCAAGATCGCGGTCGCAAGGCAAGCTTGAACACTAGCGGCGTGGACAAGACGATTGTCGAGCTAAACGACTTGATTAACGAGCTCAACGACCGTCTGTACGAACTTAAGGCGGTGAATGCCGACTTGGGCGGCGACACCGTGTTTGAGAAAGCCGAGCATATGCGCACTAACGTCATCCCTGCGATGAATGCAGTTCGCGTGGTTGCCGACAAGCTCGAGCGCATCACGGCCGACGATTACTGGCCGCTGCCCACCTATCGCGAAATGCTCTTCGTGAAGTAAGATTCGTCCGATCAAATAATGCACATGGCGACCTCTGCCCACTCACCTTAAAGGTGCAGCGGTGCAGGGGTCGCTTTTTTTTTCAAAGTGCAATGTCCAATGTCCATTGCCCATTGGTAAATGTCATGGCAGCCACGGGTATTTGCGGAAGTCCGGCTTACGCTTGTCAACGTATGCGTTTTTACCCTCTTTGCCTTCCTCGCTCATATAGTAAAGCAGGGTGGCGTTGCCGGCAAGCTCTTGCAGGCCTGCCTGTCCGTCAACGTCGGCGTTGAACGCTGACTTCAAGCAACGGATGCTGATGGGGCTCTTATCGAGGATCTCGTTTGCCCACTTGATCCCCTCGGCCTCAAGTTGGTCGACCGGAACAACGGTATTCACCAAGCCCATGTCGAGGGCTTCCTGTGCATTGTACTGCCGGCAGAGGTACCAGATCTCACGTGCCTTTTTCTGACCCACAATGCGCGCCAGATAGGATGATCCAAATCCGCCGTCGAAGCTGCCCACTTT
>CAYWCV010000007.1:29895-55649 GCA_964456845.1 uncultured Chitinophagales bacterium | reverse complement strand
CCACAATGCGCGCCAGATAGGATGATCCAAATCCGCCGTCGAAGCTGCCCACTTTTGGTCCTGTCTGGCCGAAGATGGCATTGTCGGCTGCTATGCTCAGGTCGCAAATTACGTGTAGCACATGTCCACCGCCGATGGCATATCCTGCAACCAAGGCAATGACCGGCTTGGGCATGCTTCGGATGATGCGCTGCAGCTCAAGCACATTCAGACGTGGAACACCACTGTCGCCGACGTATCCGGCATGTCCACGCACTTTTTGGTCCCCGCCGGAACAGAACGCATACTTCCCGTCTGCAGCAGGCCCCTCGCCCGTAAGCAGCACAACACCTATGCTCGTGTCGTTCCAAACATCCCTGAAGGCGTCGATCATTTCGTCGATGGTTCCAGGACGAAACGCATTGCGTACCTCCGGACGGTTAAAGGCGATGCGGGCGATGCCGTCCGCTTTCTTGTACGTAATGTCGGTGTACTCTTTAACAGTGCTCCAATTCATGGTACTAGTGATGTTTTTGAATGAATGTTGTTAACTGGCCAGCTACTTGGTCAGGTGCATCCAAGTGCACACGATGGGCAGCCGACGAAATGACGGCCTTCTGACAATCGGGGATCAACGAAGCCATTAAGGCAGCAGATCTAACATACGCAGCATCGTATCCGCCCGCAAACAGCAGCACTGGAACCTCGATGGATTTCAGCCTTGCTCGGACATCAGGCATCAGACCAGCGCTAAATCCGAGCAGGCTGTTGGCGATTCCAACGGGGTCTTGGTTCGATTGAATGGCAAGATACGAATCCAAATCCGATTGGTCCGGCTGTCCCCCCACAAACATGGGAAGGGAGTTCCACTGTTCCAAGAAATCGGGATAACCACGCAAAATCTCTACAGACCGACTGACGTCCTGGCTTACTCTGTCGCGGGCCATGCCCAAACCCTGAATGCCATGACTCGTGCTTTCAAGTATGAGACCTTTGAGGTGGTTTTGATGTGAAAGTGCATAACGGAGAGCAAGGCGCCCACCCATGCTGTAGCCATACAGGAAGAAAGGGCCATCCACAACTTGGTCTAAAAGAGTGCGCAGATCGAGCATTTGCTGCGGCAACTGATACCTTTTGGGTTCATTTGGGTATTTTGTGGAACCATGACCCGGCAGATCGATCAGAACGGGGTTGACGTCGATGTCCATATGGTTCAACAGGGGGAGAAATACATCTCCGCTGCCCAGAAAGCCATGTAAATATACAACTGTGGGAAAACGTCCCGCTTTGCTCGGATCCATCTGAACCGACCATACCGTCTCACGCACCTGGATGTCGCTTCTTTGCAGATTAAAATTCATTAGAGCATACGTTCGGCGTGTGACGCCTCTGGATCGGTGATGCACTCAAAGACGATGATGCCTCTTTGCCCCGGCAAGGCATTCATTTCGTGGGTCAGTTCGTTGGGGTTGGTTACCGTCTTGTGAACGACGCCATGTGCTTTACACAAACTTTGCATGTTGGTTGCCTGGGGTGTGCCAAAGTAGAGGTCGTACAATTCTTCGAATGCCGCTATCGGCAGCGATTTAAAGATTTTTCCACCTCCGTTGTTAATGACCACAATCAGAAGGCGACGATCGGCCAGCGTTGTGTTCAGCATCAATGCATTGCTGTCGTGCAGGAATGCCAAGTCGCCCGTAAGCAGCACGGTGTCCGTGTTTGTGCCGATACAGGCTCCTATCGCCTGGCTTGTGACGCCGTCGATGCCACTTACGCCGCGAGCCGAAAAGACTCTGTGACCATCGCAGTTCCAATCCTGCCCGAAAGCTTCCAGGTCTCTTACGGGCAAGCTGTTAGAGACAACAACATTGTCGCCGTCGGGAATGTTTGCCAGCACGATACGATGTACAGCGCCATCTGTGAGGATGTCATCGCGATAGTCTGGTGTCGATGGCAACCGTGTGGACCAAGCTGATTTCCAGCCGGCTTCCATGTTGGTTGCTAACCGCTCAAGCAACTCCCTTGAGGGGATTCCGTCGAGCCTGAAGCCTGACGGATGGTGCGGCGCTCCTGATATCCCCTGTGGCAAGACCGACCACTCCGTGACATCGGCATGCTCCTCGAGGTAAAGCTCAAGGGCTTTGATCACAGGAAAGTGGCCAAGTCGAATGATCAAGTCCGGTTTGAGGGCCTGCCGCGATTCAGGTGAACGTAACGTGCGATGGTAGCCTCGAACGAGCTCGTTCTCCAACCTTGAATGGGTCAAGCCCGATGTGTGGCTGGCAATCACAGGGATGACCGTGCCAGCCAGGTTGTTGATCCAGCCCTCCAAATCGCAGCTCATTCCAAGAATGGGACCTGCCACAATCAATGGACGTCGTGCGGACATTACTGATTCCGGTACATCCATCGGTCTAATCGGAGGCGGCACAGAACGTTTTACCCATCTCAGTATTGATGGTTTCTCGGTTAGGACACTTAAGTCCTCGTATCCGGGTTCGAGCGGTTTGTCGTACGGAAGATTCAGGTGGACAGGGCCGCCCCCGTTGATGGCGGCGTCCATTGCCTGCCAAGCAAGGTATTCCAGACGGTGGACGCTTTCGTCCGAATCGGGGAGCGCCGCATCGTAGTCGAAGACTGTGTACGAATGGAACATCCCTGTTTGAACCATGCTCTGCGGGGCGCCGTTCTTGCGGTCCAAATTTGACCGGTCGGCCGTGAGCAGCAGTAATGGGATGCCAGACTGCCGTGCCTCGATCACAGCAGGGTAGTAGTTGGCTGCAGCGGTGCCACTTGTGCAAACTACGGCAGCCGGCATTCCCGTAGACCTCGATATGCCCAAAGCCGTAAATGCGGCGACACGTTCGTCGAGCACGACCAATTTCTTGACGGATCTGATCTCGTGAAAAGCCAGAACGAGGGGTGTATTTCGCGACCCGGGCGAAATTACGAGGTATTCAAGTCCCAACGCAGCAAGAGATCGCGCAAGGGCCCTCGCATGACGAAATGATATTGGTAGGGGATCAGGCATGACGGAGTGCCGTCATCATGGGTATGAGCTTGAGCTCGGTCTCAGACCATTCGTTTTCCGGGTCGGACCCCTCCACAATGCCGCAGCCTGCATAGAATGTTGCATGATCGTCTTTGATGAGACCGCTGCGGATGGCAACCGAGAATTCACCCCTGCCATTAGCGTTGATCCATCCTACCGGTCCGGCATACCAACCACGGCGGAAACCCTCCAGTTCTGGAATGCCCAAAAGGGCAGACTGTCGCGGCGCACCTCCCACAGCCGGTGTGGGATGCAAGCTGTCAATCACATCGAACAGATCAGTCCCCTCGGGCAAACGAGCGCTGATGGGAGTGTACAAGTGTTGGACGTTCGTGAACTTCCTGATGCCCGGCGATGGGGTGGTGTGGATTTCGTTTGTGAATTCGCGCAACCTGTTCATGATGGAATCTACTACGAACCGGTGCTCCCCTTGGTCTTTGTCGCTCAACAACAGGCGCTTCTCGAGTATGGCGTCGTCGGTTGCAGACTGCCCCCGGGGGATGCTTCCTGCCAAGCCCTCCGTGTTCAAGAAACCGCCTTGGATCGACACCAGTCTCTCGGGTGTTGAGCCCACAAAACTGGCCGTATCGGGGAACTGGAGCAAAAAAGAGTAGCAATTCGGGTACTCGCGCCTCAAGTGGTGGAGAAGGCGCGTATCTGATATTGCACGAGATGCCTCCGCATGGATGGTACGCGCAAGCACGATCTTGTCGTAGACGCCTTTTTGTATGTTCTCGGTCGCAGTAGTAACGATGTGATCCCAATGTGCCCGATTTTGATCGCCTTCGCTTATGCTGAACTGAAGGATGTCGTCGTGATGCTGATCGCCAATACCAGGATGGCGATACACGGCCAGTGATTCTGATAACGTCTGTATCTGATTTCGAATGCGGCCGACCAATTCTTCGTGGTCTCCATCGGGATGAACGGGTTGCGTCACTGTCAAGAGACCCAGGTTTCCGTCACGGACAAACATCCACTCGGGCACCACAAAACGTGCTGTTCCGAAGTTTTGCCAATCTCCGGATGTTTCCGTGTCGAAAAAGGAGAATCCCCCCACGAAATGTAAACCCGCGAGACTGTGTGGTAGACCCGAGTAAGCATCGTGCCGTTTCTTGAGGGCGGCAATTTCGTTACTCACTTGCTTGAATCGATCCCGACCATAACCTTTGATCTCGGCAACCGTTCCGCTGGCCGACATTGCAAGGTCAAGTTCCGGCTTTTCCCAATGGTAGCGCATCTTTCTAGGAACCGACAGGCGTTCGAGCACCGCCAGGGGATCCAACTTGTCGAAGTGCAACGACACCGTCACATAGCGGCCAACACCCGTTGAACGCGCACTATCCTGCGATTTACCGATCATCTCAATGAATGCCGGACGTTCCAGTACGTCCGCCAAATGCTCTGTCAGTTGGTCTGCAATGCTGTTGTTGGGAAGCGACATGTTAATGTAACCAGTAGAAAAACTTGTATGAGTAGAACATCATACAGGCACACAATCATTCTGTATTTTCAAATAAAATTGAAAATACGTAGCTCTGTCGACTATTCAAAAACAATGATTACTTTGCCAAGTCTGGCAATCCGACTTCAAACGGATTTTCGATCCCATATTCACGTGGGTTGTAGTCGGCCAAACGGAAAAAATGCTCCCAGGCTTGTGGGCTGTCGCCATTGCTATGCACCCAGTTCACATGGCTCTGCTTGATGAGTCCGACAATGCGGTTGGCATATGCAATCCGCTCTTCAACCGTTTCGATGCGCGGGATCGCGTCTATCATCTGCTCCACATTGAACCCGCAGGCATAATCTTTCGGTTTAGTCGATTTGATGAACATAGTCGGTGATTTCTTGCGTTATCTTTCAATAATACGGCAAACTTGTGAATTTTCATCATTTTGAGGAAGGCAGCTCCCCTGTGGATTACCTATATTCAAACAAAAAACGCATATGTGGTACAATTCTATACTTGAAACGATCGGCAACACGCCCCTGATCAAACTGAACCATCTGGCTGAGGGTATCAAAGGAACCATTTTGGTCAAGGTTGAATACTTCAATCCAGGCCACAGCGTCAAAGACCGCATCGCCTTGAAAATGGTTGAAGATGCTGAGAAAGCCGGCATACTCAAGCCGGGCTCGACCATTATTGAGGGCACCTCCGGAAACACGGGGATGGGTCTGGCACTGGCTGCGGTGGTGAAAGGATACAATTGCATCTTCACTACCACCGACAAGCAGAGCCCTGAAAAGATCAATTTGCTCAGAGCCTTGGGGGCTGAGGTCAAGGTGTGTCCGACCAACGTCGAACCCGACGATCCCAGGAGTTACTACTCGGTGGCCAAGCGCCTGAGCCGGGAGATTCCTAACGCATGGTACCCGAATCAGTACGACAACCCGAGCAACACGGCTGCGCACTATGAAACGACCGGACCGGAAATATGGGAACAGACGCATGGCAAGGTGACCCACTACGTGGCCGGTATGGGAACTGGCGGCACGATTTCGGGCACGGCAAAGTACTTAAAGGAGCAAAACCCGGAAGTCAAGGTTATCGGCGTCGACACCTATGGTTCGATCTACAAGAAGTACTTTGAGACCGGCGAGTTCGATAAAAGTGTGATAGCCCCCTATTTGACCGAGGGCATCGGCGAGGATATTCTCCCTCAGAACATGGATTTTTCGGTCGTCGATGCAGTGATTCAATGCCCCGATAAGGAGGCGTTTCTCACGACCAGGGCCCTTGCGCGCAGGGAGGGTCTCTTTGTGGGAGGCTCGTGCGGGTCTGCCGTCTGGGGCGGCCTGGAATGGGCCCGCCAGAACGGCCTTGGCGAGAACGATGTGATGGTGATCATTCTTCCCGACAGCGGCACTCGCTACGTTTCCAAGATCTACAACGACGACTGGATGCAGAATAACGGCTTTTTGGACGAGTCGAGCAATCTGAGGGCGAAGGATATCCTCGTTGCGAAATCAGGTCGGCGAAACAGCCTCGTCACGGTTGACCATTCCGACACGCTGAATTATGCGATTACCATCATGGGTGAGAACGACATCTCCCAAGTGCCGGTCGTCAGCGATGGTCAGATAGTGGGAAGTTTGACCGACAGCCGTATTTTGGCTCGCCTGATGGAGAATCCGCAGATGCGTGAACACCCCGTATCCGAAATTATGGACGGCCCCTTTCCCGTGGTAACGGTCGACCTCAAATTGGACCAAATTTCCAAACTTTTCAAAGACCAGACCCCGGCGGTGTTGGTGCAACAAACAGACGGACGATACGATATATTGACGAAGAGCGATTTAATCTACTCGCTCACACATCGAGATGACACTTCCAAATAAATCGACATTCTAATGAACGAACAGCAAAATCCTCAACAGACCATCGAAATTGAACTCAGTGAAGCAGAGGCGATGGGTTCCTACTCAAATTTGGTGATGATCACCCATTCGGGTTCCGAGTTCATCCTCGATTTCATTGCCATGATGCCAGGACTGCCAAAGGCCAAGGTCATGAAACGGATCGTCATGACCCCCGACCATGCAAAAAGGCTCTCAAATGCCCTAAAGGACAACATCCGCAAATATGAAGGCCAATTTGGCGTGATCGAGGTCGACGGGAAGAACGACATACCGCTTACGTATCGTGGGCCAATGCCGCAGGCCTGATCAGAAATTAATCCTCAGAGCCGGTCCGATTTCATTGAAAGCCGGGGTAATCGATACTCCGGCTTTTTTTTCGAGCGTGGCGAGGTGCTCGCTGTCACTGATTTTTTGCCCGATGTAAAATCCCAGCAAAGCTCCAAATGCGACGTCCGACGCCCAATGGCTGGGGTTGTTCATCCTGTTAATTCCGACACTCACGGCATAGGTGTAGGCTGGAACCTTCACGTACCAGTAGTCGTACCTGTTTGCCAGTACGGTCATGATCGCAAAGATCCCCGATGTGTGACCGCTCATAAAGGAGTTTCTGGGGTCTTTTGCTCTGGGTATGTCGATGTACGCCCGAATTTCGTTGAAGGTGAAGGGGTCGAACTCAAGCGGATTGTCGGTCACATAGGGTCGGGATCTGCCAAAGGTGTGTTTGGTGAGCGATGTGGCGAGCGTTGTGATCAACGACGTCTCGATCATCATGCCGGCGGTGCGAAGGGCATACGAATCGTCGGTCAACAGCCCCACACCTGCGAATGTGCCCGCAACCAGAACGAGAAATCCATCAGGAGTGATGTCGTCGTATGTGTGACCCACCCTGGCAATGTCGCGCCATGCGACCCCTGCCACCGATCGTGGACGCTTTTTGATCCATTGGTCGATGGGCTTGTCGAAAAAAAGCATCAGCTGAAGCGTATTGGTGCTCGCGATATACAAGCCCTTCCACTCCTTCATCGAAAAGCTGCCCGTCTCGGCAATCAAATGTCGAATATCCCTCGCCGGGATTTCATATAGACCCCTAAATGTGGCGTTGACCTTCGGCTTCACCCGAAGGCTGTCTACATACTGCGATTTACCAGACGAAGGGCAACATACCATCCACACCGTAACGAGAATCATTACGGCGACAGATGATTTTTTCACGTTGATCTGTTTGCTTGGCATTGACACAGGCAGAAGATACACATCAATTGCGGTATATTTGGACTTATCAATCACAAATTGGATCGGATGCTAACGGTGAAGCTTTTTTCAGCCTACGGAAACAATCTTTTGGAAGTGGCACCTGTGAGCCGGCTGATGGCGTCATTTGCGCGTGACTTCCGCCCCGATGTGGACATCAATGTCGGAGTGGGTTATGTCAATGAGGCAACATTGCCCTACGAAGCTGTCGTCGAAGCCACCAGACGGGTGGTCGATGCGCCCGAAACCTATCGATCTAGCCTCAATTATGGCGATCCTGCAGGATCCCGCCAGCTCAGGGCGGCCATAATGAACATGCTGGCATCGGATGCGGCTGTCGGCGATGCGGATCTGATACGTTCGAAGCAGATTCTGATCGGAACCAACGGAGCCACCAGCATATTGGAGGGATTGGCGCAAATCATGGAGCCGGGGCTCGTTATCACGTCTGACCCGGTGTACTATATCTACAGCTACTTCCTGGACCGCAAGGGGTTTCGTGTTCTGGCACTACCCGAAGACGCCCACGGCATGGTGCCCGAACTGCTCGAGGAAGCGATGTTTGGAGGGGACCTCGACCTGCACGATCTAAGATATGTGTATGTGGTGAGCATCAGCAACCCGACGAGCACGATTTTGACCAACGAACGGCGTCACAAGATCGTCGATATCGTAAACCGATACGCGGACCTCACCGGTAACAGGATACCCTTGATATTCGATCAGGCCTACTCAGGCCTTATTCACGATCCAGCCGTAGAAATTCAGGAATCAGCTTTTCGCAACGACCGACACCAGCTGGTTTACGAGGTCGGCACACTGTCGAAAATACTGGCACCAGCCCTGAGAATTGGATACATCCTCGGCCCAAGTGGTGAATTGATGTCGGCATTCGAAGAACGGAACAGCGATGCCGGTTTCAGCGCATCGGTCATGAGCCAGCAGATTGCAGCCGTATTGCTGAACGAATTCCTGCCCGCACAGCGACGAAGTGTGCTCGACGGATACAGGGAGAGGGCAGTAGAGGTGATGAAGGCCGTCGAGAGTAGGCTATCAGAGTATCTTGAGGAAGTTCGAGGTGGACAAGCCGGATTTTATTTCTACCTCACCTTTCAGGATATTGCCACCGACGATCAAAGCGACTTCTACCGTTTCCTTAGCCGGACAACTGGCGATCAACGAATGGATGGGGAGGTTCATACGCTAAAACCCAGAGTGGCCTATATACCGGGGCAATACTGCGTACGCGCCGATGGCAAACTACTGGACCATGGTGGCAGATCGTTGCGATTCTCGTACGGCTTCGAACCGATGGAACGACTTATTCAGGCTGTGGATCTTATGGCTGAGGCTGTGCGATACGTCAGTTCGCGACGGTAAAATTGAATTCGCGAACAATTTTCTCCCCGCTGGATGTCTCAAAATCGAGCCGGCAGGTGTACGAACCCGCCTTCAGTTTCGATGTGTCGATTTCTAGCATTTCGCTGCCGGTCTGACCATCAGAGCGGAAGTTAGCTGAAATCTGCACTCGTTGCTTGCCATGGCGTCGTATGCGCGATGGCTCGGTTATGGTGTAACGAACGGTGTAATCTCTGAATCCCTCCAGATTTTCGGGCACGTTGTATACCTCGAAATACATCCCGAGAGACCCTCTCGGACGTATGCTGTTTCCGGGCAATATCATATACTCGCTCCGTGTACCTGGCGACTCGATGATAGGGTCGACCAACATAATGTCGCTCACTTCGAACGTGCCCAATGCTAGAGGGGCGGGAAGGCTGAGCTCAATGTTCGAAGCGCCGATGATGACCGCATTTTCATCCGATCTGAACATTTGCTGTGTTCCGAGGCGGTACAGCTCGCTGCTGAAGCGAATGTTCTTCACCTCATTGATGCTGTAAGGGACAAGAAAAATCGAGTTCTCGGCGTGTACCGTCATTGTGCTCGACTCAAGCCGCAGCGAAGGGTTTTCCTCAATGTAGCTGACAACCTTCCAGTTCTCGTCGAAAATGGCCAATGCGTCGCGAAGTGCATAGCTTCTGGATGTCTCCACATTGCTCATTTGGCGGGCATCGACCGATGTGGCCAGGCTTGGATCCGTCCTGTTTACGATGATGTAAGCCGGTTCGTTGTCGTTGAGCACCCGGTAAATATTAATCGAGTTGTCGAGAGGCACATACATTTTCTCGAAATCGCTGCGCGTCTGGCTGAGCAGGCTCTGATTTTCTCTCAACCTGTTGGCCGCAGTCGTGTTCATGGAGATATTTTTGTAGGACTCCGCACTCACTGCTCCAGATGTATACTGACTCCATGTGCGCTCCAGATCGATGAACGTGTTCGCAAAATAGGGGTCCACGGCTGCCAGGTCGCGGTAGATGCCCAGTTCGATCAAGTTGCCAGCCACCATTTGGTTGTAATTGTCGCTGCCCGGGCTCTGTATGGGTGTTCTGAAGGCATTGCGCGGGATGAACTCGTCCATACTCCGGCGTAGGCCATACCTGCCACCGTCGCCAGGAGTCCCGAAAATGAACGTCCCGGTTCCCTTTCTGTCGATAAGATTGTAAATCCAAACCTCATACTCAGATGGTTGGAACATGGCCCGCATGGCATTTTGTTGCTGTTGGGCGAAAATGGTCTCGAGGCCTTGCTGGCGAATTTCGGGAGTCATGGCGTTAAGCTCCACCAGCTTGCTGCGAACTTCGGTGTCTTCGGGCATGAGAAATCCGCCGTGTTTGCGGTCCGGTTTGCCATACCTGACATATATGAGTCCACGGTCGTCGGTTCCGTAGGCCGACGAGAAGTTTTTGGTGAAATTCTTGCGTGCGAAAGTGATCCTCTCCCAGTGCTCGAGCAGTCGTTCATTCGGCTGCTGCATTGGTGTAGGATCGATCGAAAGCCAAAAGGCACGAATATCTGCATACAGCGATGGATCTTCGGCACGAAGTTTATTGCGCCATTCACGATAGAGGTCTTCGGCGAGGAGTGGCTTGATGCGTTCGACCTCCAGTTCCATCTCGGCAGAAAACGACTTGATGTCGGTTGTGGTCATACCCCACAAATACAGCAGAGAAGCCGATTTGTACATGCTCTTGAGCTCTTTTTCCGTTATGAGCTCAATGAAGCTGATGCCAAGGCGCGGATCTGGGTCTACATAATTTGAATCAGTGATCGCTGTCATCCATATCCTAAGCGCCTCTTGCCATTCTCCTGCATCGTAGCGTTCTTTGCCGAGCTCGTAGTAGCGAGCAGGGTCAGGCTGTGGGTCAATTGCAAAACCCTTGGAAGACCCCAAAAATGCCAATAAAAACGCTATGAGGAGGATTCTAGACATGCTAGGAGCTGAGATGGACATTATTAGGGTATGTTTACAGCTTTTCGCGAAAAAAATCAACATAAAACGGCTAAAAACAGGGTTAATTCAAGTAATCAGAGCCCTTTTTTTATAAATACATCAAATCAGCGTGCAGGGTTCCGAAGGCTGTCGACGATGTTGATGTACGAACGGTATCTGGAGGGATATATGTTGCCTTCGTCGTACGCTTTCGTCACTTTGCAACCGGGCTCATCCAAATGCATGCAGTTATGAAATCTGCATTCGTTTCTGAACGGCTCCATTTCGGGGAAACACTGGTCAATTTCCTCCGGCTCGATTTCAAAAAGGCCGAATTCACGTATGCCGGGTGTGTCGACGATCGATCCGCCGCTATTCAGGGGGATCAAACGGGCGAATGTCGTGGTATGCATGCCTTTCTTCGACCACTCTGATATCTGTCCGATCGACTGGCCAGCCTCTGGGTCGATTGCGTTCAGTATGCTGCTTTTGCCGACCCCGGAAGGACCGATGAACACGCAGGTGTTTCCGGCGATCGCGTTTTGCACGGCAGCGAGCATGTCGCTGTCGTGTATGCTGCAGGGCAAGATGTCGTAACCGATCGACCTGTACAACGAGAGGGTGTCGTCGAGGTATGATTTGGCATTTGAACCGGCCAAATCGACTTTATTGATGACGATCAGAGGCTGGATTCCGTATGCCTCACACGTCACGAGAAACCTATCGGTGAAACCGGGTTTGAACTCTGGTTGAATCAGCGACTGAACAACGATGGCTAAATCGATGTTGGCCGCTATCATCTGAGATCCCCGTCTGCCGTGAGTAGCCTCTCGCAACAGGGCGTTTGTCCGTTCATGAATGTCGGAGATGCGTCCGGAGCCATCGTCGAGCAAGTCGACATCAACCCAATCGCCTACGGCGATCGGGTTGGTTCGGTCGTATTCTTTGAGCCGGAACTTGCCGGGGAGGCTCGACAATATTTCGTCTCCACTGTCAATTTTCACAGTGTACCACTTACCAGTCGATTGTATGACTCTACCCTTCAAGGTGAACGAAATATTGGCATCACATTCAGATTCAGATTCAAGATACTCAATTGGCAACCCATGTTGATCTAGTTGACCGATGCCAATTCCGTTTTCGGCTTTCTTGGTGAAAACATTTCGGCTGGGTCCACAACGGCCTTCTTGTCGAGCACGAGTTGCAAAACCTGTTCCATGCGCTCTAGATAGGTCACCTTTAACCCCTTGATGGTCTCAGCTTCGATTTCGGAGTAGTCTTTTTCATTTCGGATAGGAATCAGCACTTCTTTGATCCCGGCGCGTTTTGCCGCCAACACTTTCTCCTTGATGCCGCCAACGGGAAGCACAAGCCCACGCAAGGTTATCTCGCCGGTTAGCGCAACCGTGTTTTTGACACACCGTTGCGTGTAGATGGATGCGATGGCGCTCATGATGGACACCCCGGCCGATGGCCCATCTTTTGGAACGGCGCCGGCTGGCACGTGCAGATGCAGATCCCACTCGGTGAATGCGGTGCTAGGTATGCCCAATGACTCGGAATGAGCTTTGAGGTACGACAGTGCCAGGGCGGCCGACTCTTTCATGACGTCGCCGAGTTGACCCGTGATCGTGAGCTTCCCAGATCCTGGTGCGACACTTGCCTCGATGAAGAGGATGTCTCCACCGAACGGCGTCCAAGCCAAACCAGTGGCAACCCCCGGCACTTTTGTACGCTCGGCCACGTCGGAGAAGAATTTCTTCTTGCCAAGATATGTCTCGATGTCAACAGCGTCGACAGTTGCCTGATCGACGTCACCACGGGCGATTTTGGCGGCCACCCCACGCACGACACTGCCAATTTCACGGTTCAGGTTCCTCACGCCAGACTCACGTGTGTAACTGTCGATGATGCTGCTGATCGCGGTGTCTGAGATCGAAAATTGCGCCTCCGTGAGCCCGTTCTCCTTGATTTGATCGGGTACAAGGTACTGTTTTGCAATCTGTGTCTTTTCTTCGAGGGTGTAGCCCGATATGGTGATGATCTCCATACGGTCGCGCAGCGGCGCTGGAATGGAGTCGAGCGAATTGGCCGTTGCAATAAACAGCACCTTCGACAAATCGTACTCGAGTTCTAGGTAGTTGTCGTAGAACGTGTAGTTCTGCTCCGGGTCGAGCACCTCGAGAAGGGCGGAGGTGGGGTCGCCACGGTAGCTCATGCCCACTTTGTCGATTTCGTCGAGCATCATGACGGGGTTTGATGTCCCCGCCTTCTTCATGCTCTGCAAAATACGGCCGGGAAGGGCCCCTATATACGTGCGACGGTGTCCTCGTATTTCGGCCTCGTCTTGAAGTCCACCAAGGCTGAAACGTACAAACTCACGATTCAAAGCTCTGGCTACAGACTTTCCAAGGGAGGTTTTACCCGTTCCGGGAGGTCCGTACAGACAGAGTATCGGCGCCTTCATATCTTGTTTAAGCTTTAGCACCGCCAAATATTCGATAATGCGCTTCTTCACCTTCTCCAAGCCGTAGTGGTCTTCGTCAAGCACCTTCTGTGCCTCTATGAGGTCAAGCTTGTCGGTGGAGTAGTTGTCCCAGGGCAGGTCCAGTATCCACTCAACATAGTTGTACTGCATGCCGTAGTTCGGCGATGCCGACGGCGTGCGATCGAGTCGGTCTAGTTCTTTATCGAGCACCTTGCGGGCATGCTCGGGCATCATTTTTGCCTTTGCGCGCTCCTTCAGCGATTCGATCACTTCTTGGTCCGTATTGTCGCCCAAGGCCTCCTGTATGGCCTTCATCTGTTGGCGAAGATAGAAATCACGCTGCTGCTGGTCGATGTCGGATTTCACCTTCGAACGGATCTCCTCGCTCAGATTGAGTACCTGAAGCTCTTTGTTGAGGTGTTCCATAACCAGTTTGAGGCGGCCGCTGAAGTTCTGTGTCTCAAGAATCCGCTGCTTGTCTTCGATGCTGATATTCAGATTCGCAGCAATGAAGTTCAATAAAAACGTCGGGCTGAGGATATTGTTGATCGCAACGGCAGCCTCAGACGGAATGTTCGGCGAGGTGTTGACAATCTGTATAGCCGTCTCCTTGAGCGTCCGAATTGAAGCGTCCAGCTCAATGCCCTCGAGGTCCATCTCGTTTTTATACTTCTGAACATGGCCCATGAAATAGGGTTCCGTTTGGACCATAGACAATGTTTCGAACACATTCTTGCCCTGAATGACGATGCTCTTGGTTCCGTCGGGCATTTTGATCAACTTGAGGATCTGAGCAACGGTTCCTATGCGGTGAAGATCGTCGGGACCAGGGTCTTCTTGGTCGCTGTTCTTCTGTGACACCACTCCGATGATGCGGTCGTTCTCATACGCCGCCCGCACGAGCTCCAACGAGCGGTCGCGGCCTACGGTGATTGGGATAACTACGCCGGGATAGAGGACCGTATTTTTCAACGGTAATATGGGCAATGCTTCAGGTACACCAGATTCGTCAATCTTGCGAACTTCATCCTCACTCATCAGTGGGATGGACTGTTCAAAATCTTCGTTGAAGTCGTCGCCGAACGTAAATGGTTTCTGCCCAATGGAGGAAGTCATGTAGTAGTAATTTGTAAATACATTGATCTGTTTGCAGTTTAAACATGCAAATTTGAGGCCAAATTCCTGAAATTCAAGATATCTGACGAAATGCTAGCACAAAAGTGGCAAGTTTGCACAAAATCAGATGTTTCCTGCCAATAGGTCAGGCAGGTTCATTCCTGTCAACAATGACCAAGCGCATACGGCGATGCTTGGCTGCTGATCCAGAAGGGCACTTTTAAATATATGTACAAAATATGTGTAAATCAATACGTTGGGCGATCGTCCTTGCGCACCCAGGCATCAAACACAGCCTTCGCCTCCTCAATCTCGACATGTCGAGTTGGAATCGACCTCTCGGAATCGGATCGGTTGATCTGTTCGTAGATAAAGGCGTCATCAAATCCGATGCCGGCAGCATCATGGCGCGTATTGGCGTAGTAGACCGCATCGGGACGTGCCCAGTAAATGGCTCCAAGGCACATGGGGCATGGTTCACAACTGGTATATAACACGCAGCCGTCAAGCTGATGTGTCATCAGATTGCTACAGGCGTCGCGGATTGCCTGCACCTCGGCGTGGGCAGTAGGATCGTGGTTGGCTATCACCTTGTTGTACCCGCGTCCGACGATCTCGCCGTTCTTTACAATGACGCATCCAAATGGTCCACCATCAGCCTTTTCGAGACTGATTGCCGATAATTTGATTGCTTCCAGCAGAAACTTCTTGTGCTCTTCCATAATCTCAGAATCGAATGTTTAATGCTGCCATTCCTGCGGCTGTGGGCAACCAGCCTTGGTCTCCGTTTGGTGGACGGTATCGGGCTCCAACTGCAAGTTCGTAGTATCTGGCGTCGATACCTGCGCCAAATGTCACTTCGGCCCCTCCAAGACCGTCGGTCAGGAAGCCGGCCCGTAGTGGTAGCCAAGGCAACCCACGGTACTCGGTTCCTGCGCTCAAGCGCACTCGGCGCGTGTTTCCGGCCTGGAGGTTGAGTCCCGAACTAGCTTGAACGATTGTCAAAAGACGGCCATAACGCAGGCTTAACCCACCATGCACGGCAGCTGGAAGGCCGTATGCAATACTGCTGTTTGAAACTTCGGCCTGATTGTCGAAAGAGGATCTGTCTCCGTCTTGCTGTTCAATCAGGTAAAACCAGTCACCCAGTCGACCTGTTGGTTCATACAATGTTGGCATGGCTTGGTCGATGGTCAATGAGTCGGTGTCAATTCTGCGGGTGTACACGTCGCCACCATAGACGATGAAGCCAAGGTCCGTCATGGCAACACTTACTCGAAGCCGGTTGCCTTCGCCCGTGTATCCTGAATCAGCGTTCAATAAGATGTCGTAGGTCAAGCTGAAATCGGTGCCAAAACCATATCCTGTGGTTTCGCTGAGTAACGATGTGTTCTCGGGTATCTGGATATTAAAGTCTGAGCTTCGGCTCACAAAATAGTCTTTGATGGGGCCGTTGAAAAACCCACTGCTCCTGATGTCGTAGGAGTGACCTCCTTCGATGCTGCCATTGCCTGCAGGCGAATATTCGGCCGAGTAGGTCAAATCCAGATGTGGTCCCGCAATGACAAGCTTAGGCGCAAGCCCCAAGATGAGCCTGTGGTTCTCGGCCGTCATCCCAGTGAAGAAGTCAAGGTCGCGGGCCATCCCTAGCGACACCTCCAGCCAGGCCCCCGCTTGTTGCCGTAAATTACGGTTTATGACCATACTGGTGTCAGGACTGCTTCCACCCAAGTCGTACCAGCCTTTGCCAACCGACATTGTGCTGTATGTGCGAGCCCTCGCTGCAATTCCGAATGCAGCGTCGTCACCGATATGGCTGAGGCCAAAAAGCAAGACGGATGCACTGCTCACTTTGTCGAAGCGCTCTCGTCGTTGTGAGAACCATTGTCCAAGCAGTTGACCACGCTCGTCGGGTGTCAATGTGGGCATATTCAAATGAAAGGGACGGTAGGACTCGTCGATGTAAGACCGCCGGCTTCCCTCAAAGCTTACACCTGCATGGTTGTGAAGGCCACCAAACTCCCCGATTCCTACCTGCCATTTACCCGGACCTGATTCAATGAGCAAATTTGCCGGGTTGGTGTTTATGGCCCTGTATCCTGTCGAAATGAGGGTGCTGTTACCCATGGCAGTTGAGACGGGGTCGAAATACAGCTGTGCCACTGAAACATCTGCCGGAACCACATAAAGGAGTGCAGCGGCCGAAAGTACGCTGAAGATCTTTCTGAAATATTTGGGCACTCGCTGATTCATCTTCACATCGGCTTCAACTTTGCAAATTTGAGCATCAGCTTTTTTTGACCGTGACCCTGAAAAAAAACGGTCACTTTAGTTTGGTCAGACTGACCCTCTCTGGCTAAGATCTTACCCGGGCCAAACGTAGGGTGCAACACTTTTGCACCTGGTTGGTAGGGGTCTCCGTCGATTGGATCGTAATGGACGGTCACACCCGATGATCTTACAGGCTGCGAAGGTTTACTCCAATTGTCGTCGTAAACCACATGGGTTCCGCCGTTCATGGCGGGCTTTCTGTTCTCTGGCGTGGAACCGAGGTATCCATATGCTGAAGCCGAGCCCATTCTCCGCAGCGAAGCCCCCGTTTCCGCCCGGATGACCGCTGGATCGATCTCATTGATAAACCTGGATCGGACACCATCTTTCTGCTCACCGAAACGGAATCTGCTACGTGCATGGCTCATGAATAGTTCTTTCCTCGCGCGAGTTATGGCCACATAGAACAAGCGTCGCTCTTCCTCAAGGTCAGTTTCTTCTCCTACTCTGGCACCTATAGGAAACAGGTCGTCCTCCAAACCAACGATGAACACAACGTTAAACTCAAGCCCCTTGGCGGCATGCACCGTCATGAGTGTGACCGCCGGCTTTCCGTCTTCGAGGGCGTCGGCATCCGTGACAAGGCTCACATCCTGGAGGAAGGCTGCCAAGTCAGATTCTGGATGTTGCTGTTCAAAGTAGGCGATGGCGTTCATCAGTTCGACGATATTTTCACGGCGCCCAAGCGACTCTTGGGTCCCTTCCGTTACATACTGTTGCACATAGCCTGTTTGTTCCATCAATGTTCGCACGGAGTCTATCATTGCGACTTGCCCAAGTTGCTCACGCACCGTGTCAATGATGCCCGTGAACTCGTTGATCCTCGACTTGGCCGGTTTGTATACGTCGGTGGAATCGACGTCCTTGATGACGGTCCACAGCGGTACCTGATTTGCTCTGGCCACCGCGACTAAATCGCCCATCGTCTTGTCGCCGATGCCACGCGCCGGTTCGTTTATCACACGCAACAGTGCCTCCTCGTCGTTGGGATTGACAAGGAGTTTGAGGTAGGCAATTACATCCTTGACCTCTTTTCGCTGATAAAAAGATACTCCTCCAACGAGCTGGTAGGGAATACCCTTGCGTCGGAATGCCTCTTCAAAGAGTCGGCTTTGGTAATTCGTGCGGTACAGGATGGCATACTCGTTATAATTGTAACCTGTACGGATGCGGTGCTGGTGAAGCACAGATGCAACCCGATTTGCCTCCTCGCGCTCGTCGAAGTGCTCATAGACGGTGACCGGCTCGCCTTGCTCGTTCTCCGTCCATAGCGTCTTCTCAAGCTGGCCCGAGTTTTGCTTGATCACCGAATCGGCACATCTCAGGATCATGGACGTTGACCGATAATTTTGCTCGAGCGGAATACGTGCTGCATCGGGGTAACTCTGCTCGAAATCAAGGATGTTGCTGATGTCGGCACCACGGAAGGAGTAGATGCTCTGCGCATCGTCGCCCACAACACACAAGTTTCGGTACTTCGAGGAGAGCAGGCTTGTCACTTTATACTGTGCGTGGTTTGTATCCTGATACTCGTCGATCATGATGTACCGGAAGCGGTCGTGCCAACGCTCCAAGACCTCCGGATGCTGTTCGAACAGCTCGATCGGCTTGATGAGCAGATCGTCGAAATCCATCGCATTGCTCTGCTTCAGCCTGGTTTCGTAGATGGGGTAGACCTTGGCAGCGACATCGTCCATGCTGCTGCGTATGTGCTGGGAGAATTCGTCTGAGGATATCAGCGAGTTCTTGGCGGAGCTTATTCTGAATTTGATCGCCGACGGCTTTACCTCACGAGGATCATAGTTGAGCTCCTTGATGATGTTCCGGATCGTCTTTTCGCTGTCCTCCGAGTCGTAGATGCTGAAGGTGTTTTTGTATCCGATGGATTCGGCCTCGTATCGGAGTATCCTCGAAAAGATGCTGTGGAAGGTGCCCATCCACAGATGATTCGCCTCATCGCCGATCAGGTGTTGGATACGCTCGCGCATCTCCCTGGCGGCCTTGTTCGTGAAAGTGAGGGCGAGCACTTGGCTAGCCCGAGCCTTTTGTTGATCAAGCAGGTACGCCAAGCGATGCGTCAGCACTTTCGTCTTGCCGCTACCGGCACCTGCGATGATGAGCAGGGGACCATCGAGATGTGTCACAGCCTGCTTCTGCGCAGGGTTCAGGCCTTCAAGCAGAGCGTCGCCGGTCGTGCTGAATAAATTCCCTGAGAGACTCATCCCTGAAGTTGCTGTCGAATTTCGTTTAGACGTTCGAGCTTGGTTAATGTGTCGGATTGTTTCTGTCGTTCGTTGGCCAATACCTGCTCGGGTGCGTTCGAAACGAACTTCTCGTTGCCGAGCTTAGCGTCGATACCCTTGAGGAACCCCTCAAGCCGTGAGATTTCCTTGTCGACGCGATCGAGCTCTTTGTCGAGGTCAATGAGACCTTCGAGAGGCACGTAAACACCGACTCTCCCTGCCATGGCGGCCGCCGATTTTTCGGGTTTTTCGACTTGGGTGCCTGCTACGAATCCTTCGAGTTTCAGCACTTTACGAAACACCGGTTCAAGCGAAGACAGGGTGTCGGCAAGATTGGAGTCGTCGGTTTGGAGCACAATCGACACTTTTGCACTGGCATTGACCTGCATCTCGGCACGAATGGCTCGCACGGCCGCGACGATCTCGCTCAGAGAGTCGAACGACTGAAGCATGGCCTTGTCATAATCGCGCTGCTCAGGCCATGCGCTCAACATGATGGTGTCATTTTCGCCACGATCTGAAAGATGCATCCAAAGTTCGTCGGTGATGAACGGCATGAACGGGTGCAAGATTCGGAGCAGTCGGTCGAAATGGTCGGTCGTGGCCTTGTAAGTTTCCGTCGCCATAGGCTCTCCAAACGGCGGTTTCACCAGTTCGAGATACCAGGAGCAGAAATCGTCCCAAAACAGCTTGTAAACCGCCATGAGTGCGTCAGAGAGGCGAAGGTTGGCGAAGTGGTCCTCTATGACAGTCAATTCCCGGTTGAGATTTGCCTCAAACCATTCGGCTGCAAATGCAGCCTGTGGACTTACTGGAGTTGTGTCATCGACTGTCCAACTTTTTACCAGACGAAATGCGTTCCAGATCTTGTTGGCAAAATTCCGCCCCTGTTCGCACAAAGATTCGTCGAATAGGATGTCGTTTCCAGCCGGGGCGCTCAGCAACATGCCCATGCGCACACCGTCGGCCCCGTAGGTGGCAATCAGATCGAGAGGGTCGGGCGAGTTTCCGAGCGATTTCGACATCTTCCGACCTTGCTTGTCGCGCACAATCCCGTGTAGGTACACGGCATCGAACGGCTTCTCCCGACGCCATTCGTAACCGGCCATGACCATCCTTGCTACCCAAAAGAACAGAATCTCAGGCGCCGTCACCAGAATCTTGGTAGGGTAGTAGTATCTGATATCCTCATTGTCCGGACGATTGAGTCCGTCGAACACAGATATTGGCCAAAGCCAGCTCGAGAACCATGTGTCCAGAACGTCCTCATCTTGGGTAATGTCGCGAGCAGTGATGCCAGGCTTTGACGCAGAAAAAACCTCGAGGGCCTCTTCGGCTGTCTTGGCAACGACAACATCTCCGTCGGGAGTGTACCAAGCCGGGATACGATGTCCCCACCAGAGCTGCCGCGAGATGCACCAGTCGCGGATGTTCTCCATCCAGTGGCGATAGGTGTTCTTGAATTTGTCGGGGTACAGGGCAATGTCGCCGTTCATTACAGCGTCGAGTGCCGGTTTTGCCATCGAATCCATGCTGCAGAACCACTGCAGCGAAAGACGGGGCTCAATTACCTCGTTGGTCCGCTCCGAGTAGCCGATGTTGCTCTTCATCTCCTCGATCTTCACGATATGGCCAAGCTCTTCGAGCTCTTTGGCCATTGCTTTACGAGCCGCGAAACGGTCGATTCCCTGCCATTTGCCACCATGCTCATTAAGTGTACCGTTCGGGTTGAGCATGTCGATCACCTCGAGGCCATGTTTAACGCCCAGGTCATAATCGTTCGCATCATGGGCCGGTGTAACTTTAAGAGCACCGGTTCCGAACTCGCGTTCGACGTATTCGTCGAAAATTACAGGTACTGTCCGGCCTGTTAACGGAACTTCAATACGTGCCCCGGCAAGCTTGGCATAGCGCTCATCGTCCGGATGCACGCAAAGTGCGGTGTCGGCCGGGATAGTTTCGGGTCGTGTTGTCGCAATGACGACCCATTCGTCCGTTCCAACAATCTTGTAGCGAACATAGTACAGTTTGGCATTCACTTCCTTGTAAAGCACTTCTTCGTCCGACACGGCCGTAAGTGCCTTGGGATCCCAATTCACGATGCGGTGGCCTCGGTAGATATGGCCCTTCTTGTGCAAGTCGATGAATACCTCGATCACGGAATCCGACAGATCGGGCTCCATGGTGAAACGCGTGCGCTCCCAGTCGCAGGACGCCCCGAGCTTCTTGAGTTGCTCAAGGATTATCCCGCCATGTTTTTCGGTCCACTCCCATGCATGCTCAAGGAAGGCGTCACGGCCGATGTCGCCCTTGCTGATGCCCTGGTCGCGTAGTTTGTGAACGACCTTTGCCTCGGTTGCAATGGAAGCGTGGTCGGTGCCAGGCACCCAACATGCGTTGTATCCCTGCATGCGTGCACGACGCACCAACACGTCCTGAATGGTGTTGTTGAGCATGTGACCCATGTGCAGAACACCAGTAACATTCGGCGGCGGAATCACCACGCTGTAGGATGGGCGGGAGTCTGGTGTCGACCTGAAACAACCGAGTTCCATCCAACGAGCGTACAATCTTGACTCGATTGGACCCGGTTCATACGTTTTTACGAGCATCGTAAAGATTGAAGAATGAAAATTTAAAAATGACCGCGGATCTGTAAGATCACTAGATCAAGCGATGACTAGAATGTCCAATGTCCAATGTCCCTACTTAACCCTCTTGAGCAGAACGCCAAAGTGGCCGTCGCAATGGTGCAAGTGGGGCAACGTCTGATATGCCATGCCGTCGTGCGTGAGCACTTCTTCGGGCAGGTAGTCGCTGAGGTCCTGTAACTCGAAATTGTCGTACTCCTTCAAGAAGTTTTCAATTTGGTTCCAGTTTTCCTCAGGCTCTAACGAGCATGTTGAATAGACCAGACGCCCACCACGGCTCACCATGTTTGCTGCTGAATCGAGGAGCTCGGTCTGTAGCTCTGCTGCCTTCATGATGTCATCTTCGGTGCGGCGCCAGCGCAAGTCTGCCCGCTTGCTCAACACGCCCGTGCCAGAGCAGGGAGCGTCGAGAAGAACGGCGTCAGCAAGCTTGAATCGCTCTTCGGTGATGTCGGCACGGCGTATTTTGACGTTCTCGGCACCGAATGTCTCCGAATTTTCCGCAATTTTGGCCACACGGTCGGCATTGATGTCAACGGCGAGGATTTCACCCTCGTTCTGCATCATGTCGGATAGGACGATGGTTTTCGTACCGGGTGCGGCACACAGGTCATACACCGTTTCGCCCGGCTGCGGATCCAAAATCCAGGGTGCAAAGCCGGCGGCAATGTCCTGCACTTGGCAAAACCCTTTCTCGATCCAGCCCTTTTGGCGGATTTTGTTCAATGATTGAACTTTGAAGTAACCCGGCAGCCATTCGCTGGCCTCATACTCGATGTCACTTTTTGAAAGGCGAAGCTCGAAATTTTCGACCGTCGTGCGCAACGTGTTCACGCGCACGTAATACTCAGGCCTCCGGTTGTTGGCCTGCATGAGCTGGAAGGCGTCGCGCTCTCCGAACCGCTTCACGTAGCGCTCCACCATCCACTCGGGATGTGAAAAGGTGATCGCAACCAGTGCGGAGCGACGATCGCTCGACGGTTTCGGAAGCTCGTTTACCTCACGCTGTATCTTGCGCAATATGGCGTTGATCAGGTCGCCCGTCTTCGAACTCACTTTGTTCTTACCGATTTCCACAGCCTCGTTGATCGCCGCGTAGTCGGGAGTTCCGTCCATGAACAGAAGGTCGTAAATGCCCACTCTGAGGATATTCTTGATAAAACTGCCCATTGTGGCGATCTCAATGCTGCAGTAATGGTCGATAAGGAAGTCTAGGTACATGCGGCGGCGAAGCACCCCCTGCACATATTCGTTGGCTTGCTGTCGATCTTGCCCGGTAAGCTCGTCCATGATCGACTGCGTGAGGTGTAACCTCTCGTCGAACTGAACAAGAGTCTGGATAGCTGCCAGCCTGGCGGTCATTTTTGTTTCCACAGTAGTAGGTGTTAGGTGCTTGATGTATCCCCTGAAGGGGTGAAAATATTTTGACGTCGTACCGAAACCTGACGGTGTCGGTATAATCAAGCAAAATACACAAACTTATGGTTAGTTGTTCGCGAAATATGGCTAGAGCTTGCGCATCCAGAACTCCATGGGTTTGGCTGATTCGGTATCCTCGCCAAATTCCTTCCATGAAAACGTCGTCGTGACGCCATCCAATTTCCTGAACCCCTGTTTTGCCCAAAAATCATTCAATGGACGGTAGTCAGCAGGCCTGAGTGGATGGTCGTCTGGCCTTACAACTGAGCAGAAGCAGGCCAACTCGTAGCCATAATCAAATGCGTGGTTGATCCTCTCGGTGAAGAAGCGATGACCCAGTCGTCTCTTCCTGTATTGCGGCATCAGAACCGACTCCGCAAAATAAAAACACTGACGTATGTCATAATCCGCATTTCGGACTGGATTAACAACCTCTGGGGCCTCATCGGCAAGGGGCATTCCCGTCGACGCTCCCACAATCTGGCTACCGTCCTGCACGAGCACCACAATACACTGCTCAGATTCCGAGTACCTGTGGAGGTATTTTTCTTCATACTCCGCCGATCCCTCGTACAAGTAGGGATACTCGCGAAAGATGGCGATCCGTAATTTTGCCAGCTCAGGTATGATGGCACGAATCGACGAACCAGTAAGTTTAGTTACCGTTATCACGCAATGTTCTGAAATGCATTATTCCGAATATTTTCCAACCGAAGATAACTGCTTGAAAGCAAATGCGATGACTAAATTTTATTAAATTTGTTTAATCGTATACGGACCAGGTCAGGGGCGAAAACGATGACTTCGTTATATTGCAAACCTGCTGATAGGTTTCACCACAACATCCAAGGGCGCCTTGCTGCCCCCATTCCAGACCCATCAATCAAGTGGACTACGACATCATCGTTATTGGCGGGGGGGCTGCCGGACTGACCTCTGCCGGCATGGCGGCAAATTTTGGGATGAAGACCCTCATGGTCGAGGTCGACCGGCTTGGCGGCGACTGCACCTGGCATGGCTGCATACCCAGCAAGGCCCTTTTGCACATTGCCGCTGATGTGCACCGTGGCAAAACCTCACTTGGTTACGCACACCAGAACAATGGTTTGACCGTCGATTTCCAAAAGGTAATCGCAGAAGTACACCGGATTCGGGAATTTGTCTATGACGAGGCCGATCGGCCGGATATATACCAATCAATGGGGGTCGAAGTTGCCTTTGGGCGTGCCGCCTTCACCGACGCTCACACCATCACCATTTCCGGTGATGATACCCTCCGAACGGTAACGTCCCGCTTCTTCGTAGTCGCCACAGGCTCCAAACCGGCCATTCCGCCCATTGTAGGACTCGATTCCGTGCCCTATCTCACCAACGAGTCCCTGTTCGAACTCGCCGAACTTCCCGAATCGCTCGTCATCCTGGGTGGCGGTCCGATTGGCTGCGAAATGGCCCAGGCTTTCGCCCGGCTGGGATCCAAAGTCACCGTGATTGACCAGGCCGACCGCATTTTGCCGCGCGACGACCCCAAAAGCGCCTCGGTGCTCTTCAATGCCTTGAAGGCCGAAGGAATTGAATTCCACCTGGGGTCTACCGTCGAGGAAGTGAGTCGCGTCGATGGCGGCATCATATGCGACGTCAAGACCCCACTGGGTGCCATAACCCTTCGAAGCAGCCATTTCCTGGTTGCTGCCGGCCGACAACCCAACACTGCCAATCTGGCCATTGAGACTGCCGGCGTCATTCTCGACAAGAGGGCGATCACGGTCGACCAGCGATGCAGAACAAACGTGAGGCATATTTTTGCGGCGGGGGATGTGGCCGGACGCCAAGCGTTCACGCACATGGCTGAGCATATGGCAAAAACGGCCATCACTAACATTGCTCTGAAGATTCCTAAAGGTATGGAAACCAATACGATACCTTGGGTCACCTTCACAGATCCTGAAGTGGGATCTGTAGGTAAAAGCGAACTCGAACTAAAGGAGCGTGGTGTGCGATTCGACGTCTACGAGTTTCCTTACAGCAAGGTTGACCGTGCATTGGCGGAGGGGGGGATGCCCGGTTTGATCAGGGTCTTCGCCCGTTCGCGCGACGGAAAAATCTATGGAGCCAGCGTCGTCGGAAAGGGGGCTGGCGAAATGCTCGGAGAGCTGGCCGTGGCAATGCGAAACGGAGTGAGCCTGCGCAAGATCGCCGACACCATCCACGCCTATCCGACCTACGGGCTGGGCGTTCGACGTGCCGCCGACCAATGGTATGTGCGAAAGCAGTCGGTCGGACTGGTAAAGCTGCTTAAGTTTCTTTTTCGATACAGAGGACAACTGCCGGACTTGTCAGATACGGGAAGGATCATGTAGAGTAGTTAGTGGTCAGTGGTACTTGCCGATATGAAGGAAATGACGGCATTTTAACCGATTGTCTTTTGTCCCTACAAACAACTAACTACTAACTACTAACTACTAACCACTAACTACTAACTACTAACTACTCTACTTCTCGAGCAGCTGCTTCATGGTGGCACCGATTA
>CAYWCV010000007.1:0-29795 GCA_964456845.1 uncultured Chitinophagales bacterium | reverse complement strand
ACTAACTACTAACTACTCTACTTCTCGAGCAGCTGCTTCATGGTGGCACCGATTATTGCGGGGCTTTCGCACACGGTGATACCGGCGGCTTCGAGGGCGTCCATCTTCTCCTGTGCGGTTCCCTTTCCACCCGACACGATTGCGCCGGCGTGACCCATGCGACGGCCTGGAGGGGCGGTGCGGCCGGCGATAAATGCAACAACCGGCTTCTTGCAGTTTTCCTTGATCCAAGCGGCGGCTTCCTCTTCGTTGGTGCCCCCAATTTCGCCGATAAGGACGATGGCATCGGTGTCAGGGTCGTCGTTCAGAAGCTTGACGGCATCAAGGTGCGTGGTTCCGATCACGGGATCGCCACCGATGCCGATGGCTGTGCTTTGTCCCAAACCTGCCTTCGTTAGCTGGTCTACCGCCTCATAGGTCAAGGTACCCGAGCGCGATATTAGGCCGATTCGCCCAGGGCTGAAGATCATGCCCGGCATGATGCCCACCTTTGCCTCGCCGGGAGTGATGACACCCGGACAGTTTGGGCCGATCAAGGTGGCACCGTGCGCCTGCACGAGGTCTTTGGCGAAGATCATGTCCTTCACAGGGATGCCTTCGGTGATGCAGACAATAGTCTTGATTCCGGCTAGAACGGCTTCGGCTATAGCGTCGGCGGCAAAGGCTGGTGGCACGAAAATCACACTGGTATTGGCACCCTCGTGCTTCACGGCATCGGCTACCGTATTGAAAACGGGACGGTCGAGGTGTTTTGTGCCGCCTTTGCCCGGTGTGACGCCGCCGATCACGTTGGTGCCGTATTCGATCATCTGGGATGCGTGGAAGCTACCCTCGCTGCCAGTGAAGCCTTGGACGACCAGCCGTGTGTTTTTGCCTACAAGAACGCTCATGTATCCGGAATTTTGTTAAAAAATCGATTTTTCTACAGAACCATAAATATACCGATTGAAATCGTTGCTATCAACGCAAACATCGCAATGTTCGCGACACTCCCTTTGATTATCTTCCGACATGATACCAGACCACAAGAAAGAGGAAGTACGACAGGCGGCCGACATCGTTGAGGTGGTGGGCGAGCACGTTAAGCTCAAGCGCAGCGGAAGCGGTTACATAGGCCTGTGTCCGTTTCACAACGAGAAGTCGCCTTCGTTCCATGTCACCCCGCGCATGGGCATCTACAAGTGCTTTGGATGCGGGGCAGGGGGCGACGTTTTCCAGTTTGTGATGCAGATGGACGGCGTGGGGTTCACCGAGGCCATCCGAACGCTTGCGGCCAAGTACAACATCGACCTCCCCGAAGAGACCGACCACTCGGCCTCCGATCCTGAGTATCAGCGCAAAGAGGGTGTATATCACGCCTTGCGGTTTGCCGGGGTGTTCTTCCATAACCAGCTCATGGAACTGGATGAGGCCGAGGAGGCCCGTCAATACCTCAAGAAGCGCGGGTTCAAACGAGAGACGATCGTAAAGGCCGGACTTGGATATGCTCCGTCGAAGGGGGACTCCCTGTGCAAGGCTGCCGTATCTGCCGGCATCAACTTGGACTACCTCATGGATGCCGGCTTGGCTCGAGCCGACGACTCCGGATCAAGGCACTACGACTATTTCAGGGGTCGGCTGATGTTTCCGATTTTCAACCCGTCTGCGAAGGTTATCGCCTTTGCCGGCCGCATCTTGGGCAATGAAAAGACCGCCAAGTACATTAATTCCCCACAAACCATTGTTTATAACAAAAGTGAAGTACTATATGGTATTCACCTGGCCCGCAATGAGATAAGAAAATCATCAACGGCGATTTTGGTAGAAGGTTACACCGATGTGCTCAGTCTGTACCAGGCTGGAATCGGCAATGCAGTAGCCTCGAGCGGTACTGCGCTCACACCCGATCAGGTTCGCTTGGTGCATCGTTATGGCGACACCCTGCTGCTGATCTACGACGCTGATGCCGCGGGTCAGGCAGCCATGATCAGGGGAATGGACATCGCCATTGCCGAGGGTTTGGAGGTAAGGATGCTCGAATTGCCCGAGGGCGAGGATCCCGACTCGTTCGTGCGGCAATTTGGCGGAGATGCCTTTACCAAGTATTCGGCCCAGGAGTCTGCCGATTTCCTGACCTTCCTTATCCGTAAAGCCCAGGTGAGCGGTTCGTGGGACGATCCAGGCAGAAAGCAGAAATCGGTGAGCCGAATGCTCCGAAGCTTGGCGTTGATGAAGGAGCCGGTCAAACGGGAAACCTATATCCAGTACTTGAGCCAACAGGCCCGAATAGGCGACCGCACACTCTTCGAGGAATTGGGCCAACTGATAGCACGCCAAAACCGGGATGCACGCATTCAACAGAAACGCGACGACAGCAATACCGCCAGGGTCGGATCCAGGTATCCGGATGGAAGCAACCAGCAACAGCAACCTGTTGCCATACCGCCCATGAAGAGGGCCGCCGAGAAGGAGGTCCTCCGAGTCATGCTCAGTTACGGAAAACCGCTGGTTGAGTTCATCGGCTCGTTCAGCAATGCCGACCATTTCGAAGATCCTGAACTGAGGGAGTTGTATGTCGACCTTATCAAGACATGGGAGGAGAACGGTGATATCAGCATCACGGCATATACCGAAAAGCCGCCGCCAATTCCGTCCATCGTAAGCGAAATTGTCGTGGACAGGCATTCTGTTAGCGACAATTCGGCAAAAAAACTGGGAAAGGTTCCACAGCGGGACACTGAGCCGTTCGCGGCAGCTCAGGGGGCGTTGAAGGCGCTCAAGATATTGCATCTCGAAAAGATGAGGGCCAATTACGAGAAAGAAATTGAAGAAGCCACTACCCCGGAAGACCAGGTGCGGCTTCAGCGGCTCATCACTAAGGTGGCGAACCTCAAGGTGAAGATGCAGTCGCGACCACTCGACGAGCTCTTCCCCGGTGCTCCACATGAGCTGCTCAAAAACAGGGACGATTACAATCCATTTGACGCGACGGAATATCTTTCGCGCATGAAAAAAAAGAAATAGACTTTTACCCACATGTACGCCAACGAGTTGGAGGTTGCCATTAAAGCCGCACGATCGGCTGCAGAAAAGGTGCGAGATTACGACAGGAACAGAAGCACGCTGCAGATCAGGTCAAAGGAGAAGTTTGACCTCGTTACCGACGCCGACCTGGAATCGGAGAGGATTATTCGACAAATCATAACAGAGGCATTTCCCGAAGATGCCATCTTGGGAGAGGAGGGCTCGGCTGAGGAGTTAACGTCCGGAAGGCGGTGGATTGTGGATCCTATCGACGGCACGACCAATTTTGCCCATGGGTTTCCGCCATACTGCATATCCATCGCATTGTACGATGGACCCGAACCTTTGGTTGGGGTTGTCCTTGAGGTTTCGCGTGATGAGCTCTTCACTGCCACGAAGGGTGGATCTACCCGTCTCAATGGAAACCTTGTCAAGGTGTCGGCTACAACGGAACTTTCCCGATCGCTTATTGGGACGGGTTTTCCTGTTCAAGAAGGCATCGATTATACCTCAATGCTAACATTGGCGCATCGAATTCTTAGCGACACCGAGGGACTTCGCAGACCTGGAAGTGCCGCCTATGACCTTTGTTGCGTGGCAGCAGGCAGGCTTGAGGCTTTTTATGAAATGAACCTGAAACCTTGGGATGTGGCAGCAGGTGCCCTGTTGGTGATGGAGGCGGGAGGATCGGTAACCGACTTCAAAGGCGGTAGCGATTGGCTGCATGGCCGAAGTATCGTGGCCGGCAATCGGTCTATCCATCAATGGCTACAAAAATGTATCCAAGAATCGGCTCTTGAGCTGTGACAGATCACAATTTTGTCCACACTATGGCGTTCTTAGGGAGATCGCGCCGTGAGACTTTCCGACACGGCAAAAAATTCATAATTCGGTTGTCGATAAAGCCGCAAGGACTTACATTGATGCCGGTTGTTGTTGTCAAATCGATATTGATCGAAATCATTACTTAATGATCCGTCTGCTTGTTCCCCTGTTTTTCATCGCTTACCTGGCCACTGGGGCCGGAAATTTCGCTTTTTCACAAGCTCAAAGCGAAAAGAAGACAAATACTTCGAACACCATCCTGAAGCCGCAGCGCCTGCAGGACTTGGAGGGAAACATACAAAGCGCCCGCAAAGAGATGTGGGACGAAATGACGCGCGAGTTCAACAAATGTCTTCCTGCAAAGATCTCCAACTACACCCCATACGACGACGAAGACTCGTACATCCAGTCGGGTACAATGGCTGCAGATCCTTCAACCGGCCTTGCCTTTTTCAAGTCATACCGGAACAGCGAGGCTAGCAATGCATCCAAGGTGATCATCAGCATCATCGCCAACTCCCCGATGGTGAGCAGCCTTGCATCCTTTTTGACGAATCCTATGATCGCAAAGGACACAGGCAAGCAAAGCACAACGTATGGAGGGTTCAAGGCAATTGAAGAGTATGACCCTGTCTACAAGACCGGCGAAATCAACCTGTTGCTGAGCGACAACACCTTGGTCACGATCAGTGCCACCGACATACCCGATGGCCGACTGTTGGCGGAGTTTGCGAAGGCGATCAATTACAAGCGTATTCTCGCCATTATCGAGTAGTTTCTAGCGTGTCGGCTTTGAGCCCAGAAACATTGCCAAATCGTGCAAAGGGATGGGCTTTCCTTGATAGAGGAATCCTTCGCCGTAATCCACACCCACCAAGTGTCCGAAGTGACGCGCACGTGCCCTGATCGCCTCAAAGAAGCTCGGTCTTGATATGTACGTCTGGGGTTCATCCCCAGAGTCATGAACATTGAATTGCGACTTGAACGCCAAGATGGCCCGTTCCTTTATTTCGATGGTTTCGGAAATGTCGAACACAAAGTCAGGTTCAAACGGCCTGTCCTGCATGTAGTGGAGGATATGAAAAGGCCGCCATGGTTCCTGCGGGTCGTTGCTCGTGTCGATGCTTTCCAGTTTGGACAGCCCTGCATAAAAAAGGGCATCTGAGGTTAACCTGCTTGCGTTTCCATGATCTGGATGCCGGTCGGAAGGGGCGTTGACGAAGCATATGTCCGGTCGATACCTGCGCACAGACCGTATGATGGCAAGGCGGTGCTCATGTGTGTTGTCCAACCCGCAATCGGGCAAGGAGAGGTTGTCGCGCACCGCAAGTCCAATAATTCCAGCCGCTTCGGCAGCCTCAGCCAATCTCCCTTCGGGTGTGCCGCGACTGCCCATTTCGCCGCGGGTGAGGTCGAGAACGCCAACCTTCAGACCTTGCCGGACTAGTGCAGCCAGCGTTCCGGCACAGTTTAACTCCGTGTCGTCGGGGTGGGCTGCTATCGCGAGAACGTCGAGTTTCATGGGGTGTGTAACGTGTGCGTAATTAAACCTGCAAGATACAAAATGAACACGGAGTTTAGGCTTAATCCGTTCCTTCAGTGATTAAAGCTGGATAAATAGCGAGCTAAACCGTGCTCGAGCTGGAATTTTGGACCAGTTTAGCCCGTAAAGACCATTGCCTTTAAAAAGATTGAAACGAAAAGGCGTAGAGCTCCGTATACTTAGGAATTGCTACACGAAACCCCTGCTCATGGTCTATCTTCGCAGTGTCTGGGAAGGTGTTAAAATTGCCTTCACCGCCATACGCGCCAATAAGGTGAGGGCATTTCTCACCATGTTCGGAATCATCATCGGGATCGTGGCCGTCACGGCCATGAACACCACCATCAACGGTGTGAACCGCTCCTTTGAGGACAGCATGGCCATGTTGGGCACCAATGTGCTCTATGTCGAAAAATTTCCATGGAACCCGGGTCCGAACTACAAATGGTGGCTGTATATCAACCGCCCCGAGATGGAAGTCGACTACGCCGACAAAATTCGTCAGTACAGCCAGTTTGTCTCGGCTGCTTCCGCTGTCGCGCGTCGAACCGTGACGGTGAGGGCCACCGACAAATTTGCCAATGGTGTTTCGGTGTCGGGTGTATCGCCCGACTACAGCCTCACAAACACCATCGACCTCGAAGATGGGCGGTTCTTCACACATGAGGAGAACCAAAGTTACAAGCGTGTCGCAATAATTGGAGCCAGTGTCGAAGAGGTGCTATTCCCCCAAGGCAACTCCATAGGAAAGTCAGTGCGCATTGGCGGGCAACGTTTTGAGGTAGTCGGCAAGCTGGCCAAGCAGGGCAATTTCCTGGGCATGCAGAATTTTGACAACCAGATACTTGTGCCGATCAGTGCTTACGGAAGGATTTACGGTCTTCGCAGGGGCGTGTCGCTCCAGGTCAAGTATCCCGACGAGCAGTCGCTGCAGCAGGGCGAGTACGAGTTGGAGGGCATCATGCGCAGGATACGCCAGCTCGACGCAAAAGCTGAAAATAACTTCGCAATTAACAAACTTGACGTATTCCGTCAGCAGTATCAAATGATGACCGGCGCTATCTACGGCATCGGTATTTTTCTGACGGGACTCTCGCTCTTTGTCGGAGGCATCGGAGTGATGAACATCATGTACGTGTCGGTAAAGGAACGAACGAAGGAGATTGGCATCCGTAAGGCCGTCGGCGCGAAATCATACCAAATCCTGCTTCAGTTCTTGATAGAGGCCGTTACGGTCTGCTGTCTGGGTGGCGTGGTGGGAGTGCTCATCTCGTTGGGTGTCACACAGCTTATTAACCAGTTCTTTGTTGCTTACATGGATTGGGGCACCGTATTTGGTGCGTTCATGATATGTACTGCTGTTGGAGTCCTGTTTGGATACCTGCCAGCACGTCGTGCTGCCCACTCAAATCCCATCGAATCACTTCGTTACGAATAATCTGGTATTTACATGAATCTGCTCGACGTTTTTAAGATGGCGATGGGTTCGCTTGCGGCGAACAAGCTCCGTTCATTCCTGACTATGGTTGCCATTGTGGTTGGCGTATTCGCCGTGATTGGTTCGTCGACGGCCGTGAGCGTGCTCGACGGCTTTTTTAAGGACTCGCTGACCTTACTCGGAGGCAATGTGATCACCGTTCAGAAGATGCCGGCAATTCAAATGGGGGGCGACATGAGCGAGTTTCGCAACCGAAAGAACATCACATTCGACCATTTCGAAACCATTCGCGACCGTGCCAACCTTGCCCGGGCCGTGAGTCCTGTCACCACATTTGCGTTCAACAAGGTCAGTTACAACGACAAGGAGACCGAGCCAAACGTGCCATTGCGTGGCAGCAATGAGCACTGGATGGTCAATAATAACGCCAGCGTTGCCGAGGGGAGAGACATCAATGCCGAGGATGTGGCCTATGCCAGGTCCGTTGTTGTTATAGGCGACGAAATCCGTTTGGAATTGTTTGCGAATGAGAACGCCCTGGGCAAAAAAATACGAATGGAAGGTCAGTCATACACCGTGATCGGAGTGATGGAGCCCCGAGGCGCCATTTTTGGACAATCTCAGGATCGGGTCATACTAGCACCGTATACTCGCCTCCTGCAGTTGTACGGGGGTGGCGAATGGAGAAGTATCGGAATTCAAGTGCAGTCGCCCAGCATGATGGCCGTGCCAGCCACAATGGATGAACTTATCGGTATTTTGAGGGCCGCCAGAAAGGTGGAGCCCGGAAAACCGAACGACTTCGAGGTAGTTACCAATAACTCGCTGTCGAGCGCTTTCGACAGCTTCACGGGAGTGTTGGGAATATTTGCGTTTGTCGTCGGCGGTATCGCTCTCCTTGGGGCAGGGATCGGCGTGATGAACATCATGCTCGTATCGGTCACAGAGAGAACCCGTGAAATTGGAGTGCGCAAAAGTGTGGGCGCCACAAAGAAGGCCATCCGCCAACAGTTCATCATCGAGGCCATCTTCATTTGCCAGTTGGGTGGCCTTATTGGGATTATTCTTGGAATTGTGGGCGGCAACATGCTGGCCGTCCTCATGGAGGCCCGTTTTATCATTCCATGGGGCGCGGCGATTCTCGGTGTTGTGATGATGACGGCAATCGGGCTGATATTTGGGGTGTACCCAGCCGTGAAGGCGGCAAGCCTTGATCCAATTGAATCGCTGCGTTACGAGTGAAATGCCCGATATCGGTATTTGTTGAAGTCCACACCACGTATCGGTATATTGCTGTACACGTAACCGCTTTTTTATTGAAAGTCTAATCCCAAACGAGGTGTTTCAATGCTGGATGAGGTTGTTGACAGAATAGAGTCCACTGTAGTGGCGCTGGCACGCCAAGGCAACGACTTCCTGAGGGAGTCGGAATTGGATGTGAGGATAGCCGAGGTCAAGCGCAGGACGGAGCAGGTTGTTTGCAATCATCCTGTGGAGTCTGTGATTGTAGGCGCCATCGTCGGCTTCTTCATCGGAAGAATTTTATTCCGTAACAAGTAGCACCCTTGAAGAGAACTGACGATATCGACCCCGACATGATTCAGGATGCCGTCAAGCGCCTGCCCGGTGAGGTGCGCATGATGCTTGAGAAGCGTCTCGAGCTGATGGCTCTTGATATTAGCGAGGGGGTATCGGTGATTCTGTCGCGACTGGTCTTCGTCATTTTTGGTGGCATAACATTGGGGATAGCCGCCCTGTTCGCCATGATGGGTTTGTCGTACTACATCGGTGAACTTCTCGGGAGCACGGCCCTCGGTTACTTGGTAACAGCGGTGCCCTTACTGCTAATTGGCGTGCTTCTGTTCAACAAGAAACCACGATCCCTGTATAACAGCACCAAATCATGGATGCTGAATCAATTTATTGACCTATTATCAAAGAAGGATCTGGAGTGACATGGAATCGAAAGAACTGATTCAGGCAAAAAAACTCAGCGAAATCGAACAGCGCAGAGCTCAGTTGAAGCAAGAGTTGGAGACGATCGAACGCGGGCTAGAAGGCAATATCGACGACATCAAAGAGAGTCTGCAGCAAAAAACAGATCCACGCCACTGGATACGACGTTATCCTCTTGCTGCTTTAGGCATTGCTGTTGGCGTGGGTATCGTCGTGGGTTCGTCGGGTGGGCAACGCAAGCAGGGTTCGACGGTAATACGTCAGGGACCCTCACTCTTTGGTGAGTTGAAGCGCATGCTCTTATCGAAGGGTATTGCCTTTGCAGTGTCGTCGGCAGAAGAGTTGATAGCTGACCGCCTCACTCCTTCTCCAAAGGTAAGAAACAGCGAACATACCGACCACAGCTAAGCTTTTTAACGTTTTTTTTGCAAACGTTTACTGCACGGACACCGTTCATATAGTCCGTGCCTGATAGGTAAATGCCTATCTTGCAAAGCTGTAGAAGTCCGGCTTCGTGAGGTTGCCGGAATTGTACTGTAACTATTTCAGTAAACATTCGTTTAAGTAGAGAAGTCTTACCCCATGAACATTCTAAAACCGATTATGCACAGGCAGCTATTTTTGCTCGCTACACTTTGTATTGCCTTTGTCGGAGTCAGCCAGGCACAAGTGACGCAACGTATAACACTTGAGGATGCCGTTCGCATCGCCCTCGACAACAACTTCCAGATGAAGCGGGCCCAAAACTCGATTGAGGTTGCCGAGTACGACATCAAGAATGCATACGCGCAGTTCGCCCCATCATTGAATGCCAACCTGGGCTTCAACAGGTCAAGCGGACAGCAGTTCGATCAGGTTACACTTACATATGGCAACATCGTGACTGAAAATGCCAGTGGATCGATCAGCTCAAACATTACGGTGTTCTCGGGATTGAGAAATATATACAATCTTCGTTCAAGCCAGACGGCATTGGTCAGTGCACAGGAGAACGAACGTCGTATTCGCCAGTCGATCATCTTCAGCGTTGCCACGGCATACCTGCAGGTGGTGCTCGACAAGGAGCTGATTCAGATTTCTGAGGAGAACTTGGAGTCATCCCGGAGTCAGCTCGAGCAGATCATTGCCCAGGTCGAAGTTGGTGCCCGCCCGTTGGTTGATCAATTCAACCAGGAGGCCATCGTCGCCAATGCCGAATTGGTGCTCATTCAGAGGCAAAATGCCGCCGCCAACAATCAGCTTCGGTTGATTCGGCAGTTACAGATCGATCCCCTCGGAAGTTACGAGTATGTTACTCCCGAGCTCAATGAAGACATGATCCAAGTGCGCGAAATGAACCTGCGCAGCATGGTCGAACGAGCCATGGCCAACCGGAGCGACGTTGCCGCTCAAGACGCCCAGATTAAGATTGCCTACTACAGCCTTAAATCGGCAGAAGCCGCCCGCCTGCCGACCATTTCTGCCAACGGAAGCTTCCGCACGTCATACTCCGATCGTCAACGCAACCCCATTTCCAGAGAGCGCGAGAAATTCTCGACCCAGTTCTTTGATGTCAACGTGGGCAACGGAATTGGCGTGAGCATGCAGGTGCCGATCTTTACGCGTCTGAACACCTGGCGATCCGTTCAAGTTGGGCGCATCAACTACAAGAATGCCCAACTCGACCGCGAGAACCTCGAATACACGGTCATTCAGGAGGTTGCCCAGGCCTATACCGACTACATTGGTTATACCAAGGAATTGGAGACCACGCAAAAGGCGCTGATCGCATCCGAGCGGGCCTTCCAGACGGCGCAGGAACGCTACAATGTCGGCGCCAGCACCCTGATCGAACTCACACAGGCGAACGCCGACTTCGTACAGGCCTCATCTAACCGGGTTCAGGCCTTATACCGCTTCATTTTCCAGGAGCAGCTCATCAAATACTACCAGGGCGAAATCGATGAGACCTTCTCTATCGACGCCCTTCGCTAAGTTGTCATCCGTCATACGTTAACCTCACTATCTATCATGGCTAAAGCAAAATCATCCAGAAAATTCTGGTATCTGACCGGAGGTGCGCTCATTATCATCATCGTGGCTGGGGTCATACTGCGCTTCACCGGTGTGATCGGTGGTGAACCTGCCGGCAAGGAAGTCGAAACGACCAAAGTTGGGATCAAGACCTTAACACAGATGGTGTCGGCATCGGGTCGCATCAACCCTGAGACAGAGGTGATTATATCGCCCGACGTTTCCGGAGAGATCATCGAATTGCAAGTAAGTGAGGGTCAGAACGTAAAGCGCGGCGATCTGCTCATCCGAATCAAGCCCGACATCTATCAGGCTCAGATCGACCAGTTGAATGCGACCCTGTCGTCGCAGAGGGCGCGTTACGAGCAAAGCCGTGCCAGTTTCGAGCAGTCGAAGTTCAACTTCGAGCGGCAAAAGCAGCTGTTCGAGCGCAAGCTGATTTCAGAGGTCGAATTTTTGCAATCAGAGACGAATTTCCGATCGGAGGAAGCCAACCTGAAGGCGGCCGAATTCCAGATCCAAAATGCCGAGGCCGCATTGCGCAAAGCACAGGAGGAGCTGCAGCAGACCATCATCCGCGCTCCGATGGATGGCACCATCAGCAAGCTTAACGTCGAGCTTGGCGAGCGGGTGGTGGGTAACATGCAGATGACCGGTACCGAAATCATGCGCATCGCTAAGCTCGAGCAGATGGAAGTGGAAGTGCGTGTGAATGAATCCGACATCGTAAATGTGAGTGTCGGCGATTCGGTAAAGATTGAAGTCGATGCATATCCTAATCGGACGTTTGACGGTATGGTCACCGAAATCGCAAACTCAGCGAACATAACGGGTGTTTCGAGCACCGAGCAGGTAACGGATTACACGGTCAAGATCCGCATCACCACGCTGCACAATCTGCCCCAGTCGAGCGGAGAGAGCATCGCCCGTCAATCGTCGGACGAAACAAGCAGCCTGTCGCCATCACCGATCTTCAAGCCGGGAATGTCAGCGTCGGTCGACATCATGACCGAGACGGTAGTCGACGCCATTTCGGTACCCATCCAAGCCGTAACGGTGCGCGATTTCAACAAAATCAAAACAGATACGACAAAAACCGCTGCCACTAAGCCAAATGAAGCTTCGGAATCGTCTGATAAAGGAAGCGACGTTTTGATCCCCCAGGAAGACCTTCGTAAGGTTGTATTTGTGGTTCGTGATGGCAAGGCCGAAATTGTAGAAGTATCGACAGGCATCAGCGACGAGACGCACATCCAAATCACCAATGGTCTTGAGGCTGGACAGGAAGTCGTTATCGGGCCATATCGCCTGGTCTCCCGAGAATTGAATCCGAGCGATAAAGTCACGGTCAAAAACAACCGATTAAATCTTGTAGCGCAAAACTGATGTCATTGTTCAATTCCATCATCGAGCTGAAGGAAATCAAGAAGCACTACCAGATGGGCACGCAGGAAGTGCGAGCCCTCGATGGTGTGTCGCTCACCATAAAGAAGAATGAGTATGTGGCGATTATGGGTCCGTCGGGATCCGGTAAGTCGACCATGATGAACGTGATTGGCTGTCTCGATACTCCGACATCTGGCGATTACATCCTCAACGGCACGAATGTGAGCCATCTTTCCGACGACGAACTAGCCGTGGTGAGGAACCGTGAAATCGGGTTCATTTTTCAGACCTTCAACTTGCTGCCCCGATCAAATTGTTTGGCTAACGTTGAGCTTCCACTCATCTATGCCGGTATCAAATCGAGCGAACGCAAGGAAATGGCGGCAGAGGCTTTGCGCAAAGTTGGATTAGGCGACCGTATGGACCACAAGCCCAACGAGCTCTCAGGTGGTCAGCGTCAACGTGTGGCAATTGCACGCGCTTTGGTGAACCGTCCGTCGATCCTCCTCGCTGACGAGCCCACTGGTAACTTGGATTCCAAAACGGGTGTGGAGATCATGAATCTGTTTGAAGAGTTGTATAGTCAGGGTAACACAATTATTTTAGTTACACACGAAACGGACATTGCATCCCATGCGCGGAGGATCGTACAGTTAAAAGACGGACTCGTTGAAAGTGATGCCATGTTTCATGAACCTGCATTAGCCAAATCGTAGTTGGAAAGCATTGAGCTGCACACTGAGGGCCGAATTACGAGGGTAGCGTTAAACCGCCCCGAAAAGCGGAATGCGCTGAATGCAGCTCTGGTGCAGGAACTTACCTCGGTATTCCGAGATTTGTCTAGGCCGGGTGTTTGCAAGGCTATCATATTGACCGGGGCCGGCGACGCATTTTGTGCTGGAGCTGATCTGGCTGCTTTACAGGAAATGCAACAGGCCGACATGGCCCAAAATTTGGCTGACTCGGAGCAGCTTGCAAGCTTGTTCATGGCTATGCGGGATTTTCCTGGTGTTCTCTTTGGCGCGATTAATGGTCATGCACTTGCGGGAGGATGTGGGCTAGTTACCATGTGTGATATCGCTTTGACACACGAAAAGGCAAAATTCGGTTATACTGAAGCACGCATAGGGTTTGTTCCTGCCATTGTTGCCAAGTTCTTACTCGAAAAAGTTGGCTCCTCCCAAGCCCACCGACTCTTGCTGGGTGCCGAAATTATAACCGCCGAAGTGGCTAAGGAGATCGGATTGGTGCACGAGGTGACCACAGTCGAGACCTATGAAGAACGACTGGCTTGGTGGGTAGACCACCTGGCGCATGGATTGAGCGCGGAGGCTTTGGCATCCACGAAGAAACTCATCCGTCTGGTGTCTGCCATGGACATGGGAACAGCCATTCATTATGCCTCTCGCATGAATGCAGCTGCCCGCATGTCTGCCGACTGCAAAAAGGGGATCGCGGCCTTTTTGGAAAAAGAAACCATTCGCTGGAGCTGAAACGAGAAGGGGGAATCTTTTGTTCTTCCCCCTATGAAATCGAATTCAACTGTTTATGATGTTATCGTGGTCGGTGCTGGCATGGGCGGGCTTACTACGGCAGCTTTGCTTGCCAACGACGGCTACCGTGTGCTGGTGCTCGAGGCATCGCATGTCACGGGTGGGTGCAGCTCCTCCTTTAAGCGAAAAGGCTATGTATTTGAGAGTGGTGCCACGACCCTCACCGGCTTTGACGAGTATCAGCCCATGCGCACTCTTGAGACTATGACGGGGATCCAGATTCCTCGTGAGAAGATCGACCCGGGCATGACGGTGTGGATGGACGGCAAACCCATTTTGAAGCATGAAAATCGCAAGGCTTGGATTGATGAGGTAGTCAGGTTTTTTGGCGAGGGCGAAGCGCAACGCGTTTTTTGGGAACGGGCCATGGATGTATCCGACATCGTGTGGAAGGCAGCCCACAATAATCCTTTTTTCCCTCCCAAATCCCCTTCCGACTGGTTAAAGCTGGCTGTGAACAACGCACCGCTAGATGCGAGGGTATTGCCGTACGCCCTTAAGAGCACCCGCCAGATGATTGAGGAATGCGGGATCACGAACCCTGCTTTCGAGCGTTTTGTCGATGAGCAGCTACTAATTACCGCTCAGTCGTTTGCTCGAGACACGCCGTTCTTATTCGCATCGCCCGCACTCTGCTACACCAATTATGCCAATTATTACGTACCAGGCGGCTTGCTCGAAATGGCCAGTGCGGTCGAACAGTTTATTGTCGAAAAGGGCGGTGTGGTGAAGACGCACCGAAAAGTGTTGGAGATTCTGGAGTTGAACGATGGTTGGTTTGATGTTTCCACGTCGAAATCCGAGACCTTTCGTGCGCATCAGGTGGTCAGCAATCTTCCCGTCTGGAACATGTCCGAGTTAACGAAGGGGCCATCCAAGACCGAGTTTGAGATGATCAGCAAAAAGTATGACAAGGCTTGGGGCGCATTCACGATGAATGTTGCCACTACCGATCAATATCCCGATGATCTGACGTTACACCATCAGATACATGTCGACCTTGCTGATGGACTGCCCCATACCGGCAGTAAATCGATATTTGTGTCGCTCTCGAAGAGGGGAGACTTGAGTCGTGCACCCGACGGTGAACGAGCCATGAATGTAAGCTGCCATGCAAATCCCGACTACTGGTTTGGTCTGAATGGAGACTACGAGGCAGCACGAGAAATTGTTCAGGAGGCCATTTTGGATCAGTTGCGGCGCCACTTGCCGGGCTTTGCTGCATCCGAGCTGCTTGTGAGCTTCCCGGCAACTCCGGTCACATGGGAGAAGTGGATACACCGCAGCAAGGGCCGCGTCGGTGGCCTTCCCCAGTCGATGGAGCGATCCATATTAGACTGGCCCGACTCTCGCACGCACGTGGAGGGTTTGTGGATGTGCGGCGACACAGTCTACCCAGGGCAGGGCATACCGGGTGTAACCTTAAGTGGAATCAACGTATATTACAGGATTAAACAGCATTTATCCCGACAGCGGAGATTTTCATTTGTATAGCGATAACCAATATTCGCCGGGGACGCAGTTCACCCTTTTTCCACCTGCAATCAAGCACATACTGATCATCAACGTGATCTTCTTCATCGGCTCGATGACGCCCGGTGTAGACACGTTTTTGTCATCGTTGGCACTGTACCCATTGGCATCAGGTCTTTTTTACCCCTGGCAGTTGGTAAGCTACATGTTTCTGCATGCCAATCTAGGACACATTTTCTTCAACTTGTTCGCATTGTGGATGTTCGGCCAGGCCATTGAATATGCATGGGGCACCAAACGGTTTGCCATCTACTATTTTGCGACAGGTATCGGCGCCGGAGTGTTACAGCTCCTTGTCGGCTTGGTTGGATTGAGCTATGCCCCGGTTGTTGGTGCTTCCGGTGCTGTATATGGGATTCTGCTTGCATTTGGCATGATGTACCCCAACAACTACATTATGCTGCTGATACCGCCAATTCCGATCAAAGCCAAGTATTTTGTGATCATATTCGGCGTGCTTGAGCTATTCAGCGGCATTACCAACCTCAATTCGGGGATTGCGCATTTTGCCCACCTCGGAGGGATGGTGTTCGGGTATATCCTGATTCGTTTCTGGGGTCTAAAAAGTTACTCCTAACCAGCGATGCCATGAACGGATACGCCTACGAATCGATGGGATCGGCTATGAAGCGGGGCTTCAACAATATGCCCATTGCGATTCGCACGATTCTTGCCGCCACGCTTATAGGCTATCTTATTCAGGTGTTTTTACCCATAGTTTTGGGTGTTGACCAGCGCTTCGTCGTCGAGATGTTTGGATTTGTCCCGACTGTGGAGGGTACACTTTACCAACCGTGGCGTTTGGTCACATATCTTTTTTTACACGGGGGCTTTTGGCATTTGGTATTCAACATGCTCTGGCTTTGGTGGATGGGCCGGGAAGTTGAGGTTACTCTCGGTCCTCGCGTATTCACCGTTCTGTATTTCGGCGCGGGCATTGGTGGCGCCCTCATCAACCTTGCATTGACCTCCATTTGGGCCGGAAATTTAACCATTGGCGCCTCCGGGGCAGTTTTTGGGATCATGGTTGCATTTGCCATGCTCTACCCTACGGCTCCCATCATGCTTTTTCTGCTGCCTCCAATCGAAGCGCGGTGGGTGGTAGCTGGCCTGATCGGATTCGATCTGATCATGCAGACGTCTGGAACTGGTGGCAACACTGCCCGGCTTGTCCACTTGGGAGGAGCCTTCATGGGTTGGGTGCTCTTGAAGATGTATTATCGCGGTTATGATTACGACCGATGGTTGCGTGGTCTGCAGTCCGTTTTCAAATCAGACAAGCAGAAGTCTACGAAGGTCCATAACAGGAGCATGAGATCGGTGAGCGATGCGGTGATCGTTGAAGAAGTCGACCAATCGGAGTTGGATCGCATCTTGGATAAAATATCACAATCGGGTTACGACGGACTCTCGGCCGACGAGAAGAAGAAGCTCTTTGAGTTAAGCAAGCGGAACCCTTGAAAACGCAGCTGGGTTTGAAATTTAAAATAACCACAATCATATGAATCCGATTCATCGCAGATCTTCCATTCAGGTAAAAGTCGGAAATGTGCTGGTCGGTGGTGGTGCGCCGATTGTCGTCCAAAGTATGACCAATACCGATACGGCCGACATCAAAGAGACCGTCGATCAAATCCTAGAGTTGCACGATGCCGGGTCGGAGGTTGTGCGTATAACCGTGAACAACAAGGAGGCCGCACAGGCGGTACCATATATTGTTGAGCAGGTTGATAAAAGGGGTGCTGAGGTTCCGATTGTGGGCGATTTCCATTACAATGGGCACATTTTGCTGACCCAATATCCCGATTGCGCGCGTGCCCTGGCCAAGTACAGAATCAATCCTGGAAACACAGGTACCAAGGCGAGGGATGAAAATTTTTGCACCATAGTGGAGCAGGCGGTGAAGTACGACAAGCCAGTGCGCATTGGTGTGAACTGGGGGTCGCTCGACCAGCAGTTGCTGGCTGCCAAGATGGATGCCAACAGTGCCCTCCGCGAGCCAAAATCGGCAAAAGAGGTCATGATTGACACCATGCTCGAGAGTGCAACGCGATCGGCTGCACTAGCCGAGGAAGTAGGATTGGGATCGGACAAGATCATCATCAGCTGCAAAATCAGCGGGGTTCAGGACTTGATCACCGTCTATTCCCGTCTGGCCGAATTAGTGCCGTACCCGTTGCATCTGGGTTTGACCGAGGCTGGCATGGGCATGAAAGGCATCGTAGCCAGTTCTGCGGCTCTGGCGGTGCTGTTGCAGCGAGGTATCGGCGATACCATCCGTGTTTCGCTCACGCCACTGCCCGGTGGCGATCGTGCAGAAGAGGTTCGTGTGTGCCAGCAGATCCTTCAGAGCCTTGAGATTCGGAGCTTCATGCCTCAGGTCACAGCCTGCCCCGGTTGTGGTCGCACCAAGAGCACCTATTTTCAACAGTTGGCCGACGAAATACAGACGTATCTGCGCGAGAGCATGCCTATCTGGCGCAAGGCATACCCTGGCGTGGAAGACTTGCACGTTGCGGTGATGGGATGCGTTGTAAATGGCCCTGGTGAATCAAAAGCAGCCAACATAGGCATATCGTTGCCGGGGACGTTCGAAGAGCCCAAGGCGCCTGTTTACGTAGACGGTGAACATGTGCTGACGCTTCAAGGCGACCATATCGGTCGAGATTTTAAGAAGATGCTCAATGATTACATCGTGAAGCGCTATGGTAATAAAGAAGCGGAGTTGACCCTTTAAACCAGGTTCAGCTTACTTCCGGGTTGTCACGACCAGTATGACTGCCCCAATGGCAAACAGGGCATGTGGTACGAAGGCTGCAGCAAATGGGCTCAACACACCTGCGTAGCCCAGAGGCTCAATTGTCTTGAGCAAGGTCAGATAAACGAAGCTCACACTCAGACCGATGGCGATGGGCACGCCTTGTCCTCCTTTTCTCCGTTCGTAACCAATGGTGAAGCCTATGAATGTGACGATGATCACGCTTAGCGGATATAATATTCTACCCCACAGTTGAGTGAGGGGTAGCGCCAGGCTGCCGCTGCCGCTTCGTTCGATCGAGTCGATATAGTCGACGGCTTCGTCGTAGGTGAGCATGGCAATATCGGAGGTCGAGCGGGCAAGGTCTCTAGGCAATACGGTCAGATTTGTGTCGAGAACACTCAGAAATTCCGAATTGACACGGTCTTTCTCGAAGCGTTGCCGATCTGCGGACTCAAGACGCCAAAGGCTGAGGCTGTCGATCCATATCACGCGTTGCGACTCCGTTATTTCGCGTAGACCGTCTTCGTCGAATTGGTGAAGCCGAAATCGATATCCAGTCTGTTCAACGGGGTCGAAAAAATCGACCGACATGTGGGCATAGGGCGATTCCTGCCGGAAAACCTGAGACCTGTTGCCTACGGTTGTTCGCTTATTGAGGTACTCGCGTTCGAAGGCGAATCGGGTGCGATTTGCCGGTGGCACAATAAAGCCATCTAAAAGGCTGACGAGGGTGAGTCCAATAAGCGCAACCACCATGTAGGGCAGAATCAACCTGCTATATGAAAGCCCCGCTGAGCGCAGTGCCGCCATTTCCAACCGGTCGGACATCTGCCCGGCGATGTACAAGGCAGCCACAAATATGGCAACCGGCGTGATCAGGCGGACGATCTCAGGTATGTATGGGATGTAGTACCGGAAGATGATCTCGGTCATTACGGCACCACGATCGGTGAAGTCGTCGGTCTTCTCGGAGAAGTCCACGATGATGAATATCATCAGCAACACCAGAATGACCAGTGCCACAAATGTCAACAGACGTAGAATCAGGTATCGGTCGTATCGTTTCATGAAGCTGACACGCGTCTGGCTGAATTGGAGAATAAGCGTTCTCTCACGAGCACCGTGAGAAGAACTAGGGCCAGTAGTCCAAGAAGGATATTCCCTCCCCACATGCCGACCAAGGGCGACACAAATAAGCGATCGGACCATTTTTCGCCCTGAATGATGCTGATCCAGTACACGGTAGACAGTATGGCACTGATGATCGCGGCAAAGCCGAGGTTACCTTTTTTTGAAAGCAATCCGATAGTCGCACCACAGAAGAAAAATACAATCGTCACGAACGGGACGGCAAACTTTTTATAGATCTCGACCGTGTATTCGGCGATGCGCTCCTGGCGCCACCGCAAGTTTAGTGCCAAATTCTCAAAGTCGAGCCGAGATGATCGGAGGCTTTCGATGGTATTTCGCATCATGTTGATGCGGTCGATGGCCGGAATGGCATCTGAACTCAAAAATGCGAACTCGGATTCTTTCATGTTTTCTTCCATGAATTCAGGCAACGATGCCGAGGATGAAGTGTGGGTCGAAGTCCAGATGGAGTCGCTTGGCGGAGTGTAACGTGCAATTCTGCTGACGTAGAAATTTTCCTTCCGATCGAATACAGCTCGTTGACTTGCGATTTCGGCACCGACAGAGTCAATGACTTGGCGCAGTTCGGCAATATTCATTGACCGATCATTTTTGACATCGTCTGGATTTGTCCGTGATGGATTCAAATTTGATATGTCGAATCGGATGCTATAATCACCAAACGATGACTGTTCCAACAATCGGTTTTGGTTTGTCTGAGGGATCCATCTCGTCACGTTACCGTTGTAGAGTTGCAGGTGCAATGTCTGCCGTTGTGGCTCACTGGCCAGATGCCCCTTGTCGGCCCTGAACACAGCACGACCCGACGTTCCTTGGTCTCTGTAAAGGGTAATGTTGTACATGGTGTCCGTTTCGGTGTCTACCTGCCGCGCGAGAAACGTGTATCCGTCTATCCCCTCATAAAAGACACCTGGCTGAACATCGAAGGCAGGCCTGAGCAGGCGGATATCGGTCCAAAGTCGCTTTGCCTCCAAATTCGCTTGTGGCAGTATGAAATTCGAGAAATACATCATGCCAACAAACATAAGCGCTGCCACAATGAACACCGGTTGAAGAATGTGCCAAGGGTGTATTCCTGCGGCTCTGAGCGCCGTGTATTCGTTGAGTTCCGACACTTTGCCGTAAACCAGCAGGGATGCCGCCAAAACGGACATAGGAACAGCTAGCACAATCAGGGAGGCCAAGTTGCTGAATATGAGTTCCAAAATGGTCATGATTGGCAGATCCTTGCCAACGAGTCGATCGGTGAACAATATGAGGAACTGCATCACAAGCAGAGCGACAATCACTGAAAAGCAGAATAGAAATGGTCCGGCAAACCTCCGCAGGATGTCGCGCTGTATGGCAGCCGGAAGAATTTTCATGTAAAAAAATGATTGGTCGTTGTTGTTGGCTACAAAAATTGATGCTGAAAGATAATAAAATGCATCCTGTACGTTAATCCTCTCAATCGAAGTGTTGCTTGGGTTGGGGATTTTGCTTGAAACAAGCGATTATACCGTATATTAGAGCACACGCTAAATAAACAGACATCGGCCTATTGATCACTGCTACAACATTGACCAAGCAAAAGATTCAACAATTTTAAGCAAGGCTAAAGAACGTTTTATTTAGTGCAGTTAGATAGATACATACCTGTTTTTGCAGCATTTGGTTTTGTCCTGATGCTTTTCTTGTTTCCAGAGCATGGCATTTCCCAGAACGTTGGAAATGAGTCCAGCGTGGAAGAAGACACCGTGTTTGTCCGTGATCCCGAGCTCAGTAACTATTTCCCTCCACGGCGGCGAGCGTTGTTCTCGCCTTTCCCACGCCGGCAAAACAAACTCATAGCGGTACAGATTCAGGACGACCGCACTGTAAGCGAACTCGACTCGTTGAGCCTGAAGTATTTGGTGCTTCGACGGATGAAGGATTTGGAGATCTTTTATCCAATCACCTACGATTTCGCTTCTTATACGGTGCTATCGAAACAAAATACGATCGATAGGAACTGGTCTAGGTTAATCCAGGAGGCCAATCTTCGCAGGGAGGAACAGCGAGGCCTACTTGATTTCAGGATTAACATCCCCGGTGGCGAGCGATCGGCCTTCACCACCATCTTTGGAAAAAACGAACTCAACTTGCAGGTTCGGGGTACGGCCAACATGACCTTGGGAGCCACTATCCAAGAGACCGACAACCCAAGCCTGACGGAGACTGAACGAAGGAGAGTGGATCCTCTCTTCACGCAAAACCTTAAGCTGAACATCCAGGGTACCATTGGAGACAAGCTTAAAATCGGTACCGACTGGGACAGCGAGCGCATGTTCGACTTCGAAAACAGGCTAAAGCTAGTTTATGAAGGCTACGACGACGAGATCATACGTACCATAGAAATGGGTAACGTTACCATGGAAACGGGTAATACGCTCATCCGTGGTGGTTCGGCTCTGTTCGGTATCAAATCGGAGCTCCAGCTAGGCGCATTGAGCGTAACGTCCGTAATTTCGCAGAATGAGGGCAAAGGGAATTCCCAGACAATCAAAGGCGGGTCGACCGAGGCCACATTCCAGAAAAAACCCGCCGATTATGAAGACCGCCGCCACTTTTTAGTCGATTTTTATTCTTTCGACAACTATGAGCAGGCATTGGCAAATCCGACCCTGCGCCAGCAGCTGTATAATTTTTCACGAATCAATGTTTGGGTCTCAAGCATCAGTGTGACCGAATCGTCGCTACGCGAAGCCATCGCCTTGGTCGACCTCGGTGTTGACCAAAATGGTGGTCCACCATCGGCGCAACGCGACAAAATTAACGACGCCTTGCTTAATCCGCTCCGCCAGGGTAATAACTCCGACAAGGAAGCGATAGCGGGACAATTAGGAATTAACTCGAACGACATCTTCATTGGTCCGTTCCGTCAGCTTACCCAGGGGATTGATTATCAGTTAGACCAGACGCTGGGCATCATCAGCTTGAGGTCTGCTCTGCAAGATCGTCAAGTACTTGCCGTTTCGTTCGAGTACACCGATCCGGCAACTGGTCAGCGTGCGGTCATTGGCGATCTGGATCAGGCTGGTGGTCGATTGATCCTAAAAATGATTCGCCAACCTCAGGTGATCAGTACCGACCGCACTTGGGATCTGACCCTTCGAAACACCTACTCGTTGGATCAGAACAACCTGACCCTTGAGGGTTTCAGGATGGATCTTTTGTATACCGGTGGCAACAATCCGACGACAAACCTGCCATCGGTGGCTGCACCGATGCTCCAGCTGCTAGGTCTTGACCGTGTGGGTCCAAACGGTGAACCGGGTTCTGACAACACGGTCGACTTTTCGACGGGCACACTCGATCCGATCAACGGTGTCATACGCTTCCCATACCTGCAACCATTTGGTGAGCGTGTGAGGTCGATTTTGCAGAACAATTACAACGGTGCCGATAAAGAGCAAATCATCGAAAGGCTTGTATTCGCAGATCTGTATCGGCAGCAGCAGGAAAATGCGCGGCAATCGCCCAAAAATAATTTCTATTCCATTGAAGGAACCGTGCAGGGAGGTGCAAAAGACAGCTACCAACTGGGTGCATTTGGTCTGGTAGAGGGATCCGTGCGCGTCACCGTTGGAGGACGTACCCTTACCGAGGGGGTCGACTATCAGGTCGACTACGCATTCGGAAGTGTCACTATCACGAACCGATCGTACTTATCGTCAGGGCAGGAAGTCTCGATTGAGTATGAAAGCAACGACCTGGTTACCATCCAGAAGAAGACCTTTGCAGGGGTACGTGCTCAATACGATATATCGAACAACATTAAGGTGGGTGGAACATGGTTCCGTCTACGAGAAAGACCCATCACCGATAAGATTCGAATTGGCGAAGAGCCCATCAATAATTCCGTTTTTGGTTTTGATGCGAAGGCGGAGTTCGACGCTCCATGGCTGACCAGGGCGATCGACCGAATTCCGTTGTTGCAGACTAAGGCTCCATCGAGCATGACCTTCAGTGGTGAGTGGGCAATGCTTACCCCTGGCTTGGGTGAGACGGTTGCCGTGCGGCGTGAACGCCGACTGGGGAACCTGTTTGCAGACGAAGAGCGAGGGCTTTCGTTCATAGACGATTTTGAGGGTGCAAAAACCAACATCAGCATGCTCAATCAGGCACGATGGAACCTTTCGTCGGCACCGGTTAACATTCCCGGGCTCGACAACATGGATGCGCCATCGTTGAACAACCTCTCACAATTGGAGCGTCAGCGCAGAACCGACTACAGAGGCAAATTCACCTGGTATATGATTCCTCAGAACGTGACGCAAATTTTGGGCTTGCCCCGAGATGGCGACGAGGTACGGCAGATCGAGGTGACAGAGATTTTTGACCGTGATGTATTGAGCCAGGACCGGATACTGACGCCTCTCGATATCTATTTCAACCCGCGTGAGCGTGGTCCGTACAATTATAACAAGGACATTGATCGCATTACATCTTCGGAGCCGGAGAAGATGTGGGGTGGCATGACGGCGACAATTTTCTCAGGCCAACAGGATTTCACGATCAATAACATCGAGTTCCTTGAGTTTTGGGTTCAGCCAATATTGCCAGGTGGCTCAGCTTCAGCCGAGGATGCGAACAATTATGACGGAAAGCTCTACATCGACATTGGGACCATTTCGGAAGACGTGATCCCGAATTTTCGACTCAACACCGAGGACGGTCTGGCTGACAATGCCAACCTTATCGTACCCGATTTGGATGGCAGATCATATGTGCTCAGCACGTCGATCCGCTTTGACGGCGAATTCTCGACGGTTAACCAAGAGCGTGAGGACATCGGACTTGATGGAGCTTCGAGCAGTTCAAACCAACCGTTCAATGAGCAGACGCTCTTTGCCGATTACATCCAGCACATGACGCAGGTGTACGCCAACCAACCGGACAAGTTGAACCGACTGTTGGCCGATCCTTCGAATGACGACTATGTCTATTACGCCGACGACCGCATCCGAGGCAGATATTCACGCATGCAGGAATACTTCCTGCGTTTCAATGGATACATGGAGGGTAATACGCCCCGTGCCAGCAACACTACGGTGGGTAATACGAACCGCCCCGACAGCGAAAGCTTGATCGTTCCGGGTCAGGTCAACCTTGACGACAACTACTATCAGTATGAAATTCCCTGGAATCCGGGCGATCCTTCTTCATTGAGCATCGGAAAAAGCTTCATCGTCGACAGTGTGAGCGTAAACGATAATCTCAAGTGGTACCAGGTCCGTATTCCGCTTCGCGACTTCCAGCGCCAGGTAGGCAATATTAACAGCTTCCAGCAGATTTCGTACATCCGCTTTTGGATGTCGGGCTATCGCGAGCCGTTGACCATGCGTTTTGCGACGTTTGAGTTTGTGGGCAGCCAGTGGCGGAAAGCCGAGGAAGTCGGCAACCAGTCTGCCAGCACCGATTTCAAGGTGCAGACGATCAACTCGGAGGAGAACTCGAACCGCAGGCCGATACCCTATCGGGTACCCAAGGGAACGGTGCGACCGATCGTCCGCACGCAGCAGGGAGATCTCGAAGGCAACGAACAGTCGCTCGTGTTGAGTGTCAACGATCTTCGTCAGGGCGACATCCGCATGATTCGCAGGAATTACACTGAGGGATTGAACCTCATCAACTATTCCAACTTGCGCATGTTTGTTCACGGCGAAGGGTACGACCGCCGAAACGACATCGAACTGGTCATTCGTTTAGGACGTGATCTGGAGAACGACTACTACGAGTACCGTCAGCCGATTACACCGTCAGACCTGCGTTCCGACATCTTTGCCGAAAATTTGCTTGAGTCGAGAGACCCGGAGATTTTGGATCTCATTGCCAGCGAAATCTGGAAGTACAGTGAAAACAGCGTCAACATCGAGCTGAGCGTATTCAATCAGATCAAGCAGATCCGGGGGTTGAGGCAGGCATCGTTCAACACAACGTTTTACGACAGCGTCTTAATCCAGAACGCTGTGCCGGGTGCCATCGTCGGTATCCGAGGAAACCCGTCGCTCGAGAAAATTACTGAGATTGGAATTGGCATCGCAAACCCCCTCGACCTCAAACAAGAGGACGGTGTCTTTCTGTCGCGCCGCGGCGTGCCTTCGCTCGATGCCGAGGTCTGGGTAAACGAACTTCGTGTGTCAGGATTCACCGACGAGGGAGGTTGGGCTGCCAAGGGTAACACATCGATCACGATGGCCGACTTTGCGACCATAAACGGAAATGTGCTTCGCACCACCGATGGTTTTGGAGCATTGGATTCAAGGTTGGGCGAGAGGGATTACGCTGAACGGATGGACTACGACCTCAGCACCACGATCAACCTGCACAAGCTTGTGCCTGACAGGCTTGGATTCAGTTTCCCCCTCTTGCTTTCGGCACGTCAGAGCACGTCAACGCCTCGATTCCTGCCCAATGAGGGTGATGTTCGTCTAGATGACTTTAAGTCTGCCATCTCAAACGACCCGACTCTTGATAGCGACGAAAAGCGAAGGACCATCGACGAAAAAATCCTTGAAAGCCAGACGTATAGCGAGGCATACTCGATCAACTTGAGCAGTATTTCAAAGCAGTACTCGAAGAGCCCAGTTGCCCAGCTTCTACTCGATAACACACGTATCAGTTATGTCTACAACACAGGCAGTAACCGTGATCCACAAAACAGGTATGTCGACAACTGGAACTACACGACGGGCATTGACTACAACTTGACCGTGCGCAATGTCCGTTTGGCACGTCCACTTTTCTTCCTTGAGAATGTGCCCGTCTTAAGTGCGGTATCAGGCTTGCGACTAGGATATATGCCAAGCAGTATCTCGGCATCCGCCAACTTGAAGCGGAATTATGAGGAACGTCAGAGACGTGCTTTAAACAACGAAATTATCCCTGTTCAGCAGACGCATACCTTCACCTACGACTCAAAGTTTGCACTGAACTACAATCTGACGCCGTCCATCCCCATTTCCATCAATACTACATCCGACTTGGGTTTCAATCGGATTGGACAGATTCGAAATGCGGAAGACACAACTCGTTTTGATTTAAGGCCCACGCTCGACGTGGTTCGAGACGTGCTCAGCAAGGATGCCTTGCCGAGGCGAAACAATTACAATGAGCAATTTTCAGCAAGTTTCCGCCCAAACTTGAGCCGCAGCAAGACGCTCGACTGGGTGAATACGACCACAAGTTACCGGGGCGGATTCACTTGGACCAATTCGCCCGAGGGCTCTGGTTTGGGTGCAAGGGTGAGCAATACGTTTTCGATCGACCAGACCACTTCCCTTCGCACGCGGGCCTTGTTCCAGAAGTTTGGTTTTTACGACAATATGACGAAATCGGTGACCGACTTCGAGACCGAGAAGGAAAAGAGGCGCCAAGAGCGTGCCAAAGAGCGCGAAGAACGCAAAAAACTGGAGCGTGAGGAAAGGGAAGCAAAGAGGGCTGCCGAAAAGGCCGAGGAGGAGGCATTCGAAAAGGCATTGGCAGAATGGAAGGATTTGGAGAAGCAGGCAAAGACAGACACTTCGATCGTGTTGCCTCCTAAACCTGAAAAGAAGAAGAAAGAGCAAGAACAAGAACAAGAGCAAGAGCAAGAGCAAGGCCAAGAACAAGAGCAAAAGCAGGAACAGGTAGAAGGGCAAAAAGATGAGGAGCAGGAGAAGCAGCAGGAGCAGCAGGAGCTCTCGCTCAAGGAACAAATTGAGGGAGCTCAGAACGACAGTGTGAAGGTGCGCGAGCCGCGTGTGCCGTCCAACTTCGAACGATCCCTTGCCCAATTTGGACGAAAGTCTGTATTAGCCGTGCTGAGTCTTGAGTCCATCGATTTTTCCTACAAACATTCAACCGGATCTGACCAAAGCGGCTACCGTGGCGGCTCGCAAATATGGGAATCGTTTGCAAACGATCTCGACTCCAAGTTCTCTCCGCAATTGGGTTACCGTTTGGGTTTTGACCGGCAAATACCGACCTCTCAATTGATTGCCAACACTCAGCAGGGCACACAGGCCATCACATTGTCGGGAGCGGAGAACTTCAAAGATGATGTCATCCTCAAAACGAAACTGAATCCGTTTAAGAATTTGACCATCGATTTGGATTGGTCGGCCACGTGGGACGAAAAGCAGACCATCAACACGACCATACAGCCAGATCAATCCACGAACAGCATCTTCAACATATCGGGCAACGTCGGCGCATCTGTATGGATCTTTGGTCCAGGTTTTGTCGATCTGTACAAATCGCAGCTGCAAACGGCATTTGACGATATTCAGGCCACAGCCGAAGGCGAACTGGCCGACAGGATCATCTCCGACCAGAACGGAGATGGCCGCTCACTGTTGAATCCTGCAACGCTACGCAACGATTTTGTAAGTGCGTATTTGACCAGTGGCAACAGGATATTTGGAAAAAGGGGGCTTTCGCCCATTCCGCTACCGGGCTGGAACGTCACCCTAGGGGGGCTTGAGTCAAAGATTCCGTTTGCAAACCGAATCGCATCCCGCATAAGCCTGATGCATACGTATCGCGGTTCATACACCTTGGGCTGGTTCTTCCAGGCCAACGCCGACAGCCTCCGCGGCGTGGTTGGTGTTTATAATCTCTTGTCGCAGATTCCAGAGTACAAGCCGGAGCAAATCAACATTGAGAAGCGTTTTGCACCGTTAGTCGGTCTCAGCATGACCTGGAAGAACGGGGTTTCGACCACGCTCTCGTATGAGACATCCAACTTGGTGAGCTTGAACTTAGACAACTCGCAGGTGATCGAGCGCACGTCAGAGTCTGTGAAGTTTACGTCAAACTTCCAGAAAAGGGGCTTCAGGGTGCCATTTTTCAATGCCACATTACGCAATATGATCGATATGGCCATAAATCTGTCGTACTCGGAAGATGAAACCAACGACAATCGCCTCGATCAGAAACTGGAGGCCAACGTTTTGCAGCGTCCGGTCGAAGATTTCAATGTGGATGCCTACGAAATCATACTTGACCAGCCTACTGGCGACACCAGAATCAATTTCTCTGCCAACGTGGCCTACCAGTTCTCGGCTACCATGAAGGCCGGTTTTGAGTACCGTTATGTGCAGGTGATCCCGAAATCGACGGCAACGTTCAGGCGCTTGGACCAAGACTTCAGGTTCAACATCATCGTGAACATCCGTTCGAACTAAACGTGTGATGGCAACCCGATGAAGCCTTCCACAGAACTGCTGTCCAATCTTATCAATAAGGGTATCCGAAAGCTGTTTCGGGAAGGGGAGACCATCGTAAGCGAGCACAGCTTCATGAGTTCGGTGCCTGTCGTGGAGAGTGGACGGGTGAAGGTGATTCGTTCTGAGGCCGACAAGGAATTGGTGCTGTACTACTTGCAGCCAGGCGACGGTTGTGTGATGTCGTTCATGGCCGCGTTGTTCAACGAGACCCAGAGCGTGCGCATGGTGGCCGACCAGGAGTGCCGTGTTTCGTTTGTGTCGATCGATGACGTGCAAAAGGCCATGCGGGAGCATCCCGAGCTGCTTACCTACATGTTTCAAATCTATCACAGACGATTTGGCGAACTACTCGACCTCGTCGATGCGGTCGCTTTCAGAAAAATGGATGAGCGTCTGATGCATTACCTCGAGCGTAAGGCGGAGCTTACCAGATCGCGTTCCATTACGCTGACGCACGAGCAGATTGCACTTGAGCTGGGAACAGCCCGAGAAGTGGTTTCGCGACTGCTTAAGCAGATGGAGAGCAAGGGGATCCTGGAAATGAGCAGAAACAGAATCGTGTTGCTTTGACATGCGGTCGATCCTCGTCAATTGGTTGCGTCTGTAACTAAAGTCACAGACAATGGTTCAGATAGTTGTCATATTTACTGACAACCTCAAACCATCATTCACCTATGTTATCTGCAATCATCGATCGAATTAAATCCAACTGGGGTGTTCTCCGGATAGTTGCCTTGGTAATGGGCTGCCTGGTCATGTCTCAGGCTGCTGCGACAAGCAGCACCATGGCCATGGTCTTTGGGGCATTTATCCTGTTTCAAGCTGTGACCAACACGGGCTGCTTCTCAACAAAGGGATGTGCAGTTCCAGCAACGCCCACGGGAAAGTCGAATGCCACCAGTGCCGCCGATGCAGAATTCACCGAAGTCAAAGGATAGGAACATGCAAGAATCGCAAACAAAACAGCTCACATTCTCCGATTTGATTAACGGAGACACGCCCGTACTGGTCGACTTTTATGCCGACTGGTGTGCGCCATGTAAAATGATGGCACCGATCCTCCAAGACCTCAAGCGCGACATGGGCGATAAACTGACCGTTGTGAAAATCGACACTGATCGCAATCAGCAAGTTGCCATGAAGTATCAGATAAGAAGTATCCCAACGCTTATATTGTTTCACAAAGGCAAGCTCTTGTGGCAACAACCCGGGGTTATGCCGTTGCACCAGTTGAAAATGGTCATAGAACAAAAATTGTCGTCATAATGAGCGATTTGGAACACACCTACGAGGTTGGCCTATCATGGAAATATGGCCGGGTTGGTCAAATTTCCTCGCCAGATCTCAAGACGGTCATCGAAATTGCGACTCCACCTGAATTTGATGGTGGTGTGCCGGGAAT
>CAYWCV010000006.1:69505-78212 GCA_964456845.1 uncultured Chitinophagales bacterium | reverse complement strand
CCGACGAATTTCCATCACATGTTCCGAAGATCGCAGAATACGTCTAATTTACATGCTCGAAGATAGAAAGCCTACACGGGCCGGCAATGATCAATCCAAGAAAATAGTCATCTTTTCAGATATTAACCATAGGATAAAAAACTCCGAATTTGTGGGACGGGTGAGCGCCATGAGCTTAGCCCGATCATTCCCTACAATATCGGCTTTTGTGGTGCTTTTCGTGCTCGCACGATTCCTCCTCGGCACCGAGGAGCTGGCCCATTACCGAAAGCTGTGGCCATTCTTCAGCCTTTGGGGCCCAGTTGTGATATCCGCCATCGTGAATGCCGCGTATTTCAGCGGCAGTGACCCGGTAATGGCGAGGGCGGCACTGCGTCAGATGGCGTCCATGTTCATCGCCGGCGGTTTGCTTGTTGGCGGAACAGCTTGGTTCCTCGCAGATTATTTGGCCTCTTTTTTCAACGTGCCGTTTTTGGCGGAGGCATATGCGATCTTTGGCGTTTACGCAATGGTTGCCATCTGGGGGTCGATCACAGAGCCGCTGTTCGTGCTCAGTGGCAAGAGAAGTTCGCTTCCGATCGCTTCGGCCCTGTTCACGAGTATCGACATGCTTGCGATCATCACTCCGTTTTGGCTCGGAGCCGAGCTGGTCACTGTCGTAAAGTGGATGATAGCCTCCCAAGTGCTGAGGATCGTTGTTCTCATCCCCTTGTTTCTGAAATGGTACCACAGCAGCCCTCCTAGCGGTCCAACATCCCGGTTGCTCGACCGGAACGTTCTGTCGTATGCAGCGGGCATGGCGCTGCTTTCTCTGTCGGGGGTTGGGGCAGCCGAAATCGACCGGTTCATCGTAGGGCGTTTCCTTGACGATATGGCATTCATCCTATATGACGTGGGGGCTCGGAAATTGCCCTTTGTGACCATACTCACTGCCTCGGTTACTTCAGCCATAGTGGCTGGATATGCGGGTCAGGTCGCACAAGGCAGCTACATGGACGCTTTGCACAAGATCAAGCGTTCAACCACGGGCTTGGTTCGATTGCTCCTGCCATCCATGGTGTTTATCGGGATTGCAGCCGAACCTTTCGTAGCATTCATTTTTGGGGAGGAGTACGCCGGATCGGGTGTCGTTTTTGCCTGGTTGTTGGTCGCATTGGCCAGCAACCTGTTCTTCCCGCACTCGCTTGTGATGGCAACCGGGCGGGTCAGGGTAAATGTGGCCGGTGCAATGGGCGAACTGTTTGTCAATATCGCGTTAAGCCTGTTGCTGGTGAAAGATTTTGGCATTGCGGGTGTCGCCTTTTCGTCTGCCGTTGCACACTGGGTCTACACGCTTGCCATGGCAGTTTATTGCAGGGTTCAATTAGGCGTCAGCATGAAGTCTTTCTTGCCGATGCCTCTCGGCCTCGCATTTTATGGTTTGGTGGCATTAAGCGGAATGATTTCGTGGCTCAGTCTGGGTTTTTCTGAGGCATTCATACTGGCTTTTTACGCCCCAGTAGGAATATTGACGCTGATTTACTCAAAAAAGTTGATGTAGGTGCGTAAGGATTGGCGTTGGTGTGTATCTCATATACAGACACCATCACCTTATTCAAACCTATGTTCCATCAGCTCGCTGACGGGTTGCGCGGCATTTTTTTCCCAAGGGTATGTCTATCCTGCAAAAATGGGATCCCCGGATCCGACAAGTTGATATGCCCTTTCTGTGCCGCCACGAAATTCGAGGATCCCAACCCAGATCGATATTCGAGTCTGCCAGCCGTCATTCTGCCTGAGTGTGTTTACTTCCTCGACTCCATGTGGCAATTCGACACGTCGGGCGGGCTTCGCGGCATACTTCACTCGCTTAAGTACGACGGACTTCTAACCCTGGGTCATGAGCTTGGCGAGCTGCTGTTCGACAAGGTGTTCCGAAAAAGGGCAGAATACTCTGAATGGACCCCACAAAATGCAGTGGTGCTCCCAGTTCCGATGCACCGATCCAGGCAAAGGGCCCGCGGTTACAACCAGGCTGCCGAAATAGCGCGCGGATTCAGCAATCGATCGTTGATCCCTTTGATTCACGATGAATCCATACGAAGGGTGCGCTACACGAAAAGCCAGACTGGCTTCTCCCAGTCCAAGCGGGCAATGAACTTGCAGGATGCTTTTCGTGTTTTTGATGATGCTTGTGTACAAAGTCGTAAAGTGATTATCATTGACGATGTTTTTACAACTGGATCGACGACCTTCGAATTGGCCTCGACGGTCTCGAAGGCGGGTGCCGGAGCCATTGGCATATTGACAGTGGCGGCAACGTGATCCGAATGCCCCTATGAAATGCTTGACAAAGACCACATCCGACAGAGTATCTCAGATTATTACGTCGAAGTGCCCGGTGGGTTGCTTACCGTCGGCGGTATATTCTATAATATCGACAGCATGGGGATACGGAACCTCGTTCCAGGACTCCTAGACAAGCGAGACCTCAAGGATCTGCTCAAAGAGGCAGATGCCCAAAGCCAGGCCTTTATGTTCTGGGGCTACTACGCTCTGCTGATCGGCTTATTTTGGAACGTCTTTGCAGGAGTGGCCCTCTTTTTTGGCCTTGGCCTGTTGACGTACATCATGAGGCCGACCATGACGGGCAACCCTGTCGGAAAGATTCAGGTGGCCATAGTAAATGAACCCATGAGCTTTGTCGTGTCGGCGGTAGTTCTGATATGGTTCGGATACAATGAGCTGCTCCTTTCCATGTGGACCGGTTTGGGGGCCTTTCTGGCGTTGCGTGTTGCTCTTGTACTGTCGAAGGGTGGAAAAAATCATTCATTTCCTTCGAAAAATGACCGTATCTTGCATTTTGTTCTGCAAAAGCACGCAATTCAGCTAGGTTTGTCAACACCAGCCATCGACGAAATTCAAAACAATCTGATTTCTTACCTAAATTCGACGGAGAGGCGGAAGTCTGGCTCAAAAAAAAGTACATGATTTCTGATATGCGCACATCCGCCACAAGTTTTACTATTTGAATGATCAAACCAACTACGTTATATCTCATACGCCACGGACAGACCGAATACAATCGCATGGGCTTGCTTCAGGGCCGTGGCATCGACGCACCCTTGGATCAAATCGGACAGGAGCAGTCCTTTGCAGTCGCCCGCTATCTGAAGAGCGAAAAAATTGACCACGTCTATTCTTCGAGCCTATCCAGGGCTAGAAACACAGCTGAAATCATAGCCAAAGAATTGGGGCTGCCTCTAGGCGGATCGTTTGCTGATTTGGATGAGATGCATTTCGGCGTTGCCGAAGGCCAGGAGTTCTCGGCAGTAAACGATGAGCTTCAGGAACTGTACGACAAGTGGCAGTCTGGCGTGGTGACGGTCGGGTTCGAGCGAGGTGAATCTCCGTTGCAGGTGCTTGAGAGAGCCCAGAACTGCATCATCAGCGTGCTCCGCGAGCATGAGGGTGAGAGTGTGGTATTTGTGATTCACGGCAGGTTAATTCGTATCGTGCTATCCCACTGGCTCGGCATTGGTCTGCATCGCATGCACGAAATTCAACATGCCAACACATCCGTCAACAAGCTTGTGTGGAATGGCATTCGGTTCCGAGCTGTTCAGCTTAACCAGACCGATCATCTGAAGGAACTTGACAAGGCTGTGTTCGCCACATCCTGACACGATTTCAACATCTAAACAGCGCCCATGAGTGAAGAAGTAAGGAGCATGTTTGCTTCCATCGCAAACAAGTACGATTCTGTAAATACCGTACTGAGCTTTGGCATACACCACCGTTGGCGAAAGAAGACCGTGAAATGGAGCGGTGCCAAGCAGGGCGACCATGTACTCGACTGTGCCACGGGCACCGGCGACTTGGCGTTCGCCTACAAGAAGGTGGTGGGCGACAAGGGATATGTGCTTGGGACCGATTTCTGCGCCGAGATGATGGAAACGGGTCCGTCAAAAGCCCAAAAAAAAGGCCTTGTGGTCGATTTTGAAGTCGCAGATGTACTCAACTTGCCCTACGACGATAACCGGTTCGACATCAGCAGCATATCGTTCGGAATCCGAAACACGGACGATCCGCTTAAGTGCCTGCAGGAAATGGCACGCGTCGTCAAACCCGGAGGCAGGGTCGTCGTACTAGAGTTCGGACAACCGAACGGATTCATGAAGATACCGTACACCATCTATCAAAAATACGTCATGCCTTTTGTTGGCGGATTGCTCAGCGGAAATCGTGACGCCTATGTGTATCTTCCCAAAACCAGTGCAGCCTTTCCCGCCGGTGACGCATTTTTGGCCTTGATGGACAAAGCCGGTGTTTTCAGTTCAAGAAAGGCCCATTCTCTTACTGGCAGCATTGCCTACGCATACATTGGAGTTGTAGCCTGACAAATATCGAAATGCCATGATGACCATCGAAGAAATTAAACAATACATTCCGCACCGATATCCATTTTTGTTGGTGGATCGGGTCTTAGAGATGACGGACGAATCGATTGTGACCATCAAAAATGTGACGGCCAACGAAGAGTTTTTCAACGGGCATTTTCCCGGCGCCCCCATTATGCCGGGCGTTCTACAGATCGAGGCAATGGCCCAGAGCGGGTGCATCGTGATGCTGAAGACGAAGGTTGAGGATCCGTCGAAGGTGATGATTGTCTTCTCGGCGATCAACAAGGCAAAGTTTCGCAGGCCGGTTGTCCCGGGCGACCAACTCCGCATGGAGGTCAAGCTCGTCGAACAACGGCGAAATTTCGTAACCATGGCCGGCAGGGCTACCGTCGACGGCCAGCTCACATGTGAGTTGGAAGCCACAGCGGCACTTGTCGACCGCAGCTCACTCTGATCATGAGTACCGAAACCAGAAGCAGCACCACCAAGAAGCCGGCGAAAATTACCACGCAGACGGTAGTCGACATGAAGCGGCGTGGTGAGAAGATCAGCATGATCACCGCCTACGACTTCAGCATGGCCAGAGTCTTTGATGCGGCCGGAATCGAGATGATCCTTGTAGGCGACTCTGCCAGCAATGTGATGGCAGGGCATGAAACAACTTTGCCCATCACCATGGAGCACATGATGTACCATACCTCGTGCGTCGTGCGGGGAGTAGACCGGGCGCTGGTGATCGCAGACTTGCCTTTCATGAGTTACCAGCTGAATCCACGGGAGGCTTTGCTGAGCGCCGGTCGTATGATGAAGGAATCGGGTGCCCATGCAGTTAAGCTCGAAGGTGGCAAACCTATCGTCGAATCGGTAAGAGGGATCGTCGATGCAGGTATTCCGGTCATGGGACATTTGGGGCTCACTCCCCAAAGCATTTACAAATTTGGGACCTATAAAGTACGTGCAACAGAATCGACTGAGGCCGATCAACTTATTGAAGACGCCAAACTGCTCGAAGAGGCTGGTTGTTTCGCTTTGGTGCTCGAAAAGATCCCTGCGTCATTGGCCACTCAGGTTACCAAAATCTTGAGCATTCCGACAATCGGCATCGGTGCGGGCAATGGGTGTGACGGACAAGTTCTGGTGGCTCACGACATGTTGGGCATCAACAAAGACTTTAGCCCCCGATTCGTGCGCAGGTACGCCGACCTGCATTCGGTTATGACTGATGCTGTCCAAAATTATATCAAAGATATCAAAGATGGGTCGTTCCCGTCGCAGAATGAGCAATACGACTGATGAATTACTACGATGAGAGCAGACTGATCTTAGTCTGCAACGACGACGGCATATTTTCTAAGGGAATTCGGGCGCTAGCCGATGTAGCTGCTGAATTCGGTGAGGTGGCCATCGTCGCTCCCGACCGTCAACAAAGCGCCGTGGGCCATTCCATCACCATTCTGAATCCGCTCCGCTCCACACCCTTTCGCATCGACAACAAGTTTTCGGGTCTGGCGATAAACGGCACACCCGCCGATTGCATCAAACTGGCGCACGACAAACTTCTTCCCCGACGTCCCGACATCATTTTGAGCGGAATCAACCACGGATCAAACGCCGGAATCAACATCCTGTACTCTGGAACCGTAAGTGCCGCCACAGAGGGCACCATTCTGGGATATCCTAGCATTGCCGTCAGCTGCACCGATTTCGATGAAGAGGCAGACCTGACGGGAGCCATGGAAGCGACCAGGCGGGTATTGGCATACGTCATTGAGCACGGCCTGCCACGTGGCGTGACCCTGAATGTGAACGCGCCTAGTGGTCCACTACGAGGACTTACCTTGACCCGTATGGCCGACGGAAGATATGTGGATGAATTCGTGCAACGCGAACACCCCAACAAAACGCCGTATTACTGGATTACAGGGCGACTGGAAGTGCTCGACAAAGGCGGCGATTTCGATACCGAAGTACTTGAGGCTGGCTTTGCCAGTGTCACGCCCATCCAGTACGACCTCACTGCCTATCCTTTGATCAGGCACATGACCGATCGGATCGTCAAAACGGGCTCAGAGACCTGATTCTGACAGGATTCGCGCCTGGTTTATCCAGAATTCGTGCCATCGTTTCTTATGGGCGCGTGTGAGGTTCAGGTGTATCTGTTCGGTGTGAGATAGCCCAATTTGGCCAAGGTGGTTGCCCCAGACGGCACTTTCGGAGGATACAAAACCGTCGTTAATGCCCTCCTTCTCAAAAATGTACCGATTCATTGGGATCAACATGGAGTTGATCGACTCCTTGGTCCCTTTCCCCACACCTGCTGACCACGAAAAATACTGAACGCCCTTCACATCGGGAACTGCAGGGTTGAATTTGTTGACCACATTGTTCCTGGTCAGATCCTCTAGTGCAGCTTTTACATCACTTGTCATGCTGGGGTACAAATTGGTTCCCAGCCAATTAAAGACCTCGCTGAGCATATCCCTCAAACTCGTCGGTGTAGCCAAGCCCAACTCGGCTAGACTGCTGCCCCGGTGCGGGGTGGCAATGGTCGTCAGAGAAGCAACGGCTTGGTCCAGCCCCAGCTTGCTCACTGCGTACCGTAGATCAAGGCCACCCATGCTGTGGGCAATCACGTTTACTTTGTCGGACTTCGTCACGTCCATGATCAGTCGAATATGCCTGATCCAATCTTTGGCACGATCTTCGATGGCGGCGTAAGGAACCACGTTTGGAGCAAATGCCAAGATTCCATGCGACCGGTACAGCATGCAGGCATCTTGAAGGGGCGTCGGCTTCAGGATCGACGCCACGGATCCGTACCCATGACACATAATTACCGGGTGCTCAACCCGGATGTACTCGGGCTGAGGAAACTCTTCGAGTTCAATCTTCTCAAGCAGTTTGCCGATGGTCTCGTTCATAGTATGAACTCCGGTTCGGCTAGCATCAGGCCACCCTTTTTGTAATTGACCAAATCCTCTTTGAGCCAGTCGATCATTTCGGCGGAAGCCGGCAGAATCAGAACGGGCATCTCGCCGGCCCTGGAGGCAAACACAAATTTCTGAAGATCGGCTCTGAACGTCTCTCTCTCGGTTGGGGCTTTGATCCACATTGGCTCATGCACGTTAACCAGGTGTGTGCCGGTGCGTCTGAGACGATTCAACCGGCGGTCTGCTATGATACCTCCCGATTCGATGAGGATCAAGGATGCATTAGAAGACTGTTTGCTAATACGGGTAACATCGGCAACATATCTGTCGAAGCGCTCCTCGCTCAGACCAGACACGTATGATCCATGATCGAGCAGAATGAGCGGCGGCTTCATGTTGCGCGGTGTCTTCTGCAACCAGTTGAGGATCACGTCTGTGTTGTCGCTCTTGAGGATAAGCCGGACGGGTTCTCCCATTTGGGTGATGCGTTTAAGCACGTCGGAAGATGGGAAGCTTTCAGCAATCAATAAGATCGCACCTGGACTCTGGTTTCGGTTTACAGTAACGTTCTGCCTCAACTCGAGGGTCCGCACTACCGTATTTCGCCAGTAAATGTGGATGTTCATCTCGCCGTCGGGAAGGTTCACTGTTGCAGGTGCGATTACACCAATTGCCCTGAGGCGATACGCCAGCTCACTGTGCAGAAACGTGTTGCTGAAATCTTGCGATACCGAAACGCGCAGGATTTTCCTGTTAAAGCCGTCTGATACACCTGCGTCGCGCTCGGCGATTTGGCTGCGACGTACGTTGAACTCGGTAAGCTCCGACTCTATGATCTGGTCAATCCGTTCCAAGCTGGCCGGCTCCTCCGACATCACGAGATCTGGAAAATAAAGCAAGGTGGCGCTTGCCGCAATACAAAGCAGCAGCAGGGCCACCACAATGCGATGGCGCAATTTCGTAGGCGCCGTTTCCATGTCAGCGTCCTTTTGCTATGACGGTTGCCAAATGGGCCAAGATCTCATGAGATATTGCAGCCTTGGTACCCGAGAAGACTTTAAGGCCGTACGCATCGACGTAATGAAGGGTGTTCTCGTCGCCAGCAAATCCAGAACCCGATTCGTTGATGCTGTTGGCCAGTATCACGTCTGCGTTTTTACGTTCGCGTTTTCGACGTGCGTTCTCGATGAGGTTGTCGGTTTCCATGGCGAAACCCACAACAAATTGATGTGGTTGCTTATGGGCACCTATCCATGCCAATATGTCTTCGGTGGACTCCAACTCGACATTGAGATCTGCCTCAGATTTGGCCACTTTGTGATGGAGGCGCTGTTTTGGCCGGAAGTCGGACACGGCGGCCGCCATAATGAACATATCGGCTGTGGCACGGAGTCG
>CAYWCV010000006.1:0-69405 GCA_964456845.1 uncultured Chitinophagales bacterium | reverse complement strand
GGAAGTCGGACACGGCGGCCGCCATAATGAACATATCGGCTGTGGCACGGAGTCGAACGGCGTCCATCATATCGGCGGCCGACGTCACCGAAACGGCCTCCACACCTTTAGGAACGGGTATGCTTACCGGCCCATGGACGAGTGTTACCTGTGCACCAAGGTCACGGGCGGCTTCAGCCATGGCGAATCCCATCTTGCCGGAGCTCGGGTTGCTGATGAAGCGTACGGCATCGATGTATTCGCGTGTGGGGCCTGCCGTCACGGTCACATGCTTGCCAACCAACGGTAGTCCCTGCGTCATGCGGGCGACCAAAGCCTCTACGATGGACGTCGGCTCCTGCATACGTCCGTTGTCGACGAGTCCGCTGGCAAGGTAGCCGCTTTCAGGTTCGAGGACATGGTATCCGAAGCGGCGCACCGTTGCGATGTTGGCTTGAACGGCAGGATTGTGGTACATGCCGCCATCCATTGTAGGTGCCAAAAAGATGGGGCATTGTGCTGCGAGGACCAAGGCTCCGAGAGGGTTGCCAGCATTGCCGTGAGCAATATCGGCAAGTGTGTTGGCGGTGCAGGGTGCTATGACCATCGCGTCGGCCCATTCGGCCCAGTGGATGTGCCGCGACCAAGCCTGTGTCATTTCCTTGCCGTCGGGGAACCATCCGAGGGCCACCTGATCGCGCGAGAGTGCCGCCATCGTGTCGACCCCGATGAATCGAGTTGCCGCCTCCGTCATGGTCACACGGACCACAGCCCCCTCTTTTTGCAAGAGCCTGAGGAGTATGGCGGACTTATAGGCTGCAATGCCCCCGGTAACTCCAAGCAGTATGTGCTTGCCGGAGAGCCTCATGGGAGGTCTTATCGGGCCATGTCTTCAGCCGAGCGAAAGTAAATCTCGTCGTTGTCCATCTCGGCGATCGAACGGCGTGTGGCATGAGGGCGCTTTTCGAACTCTTTGGAGATGCGCTCCTGCTCTTCGTTGAACGTGAAGTCGTCTTCCTCTTCGAACCCTTCGAAATAGCTCAGTTTCTCATCCAATTCACGTTTCTCGTTGGCAGCAATCTGACGTGCACGCTTCGACAGGACGACGATACTCTTGTAGATGTTTCCGGTCTGGTCGTGGAGGCGCTCTACGTTGACGGTTTTAATGGGCATGGCAGAATTGGATAATTGCTCGGATTGTGGACGTTTCAGTATAGAAACTGCTTCACCTTTTCGTGTATCTCACTGTAGGCTGTTTCTAGGTCGTCGTTTATCACGCAAGTGTCGAAACGGTCCTTGAAGGTCATCTCGTAGGAAACCCTTTCGAGACGTATGGCAAGGCTTTCAGGGCTTTCGGTTCCCCGCTGGCCCAGGCGCTCCTTCAAAACTTCAACCGACGGCGGACAAATGAAGACCGAGAGACAGCGTTCGCCGTAAATGTGTTTCACATTCATGGCTCCGTTTACTTCAAGGTCAAGAAGAATAAAATACCCTTTTTTCAGCAAACGATCAACTTCCGGCTTTAGCGTGCCATATCGGCGTCCATTATAGAATGTTTCCCACTCCAGAAAGTCTCCGTTGCCAACCCGTTCGTCGAATGCTTCGTCTGTCAGAAAAAAGTACTCGCGGCCGTCCTGCTCCCCTTCGCGGGGTGGCCGGGTTGTGGCCGACACCGAAAACTGAAGATTCGGGAAGTCCTGAAGCAAACGCTTGGCCATCGTGGTTTTGCCCGACCCGCTCGGCGCCACGACCACGACAAGTTTGCCTTCGATGTTCGAATCCATCATTCGATGTTCTGGATTTGCTCGCGGATCTGCTCAAGGATTTCCTTGAGTTCGACTACACTGTGGGCGATTCCGGCATGGTTGCATTTTGAGCCGATGGTGTTCACCTCACGGTTCATCTCCTGGGATAGGAAATTCAGGCGGCGGCCCATCGACTGCGGCGCGGCGAGCGCCTCGCGGAAAAACCGGATGTGGCCTTCCATGCGCACAATCTCCTCCGAAATATCGAGGCGGTCGGCAAGGATTGCGATTTCGAGTTCGAGGCGGGACTTGTCGAAATTCTCGTCGCCAAGCAGGTTCTTGATGCGCTCGTGCATCTTTTCGCGGGCTTCCGGAACTCTGCTATCAGCCGAGGTTTGAATGCCAGCCAAAAGTGATTCAAGCTGGTCGATCCTTTTGCTGATGTCTTGGGTGAGGAAGTTGCCCTCCTGAAGGCGCATGCTGTTGAGCTGCTTCAGTGCGAGCGCCACAGCCTTGCTGCTGAGATCCTGGAGCACTGCGAGGGTCTCGGAGTCGTCCTCGCTGGTCATGAAAAGTTCCTGGAAGCCGAGCAGATGCTCCATTCGGATGGGTTCGTCAATACCGGCAAGCTCTTGAAGCTGGCGGAGTTGGGCAATGCGCGCCTTTGCGGCTTCGGCGTCCACCTTTGGGGGTTCTGTGTCGTTGGTGTGACGCACGAGGTTGATCTGCGCCGTCAGTTTGCCGCGGTCCACGTTGCGCTGTATCAAATCGCGCAGAGGATTCTCGAGATGGCGAAGGCCCGGGGCCATCTTGAGGCTCAAGTCGAGGAACCGGTTGTTGACGGATCGGATTTCTGCGCTCACCGTGTAGCCGTTGGACGAACTTTCGCCCTGGCCAAACCCTGTCATTGAAATTAGCATATGTAGAGAATGATTGCGGCCGATCTTTCGCGGCCGATGGATATATGACGATAAAAATAGGCAATCATTAGCAATCATTAGCAATGACTAACAATAACTAACAGTTATTACCAAATGCCAGCGATGACCACCGATGGTAACTGCTAGTCACTGCTAGTCACTGCTAATGATTGCTAGTCATTGCTAATGCTTGCTAATGATTGTTCATGACTTAAACACCCGATACCCTCTGTACTGCGCCAGTCCGAGCATCGGGAGGTCGCCGCGGCTGTCGCCGTACGCATAACGCACAGGGTACTCGTCGAGTGGGATGACCTGACGGATGCGGCGCACTTTCTCGACTCCATGGCAGTTGGCTCCCACAAGGTGGCCGGCGAATTTGTCGCGCAGATCGTATGCCAGACGTGTGCCGATGCACTCGATCCCCATCTTGTCGCACCAAGGCTTCACCCATTCTTCGGGCGAGGCCGTGACGACATAAACTTTGTCGCCCCGGGAGATATGTTCATGCAACCTCTTGAGGGCATCGCTTCTGAACAGCGAGTCGATCTTCTGCTCGGTGAACCGTTCGCACATGTCCAGGATTTCGGTTCGGGTCATTCCGCCAAACGACCAGTTCAGCACGCGCGTCTTGATGGTTGTGCGCGACACAAATCCGACCAAGTAACCTAGAAGCCACGGAAGCCAGCGCAACACACCCATCACGACTTTTGCATCGCCAAGCTCAAAGCGCAGCATGGCCATGAATGAGTCGCCATAGGTTAAGGTGCCGTCAAAATCAAAAAGGGCAAGTGAAACCTTGCCCGGGGTATTTGGCTTTAGTTCTGGCAATGCGTTCATACAAACTGGAGTCGGACCACGACGATCGAATAGCGGTTGATGTGTGGATTTAATCTGCTCTGCCGCTATTCTCAGGGAATCAGCCATATATTCGCACATTTTTTGACAATAAGCCACACTTTTGAAATAATCAGAGTAAAACGAAGGCAGCATAAAGATCCTATTTGTATAGTTAAGGAATAATGACAATATTCGTGTTGTCCATCTCAGGTTTAGTGACTCTCTCATTCACACCATTAGGGGATCCCCACTCTCCTCGCCATAACACTTTGAAGCGGTGCTACTTAACCGACCAATCACTGCCGTCATCCTGATTTTGGCCGTCATGATCTTTGGGCTAATCGCCTTGAGATCTTTGTCTATAGATTTGCTTCCCAGCGTGGACATTCCCACGCTCCTCGTGCGCACCGAATGGGAGGGCTCGAGCGCCCGCGACGTGGAGCTGAGGATCACCGAGCCGCTCGAGGCAATTCTGAGCACGGTGCCAAACTTGAGGGGAACCAGGACCGTATCGAAGCAGGGCATCAGCCTGATTGTGCTTGAGTTTGAATGGGGTCAGAACATGAACATGGCCTTCCTCAATGTGAGGGAGAAACTGGACTTGGTGCGGTACACGTTGCCAGAGGCGGCCAAAAGGCCCGTTCTTGTGCACACTGATCCCGGCGATGAGCCAGTGGCCGTGCTGACGGTAACACCCGTGGGGCAGGCGGATCCAGACCTTTCGACCCGTCTTGACATCAAGCGATGGACCGACCAGGTGCTCAGCCGCCGACTCGAACAGGTCGACGGCATAGCCCAGGCCATCATGGTCGGTGCCGTGGAGCCCGAGGTGCGCATCCGCATACGCGAACAGGATGCGTCCCGGTACGGTCTCCGTCCCAGCGATATCCGCTTCAGAGTTTCTGATGCCAACCAATTCTCGCAGTCGGGCGAACTCAGCGACGGTTGGTACCGATATTCGCTCAAGATCGAAAGCCGTATATCGGGATTGGATGAGCTCAAGCGCATACCGCTTGTCACATTGAACGACACGAGGATCCTCCGACTTGAAGATGTGGCCGACGTCGAGATGTCGGAACGTGATCCGACTTCGTTCTCGATGGTCGACGGCATGCATGTGCTTACCGTGCTTGTAAAAAAAGATTACGGATCCAACCAGGTTCAGGTTTACAAAGATTTGCTTCCTGTATTGGATGAACTCAAGTCTCAGAATCCGGGCATTGAGGTGACGGTAATACGCGAAAATGCCACTGCGATCGAGGCCATCATCCGAAATTTGCTTCAGACCTTGCTCATCGGCGGTGTGCTGGCCTTCATCGTGCTTTTTTTGTTCCTCAACGACATTCGTATTCCGTTTACGATTGGCATCGCGATTCCTGTCAGCATTTTCATGACGTTCTTTGTGATGTACCTGCTTGGGATACAGCTCAACATCATCTCGTTGAGTGGTCTCACACTGGGAATCGGATTGTTGGTTGACAATGCCATCGTCGTGCTCGAGAACATTAACAGGTACCGAAACCAAGGTGAGCCGATCATGGATGCCGCCCGCAAAGGGACTCGAGAAATTGCCCTGGCGATTACCGCATCCACATTCACCACGGTTTCGGTGTTTTTGCCGCTGATCTTTTTGGGCGGTTTTGAGGGAGTATTGTTTCGCGACCAGGCCATGACGCTATCGATCAGTCTGTTGGCGTCCCTATTGGTTGCACTTACCGTGTTACCCGTACTTGTGACCATTGTGCAGCGAGGTCACACCGATCGCTATGTGCCAGTGGCAAAGGGATTGGCACCTGCAGGCATGTTGATGCTTCAACGGCGATATGAGCGTTTACTGGCCTGGACATTGCCACGGCCGGTTCTAGTGTCGTCGTTCGTGGTGGTCGGGTTGGCTGTAGGAATTGTACTTTTTCTTGTGCTGCCGAAGTCGATGTTGCCGCTTACGGAACCTTCGCAGGTTCGATACCGTGTCAGCCTGCCATCGAACAGCTCGCTTGCAACGGCCAAATCGGCCGCCACAGGCGTGCAGTCGTTGATGACAACTCTGACGAGCTTGGGAAACACGCTCATCATGGGTGGATATTCGGATCAGTCGAACCTATCGACCCTGGTCGAAGAGGCCCCCAACCGGTTCACATTAACCACGGCGGTAAGTGGCACGAACCAGGCCAACGCTGTGGCGGGCATGATGGACACGATCGAGCGTCGGTACCCCGACTGGACCGTCGAGAAGTTGGACACCGAAAACTTTTTCGGCACACTACAGCAAGACCTTGTGGCGCCCATTACGCTTCATATTGTGGGTCGCGACAGGGTGGAGTCCAGACGCCATGCCGATGCGCTTTCTGCGTATCTGAAGGAGGCCTTCCCGAATTATGAACACGAGCTTATAACGGACCGCAGTGTCGAGCTCTACGAACTCCGATTTATACCAGAGCGCTTAATCGAATACAATCTCAGCGAACAGGAGCTGATTGCGTGGATGGAGTCGATGGCACGAGGCAACCTTCTCACGGAGTGGAATCGCGAGGAAGAGACCATCGGCATACGGATGTTCAGCACAATGGAGAATGTGTTTGACCCCGGCAGCTTGCGCTATACCGACCAAACCAGGTCTATACTTCTTTCGCAGGTCGCCAACGTCGTATCGGTAAGAGAATCGGAGCAACTCGAACGCGTCGGACAGACACCCGTTCTAGGATATAAGACAAACATTGCACTAAACGACTGGTGGTGGCATGGTCTTGACTACAGAGAACGCATATTGGAGTTCAGCAGATCGCAAGGGGTGCCTATACAGATCGGAGGATCCGCCATTCAGGTTTCCGACTTGCTTTCGCGCATGGGCCGCCTTCTTGGTCTGAGCGTGCTGCTGATCTACATCATCCTTGCCATCCAGTACGAAAACCTGGTCTACCCATTCTTGATCATCCTTTCGGTGCCGTTCGCTTGGATTGGGGCGCTCATGCTCCTGTTTTTGGGCGGTGGCGGGCTCAATACCTTGTCCTTTCTCGGTATCCTGGTGTTGACGGGTATAGCTGTGAACGACGCCATCCTCAAGGTCGATTTCATGAAGAGGTATTTTGAGGAGTACGGCGATGTGCACCACGCCATCATCGAGGCAGGCAAGCACCGATTTCGACCGGTGCTCATGACGACGCTTACCACCGTGCTCGGCTTGGTGCCGATGTTGCTTCCGATCGGCGAGGGTTACGAGCTGCGCCAAGCGTTGGGCCTAGCATTGGCGGGAGGCATGATCAGCAGCACCATCCTTACATTATTTGTGATCCCCCAGCTGTTCAGGCTGGTAAACAGACGACATCTCAGCGAACCCATCACACAGACAATACACAGCCATGATTGACGTGCACCATAAGGTACCAACCGCCATGCTGCGCAGCACCATTTTTGGCATCACTTTTGCGCTGCTGGCAGCCTGTGGTACCGAATCTGACTCAACAAGCGCACCAAACGAGAATATCGTACCTGAAGTCATGCCGGAGATGATCTTCGACATTGCCGACGACCGATCGGTCGATTTTGCCGTCGAAACACAGGGGGTGGTGAAACCGCTGCATGAGCTGTCGATTCAGATGCGTGTAGCTGGATATTTGGTTGACCACCGTGTCCGCGACGGTGCCGTGGTCAAAAAAGGGGACGTCATCATGAAGCTCGACGAAGGTGAATTTGAGTTGAGTGTTACTGAAGCGCAGGTCAATGTCGACAAAGCGTTGCAGGCCTATGAGATCGAAAGACGCAGCCGTCAGTCGTCGGGAGCCGCCATCAGCGAAAGCCAGGATCGGCTCCTTAGGAATCAATACGGAGTCACAGCTGCCGAATTGGCTCTCGAGCGATCCCGTCTGAACATGGAGTACTCCGAGCTGAGGGCTCCCTTCGACGGTGTGATTCACACACAGGAGATCTTGACCGAGGGCATGTTTGTGGGTGCGGGTGCATCGTATGGCCTTCTGCTCGACCAAAGCATCGTGTCGGTGCGCCTCGAGGTGCTCTCTGTAGAGATTAACAGCATCCGTAGGGGTATGCCCGTTGAGGTGGATGTTCCAGGAGGCAGCCGCATCAATTGTGCTGTTGAGGCAGTGAGCCCTGTGGTGGACGACAAAACGAAGACAGGACAAGTTACCGCACGATGCAATAATGCAACCGGCCTGTTGAAACGGGGGATGACCGTGAATGCCCGGATCCGAGTCGACTCCGTCAAAGGTACGGTGCGTGTGCCCAGATCGGCCGTTCTCGATCGTGACCAGCGCAAGGTGGTGTTCAAGCTCAAAGGCAACAGGGTTGAATGGATTTATGTGCAACCCGTGGCCATGAATGCGCAATGGGCGGTACTCGACATCGACACGATCACACCCGGCGACACAATCGCCGTCGATCGCCACTTCACGGCAAGCCACGATCTGAGGGTCACCCCCAGGATGCGCTTTGCTCCTGTTCAAGAAAACCGAGCGGCCCAGGGCATGTGATGCACTCTGATGGAACACACAGCATTATCCTAGGTCTGTTCAGGCGTAAATACCTGATCAGCTTTTTTTACATTGCTGTGATTATTGTCGGGGTTGCGGCTTGGTTGCGCATACCCGTCGAGCTCTCGCCGAACATCCAACTGCCCAGCGTTTCGGTGTCGTTTTCTTGGGCGAGGACCTCGCCACAGGTGATGGAACAGGAGGTGACACGCAAGGTCGAGGCTGTAGCGACACAGCTCAGGGATGTGACGCAGATTAACAGCATCACCTCGGAAGGATCGTCGACGGTGACCATCGAGTTTGCCAAATATGCCCCCATCGATTTTCGGGTCATTGAACTGCGCGAAAAGCTGGTGCTTTTGGCCGAAGAGTGGCCTAGGTCGGTAAGCCCGCCAAACGTGAGTAAGCGTGTGCCCGACGAACTCAAGGATCTTCAGACATTCCTCACCTATTCCATAAGTGGGGAACTTGAAAATCACGACCTATTCGAAATTGCCGAATCCCAAATTCAGCGACCACTCCTTGGTGTGGAAGGATTGGCCGAGATCGAGCTTTCGGGGGCTCGCGAACCGGCTATCGTACTTGAGTTTGACAAAGATGTGGTCGAAAACCTTGGAATTACTCCTGCCTCGGTATCTGCGACGGTGAACCAGCGTCTCGGTCGTCGTACTGCTGGCTGGGTGCCTGTAGCCGACAGCCGCAAGAACATGTATGCCCCACCGCAGGTCGGCAGCATTGACGACATCCGCAACATTCCCGTCGTGATTCCGGGCACAAACCGGCAGCTGCGTGTTTCAGACATAGCAAATGTATCGATTCAAGACAGACCGGAGAAGTCGATTCGAAGAATCAACGGAAATCCAGCGCTCACCCTCATTTTCCACAAGGAGTCGGGGGCTGATGCGCTGACTTTGGCCGACGAAATTCGCGCCCGAATGGAAGCCATCGAATCGACATTGCCCAGTGAAGTCGTGTTGCGGTTGGAATCCGATTCCACCGAAGATTTACGCAGGCAGCTCGATGATCTTCAAACAGATGCGTTGTTGAGCTTGTTGGTGGTCTTTTCGTTGCTGCTAGTATTCATTCGCAGGTTGAGGGCGCCCATTTTGATCCTCCTATGCATCATTTTTTCGCTCATGCTCGGCGTTTTGGCACTCTACCTCATGGGCGTGTCGTTAAATGTGATCACTTTGGCCGCCTTGACGATATCACTGGGGATGCTGGTGGATAATGCCATCGTCGTATACGAACAGCTTAACATCCGCAAACCTGAATCGCGCAACGACAGAATCCAATTTTACGGCAAGGAGCTCAAGCGAGCCATTGTTCCTGTTGTGGGAAGCACCCTCACGACCATCGCCATTTTTGTGCCGCTACTGTTCAGCTACGAGCAGCTTCGCATGTTCCTGGCCCCACTTGGGATAGGGGTAACGGTGACGCTGTTGGCATCCGTGTTGATATCGCTCACGTGGATGCCGTATGCCATGATATGGTTGGTACCATCACGGCAGGTAACAGCGGTGCGGCCACGGCTCAGACCCACATGGTGGCGGCCAAACCGTTGGTTGATGCGATTCATGCACTTGCGTCATCGGTACAGGTGGCTGGTGTATGTGGCCATCATGCTCACGATTGGTATACCCGTCTACCTTATCAACGATTCGCCTCGCAACTTTGCTATGGGGCAGACACCGCCACCAGCCGACAGCAGCTTCGTAGCCATGGCTAAGAAAGCCTACATTTCGAAGCGGGACTGGATCGACCCCTACATTGGAGGAGTTGGGTATCGATTTTACCGCAACACCTATTTTGGCGAACCATTCAAAGGGGTGTTCAGAGAAAACATCCGCGTGAATGTGAACACCCCACTTGGCACCCCTCTCGAAGAGCTCAATAAAATTGCCTTGAGTTTCGAGGAGATCGCCAACGTATTTGGCCACGCCATCGATTACTACGAAACCCGTGTTTCAGAGTATTCGGGCACAACCATGGTCTTCTATTTCAAGGATGAGTATCTGTATAAGCGAGAGCCCTACGTCATGAAAGGGGAGATGATGTACCTGGCGGCTTATACGGGCAACTCCAGTATCAGTGTGAGCGGATTTGGCGACGGGTACTTCTCTGGTGGGGGAGGTGGGCTTGCGAATTTCCAGGTTCAGATACGCGGTTACTCGATGGAAGAGATCGACCTGGTCGCAGCTGATCTAAAAGCCAGACTGGAGCTAAATCGGAGAGTACAGAACGTGGAACTTAACCGCAGCTTTACATCTAACCAGCGCCTTTGGCACTATGTGCTGCGTTTTGACGATACAGACTTATACCTGAAAAACCTCAGCCGTCGTGAAGTGCTCGCCAGCCTGCAAATGGACATGAATCCGGAATACTCCGGGTTTGGACATGTGGAACTGAACGGACGCAGACATTACCTCATCACCCGATATAGGGCGGGAACACGCTATCAGGAGCAGTTCGGCTCCGATATGAGGAGGGTAGGCCAAGCCTACCTTAAAGTCGACGAAGTTGCATCGCTTGAAAAGCAGGAGGTGATGGCACGCATCCAAAAACAGGACCAAACCTACACACGGACGGTCAGCTTCGAATACTTGGGATCCTACAAAAATGGCAACGATTTCCTTACCGAAACGCTGGAAGCACTGCCGGTGCCTGTCGGTATCACAGCCGATCGTCCAACATACAATTTCTTTAACCGAACGAACGATCAGGGAATGAGCTTGGCCATCACATTATTCATGGCTGTTTTTTGCGTGTGGATGGTGGTGTCGGCACTACTTGAGAGCTGGTCGGCGTCGTGGGCGGTCATACTGGCCGTGCCCCTAAGTGCTTTGGGCATCATGTACGGCGTGATGGAGCACGACATTGCCTTCGACCGCGGTGCGATATCAGGCGCGCTACTGTGCATCGGGGTAGTTGTGAACAACAGTATTCTACTCATGCATCGCCGCCTGGAGGCCAAAAGAAGAGGTATTAACGGCCATAGGGCATGGCTGCATGTGTACCGAGACAAAACGAGGTCTGTGATACTCACTAGCGTAACCACTATCGGCGGACTGATGCCTCTGATTTTGTTCGGAGGCAGCGAGTTTTGGCGCAATATGGCCATTGTGGTAAGCTGGGGCCTTGGCCTTTCGGCGATTTTGTTGCTTCTTCTGGCGGGTATTTGGGAAAAAGGAGCATCGAATCGCAAACAGGCTTCGGTCAAAGATCCTGCATGATGCGCCGAGCTAAAGCCTCGGCAATCTCCGGTGACCCTGCTTCTGAATAAATTCGAATGATCGGCTCCGTGTTAGATTTACGCAGATGGACCCATCCCTCGTCGAACCTGATTTTGACTCCGTCTATCGTGATCGGTGCTTGGCCAGCGAACTTGGACACAATCTGCTGCAGCACACGGTCTGGATCCGTTTCTGAGAGTTGGACCTTATTTTTGCTGATAAAAAATGCAGGCAGCTTCTTGCGGTAATCTGCAGCCGTGATCTCGCGGTCTGCAAGCAGTTGCAAAATCATGGCGATGCCGACCAAGGCGTCTCGGCCATAGTGCAGGTCGGGGTTTATGACGCCACCATTGCCTTCACCACCTATGACACAGGAGTTTCTTTGCATGGCTCGCACGACGTGAATTTCGCCGACGGGCGAACGGAAAACAGTTTGGCCATAAGAAGATGCGATCACTTCGCACACGTCTGAGGACGACAAATTGGTTGCCACCGCACCCGGTTTGATGGCTAATAGGAAGTCGAAGGCTGCAGCCTGTGTGTTCTCCTCGCCCCAGAGTGTGCCCTCATTGTCGACAACGGCCAGTCGGTCGGCATCAGGGTCGGTCACAAAGCCGATGTCGCAACCGGTTGATTTCACGAGCTCTCTGATGTCGTCTAAGTGCTCGGGCAGAGGCTCCGGGTTGTGCGGAAACAGACCGTCGGGAGTGCAGTGGACCGTCTCGATGGATGCAACTCCCAAAGCCGACAGCAGCTTGGGTATGCTCTCACTGCCAGCGCCGTTCACCGCGTCGACGGCAACTTTAAAATCGCAGGCTGCAATTTTTTCACGGTCGATATAAGGTAGTTCGAGAATTTTCCTGATGTGGAAATCCAGCGATTCATGATCGTAGGTTACGTTGCCAAGTTCGGAGTATGATACATAGCGCATCGTCCCGCTAGCTGCGATGTCGAGAACCTCATGGCCCTCTTCAGGTGCCAAGAACTCGCTTTTCCCGTTTAGAAACTTAAGGGCGTTCCACTCTGCGGGATTGTGGCTGGCCGACAGTATTACCGCACCGGCAGCATTGTGCTTAAGTACGGCCATAGCAACGGTTGGAGTCGGCACCACGCCGACCCTTACCACATCGCAACCCACCGACTGTAAAGCGGCCACCACCACGTCTTCCAACATGGGGCCGGATACCCGCGTGTCGCGGCCTACGACAATTCGTCCCCGTTTTGCCCACGTACCAAACGCAGCGGCGTAACGCGCCGTGTTCTCGGGGTAAAGATCTTGTCCCACGATACCTCTGATTCCTGATACCGATATCATTAACATAGATCGGACTCCTTGCTGATAGTTTGTTACTGAAGCGACAATAGCTGTTGTTTCAGGCCTTGAAGACCCGGGAAGCGGGGGTTCAAGGCTTCCGTTTTGTTTGCGTAATCCAATGCCTTCGCGTAGTCACCCTTCAAAGCCCAGGCACCTGACAAATTGAAGGTAGTTTGAGGGTCGTCGGCACGCATAGAAAGTGACTTTTCGAGAAGTTCAATTCCCCTGTCCAGATTGTTGCGGTCAATCTCGAGCGCTCCCAACATCTTCAACCCGTACGCTGAGGGGCTGATCCTGTACGCCGTTTCAAGCAAAGGCAGTGCTTGGGAATAATCGCCCCGATCGAGCAGGATTCGAGCCACAAAGAGCATGGGGCTGTCGTTTTGCGGCTGATCCCGCATCAAGCCCCGATACTCCAGAATAGCTTCGTCGTGACGGCCATTTCGTTCGTACCATTCTCCGAGATCGACCTTTGATTTTTCCCAGTTGACATCGCCATTCACAAATGAATAGGCGGTGGAGTCAATCATGTCGGCAGGCACATAACTGGTACGGTAGTCTGTGAGCTGTTCCTTCACAAATGGCCACGACTGCATGAGTACTTGAAGTCGGTGCCACACAGATCTGTGCTCAAATGCCGACAAGTACATTCGGTCTTTGTAAACGGCCCAGTCTTCAAGGTGTTCAGGATTGGCGGACCGACCGAAGAAACCGTTCGCTGCCACCGACTCGTAAAAGACTTTCCCCATCAGGTGATAGCCCGTGTCGTTAGGGTGCAGGTGTTCGAGCATCAGGTTCATCCCGACCATCCCGCCGGGACTGGCGGCCTCGAAAGCCTCTGCGACGGGCACGTACACCGCATTGTGCCGTTTGGCAACGTCTTTGATGACCAGGTTGAAATCGTCGGTTGCCCTGAATCGAAGCGCGTCCAAGTCGCGGGCGAGCTTAAAGGATCGACGCGCCGCCGACGTGTCGCCCTGGGCCAACAGGTTTTGGGCCTCGGCGTAAACCACATGTGCCGGGGGGTACATCTCGGTATCGACCGACTCAAATGGAGGTTGGTCGATCGTGTTGCTTGTGACACTGGCAATGAAGACCGGAACACCAGCCTCCCTAAACTTGGATAAGATGGCATCAAGGTTGCTTTCGAACTGTCGGCGGCCCATTTTGTATAGATCCGAGTCGAGTGGGATCTGCTGTTCGCGCACGACACGCTGCATGAGTGTGCCCTCGCTCGGATCACCTGCAAATAGGCCAGCTAAACTTGCCACGGCATCTCTCAGGAGCAGAAAGGTTCGCAGACGCTGTAACTTGAGGTAAAAGCGGACAAATCCTGGAAACGCACCAAGACTCTCGGATGAAGCCACACCCAAAGCTCCATAAAACTCGTTGTGACCCAGATAGATCAACACACCATCTGGTTCATGCCTGAGTATGTCGTCGGTTTGATCGAAAACCGTGTAGGAATTGACCGCCGATGTGGCAACGTTGACTACCTCGACGGAGTCGTTTGGCAACACATCGATCAACGCGTCTCTGAGAACGCGCGAAAACATGCCATTGAATCCATACGGGTAGCCCGCAGTGGTCGATTCTCCCATTACGAAGAGCCTCAGGCCGTTGTCGGGCTTTTCGACCAGGAAGCTGTCCCTCGATGGAGTTGGGATCAATCGCACATTCACGAAATACCTGGCTGCATAATTCGGGTTTGGCGTATACAGTTCTCCACCCCCGTAGCCCGCGAATTTCATGAACAGATTCAGGTCGCCACCATAGCCGCCTATCCGCAGCCCAATCTCAAGCAGCAGAAAGAGAATCAGCGGCATCGACAAAGCCGCAGCAGTGAAAGCCCTCCTCTTTGAAGTGCTTAATTCAGGCTGCTTGCTTAGGGACTTTTTACGGGGCATAGATCAGCGTGTAATCCAGGGTGTGTCTTCGATGCCGGCAGCCTGGTTCTCCCATCTTGCCAACATGAACAGGAAGTCGCTCAGTCGGTTCAGGAAGTGAACCACCGCATCTCCCAAGTCTTCGGTATCGTGCGCGGCAACACACAGCCTCTCGGCTCTGCGACATACGGTACGTGCCAGATGAAGCACCGACGCAGATTCCGTGCCTCCAGGGAGGATGAAATTTTTCAAGGGCATGAGCTTTGCGTCCAATTCATCGATCCACTGCTCCAGCTGGGTCGCATGCTGCTCCTCAATCCGATCGACCGAGGCCTTGGCATCGTGTGGAGTGGCAAGATCTGCGCCAAGGATAAACAGCGAGTGCTGGATGGTGGTAAGGTAACGCCGGCACTCGGAACTGCATTCGCGGCTGAGTGCAATGCCTAGCACGGAGTTTAATTCGTCGACGGTGCCATAGCATTCGATTCGGGCAGAAGCCTTGCTCACCCGGCCACCACCGTATAAACCGGTTGTGCCGTCATCTCCTGTTTTTGTATAAATTTTCATGCCACAAAGGTAAGGTTTTATTCAGTATCAATCCGTACGTGCGAACACCAGACCTGCCTGTTCAAGTTCATATTTAATGCCGGTATATTCGACTTGGTCAAAATTATTCCTGAAGCGGGCGATGTCATCGGCCTTAATTCTGATCGTGATGGCGACGCTTTCCAAATATTCAGATGAGAGTCGGTCAACGGCCATCCTTGAAAGCAATAAATCCACCGTCTTCATGTTTTCGTAGCTTGATCGTACCCTTAATGTCGCTGCAGCCTCGACTTTACGTAGATTGGATGATTGAATGCACTGCCTCGCCGCCTCGCCGTAGGTTTCGATGAGCCCCGACTTGCCGAGCTTTGTCCCCCCGAAGTACCGGATGACGATCAACCCGGCATTGACCAAACGCGCCGATCTCATTGCATTTAAGATGGGCAGTCCTGCCGTACCCGATGGTTCGCCGTCGTCGTGGGCATGCTCCGCCAAAGGTGTGGCGTATCGTATCACAGCCGAGCAATGGTGGGTTGCATCGTAGAATTCTTTCCGTAGATCGCTCAACCTGTGCTCAAACACTCCATCCTCCCAGACCGGGAACAGATAGGCGACGAATCGCGACCCTTTCTCGCGCAGGTCGACCCGACATTCGGCGTCAATGCTGTAATAAAAGGGAAGTTCATCCATGTGTATGCTGCAGCGTCATGCTGCGGAATGCTGAATTTTCACAAAAAATTGAAACTTTACTTTCCGCCATCTTGTTGCGGTCGAAGATTTGAGGCATGCCGAGGTTATTTAGACCGAATACGTGTTCTTAAAATCGCATTTTTTTGGTAGTTTAGGGAATAAACCAACGGTCTAATACCTTTCCATTCAACGCATTTCAGGTATGAATACCCAAAAAGCGACGTTTCTGTCGTCGGCATGGACCACAGTGGGCAAGAAAGTGCTCACTGGCATTACCGGCATAGCTTGGATCCTGTTTACAATAGCCCACTTATTGGGGAATTTCTCCCTATTTCTTAACGACGGGGGGCTTGTATTTAATGCATATACGAAATTTTTGGAGAGCCAGGGCATATTGCTTTACATCGCAGAGGCCGGCCTTGTGCTGACGCTGCTGCTTCATGCCGCCATCGGCATCAACATCTGGATTGGCAAGCGTCGCGCGCGTCCGGTTGGTTATCAAAAATATGTGTCTGCCGGTGAACCGAGCGCCCAAAACTTGAGTTCGCGCACCATGTTGATCACGGGAAGTGTGTTGCTCATCTTTTTGGTAATCCATATATGGACGTTCAAGTTTGGACCGGGCATTGCAGAGGGGTATGTGACCACATTGGATGGCGAACCTGCCCGAGATTTATACCGGCTGGTGGTCGAGACGTTCAAGCAACCCTTGTACGTGCTTGGATACACCTTTGTGATGATCCTGCTTGGCCTACACCTGCGCCATGGTTTTTGGAGTGCTTTTCAGTCGCTGGGTGCCATTCGTCCTTCAGCGCGGAAGACCATGCAGTTTGCTGCGATGATTGTCGGCATATTGCTGGCGGTCGGTTTTCTGAGCATCCCCGTCTACATCTATTTCTTCGTTAACTGAGGAGTCTGTACACCATGAGCAATTCCATCAACACATCTCCAAGGCTCGACGCCAAGATCCCTGACGGTCCGGTCGGCAATAAATGGTCGAATCACAAAAACACCATCAAACTCGTATCGCCAGCCAACAAGCGGAAGAAGCACATCTTAGTCATCGGCACCGGCCTGGCTGGTGCGTCGGCCGCCGCCGCCTTGGGTGAGCTGGGGTACCACGTTACGGCAATGACGATCCACGACTCCCCGCGCAGAGCCCACAGTATTGCGGCCCAGGGGGGGATCAATGCGGCCAAGAACTACCAAAACGACGGCGACACCATCTTTCGCCTGTTCTACGACACCGTGAAAGGCGGCGACTACCGTGCCCGTGAGGCCAACGTTCACCGTTTGGCCGAAGTCAGCGTCAACATCATCGACCAGGCGGTCGCCCAGGGAGTCCCATTTGCTCGAGAGTACGGTGGCTTGCTCGACAATCGCTCGTTTGGGGGCGCCCAGGTGTCGCGCACATTCTATGCCAAGGGACAGACGGGCCAGCAGCTGCTCTTAGGTGCTTATTCTGCCCTGATGCGGCAGGTCGACCTGGGCAATGTCGAAATGCTCACCCGCCGTGAGATGGTCGACCTTGTTACCGTCGACGGCCAGGCGAAGGGGGTCATCGCCCGTAACCTGCTCAACGGTGCCATCGAACGCTACGCAGCCGATGCTGTCCTGTTATGTACCGGAGGTTATGGCAACGTCTATTTCCTCTCAACGAACGCAAAGAATTCGAACGTAACCGCCGCATGGCGGTGCTATAAAAAAGGTGCCTTCTTTGGCAACCCCTGTTTCACGCAAATCCACCCCACATGCATCCCGCAGTTGGGAGATTACCAGTCGAAACTGACGCTCATGAGCGAAAGTTTGAGAAACGACGGCCGCGTATGGGTCCCAAAAGCCAAAAATGACAAGCGCAAGGCAAAGGACATTCCTGATGCGGAGCGCGATTACTTCCTCGAAACCCGTTATCCCAGCTTCGGAAACCTCGTGCCGCGCGATGTTGCGTCGCGCAACGCGAAAGACGTATGTGACGACGGCCGCGGTGTCGGTCCAACAGGCATGGCGGTCTACCTCGATTTTGAGGATTCCATCAAGCGACTTGGCAAAGACGCCATCGCAGCTCGGTACGGCAACCTCTTCGACATGTACGAGCGCATCACCGGCGACAACCCGTACGAAACCCCGATGATGATCTACCCGGCCGTCCATTACACCATGGGTGGGCTTTGGGTTGACTACAATCTCATGACCACCGTTCCAGGTCTTTTCGCGCTCGGCGAGGCCAACTTCTCGGATCACGGCGCAAACCGCTTGGGAGCTTCGGCGCTTATGCAGGGTCTGGCCGACGGATATTTCGTCATCCCCTACACGCTCGGCGACTACCTCGCTTCAGCCAAGACTGAAGTGATGAACACGAGTCATCCTGCATTCGAGCAGGCAGAGAAGGATGTGCGTGCCAAAATTGATCGGATGCTTTCAATCAACGGTAACAAAACCGTTATGGAGTACCACAAAGAGCTTGGAAAGATCATGTGGGACAAAGTGGGCATGGCGCGCAATGAGGCCGGCCTGAAAGAGGCCATTTCCGAAATTCGGGCACTCAAAGAAGATTTTTGGAAGAATTTGAAGCTCACCGGAGTGAAGGACACCTACAACAAGTACTTGGAATTTGCCGGACGGGTGGCCGACTTCCTCGAGCTCGGCGAGCTTATGGCGTACGACGCCCTCGTCCGTAACGAGTCCTGTGGAGGTCACTTCCGCGAGGAGTACCAGACCCCAGAAGGTGAGGCGCTCCGAGACGACGATCAGTTCGCCTTCGTGTCGGCATGGGAATTCAAGGGAGACGAGGCAACACCCGAGCTTCATCAAGAAGCACTTGTATTCGAGAACGTTAAACTTAGCCAGCGTAGCTACAAATAGGAGCATTGAGCATGAGTAACGAAACCATGACGCTCAAACTGAATGTATGGCGCCAAAAAGACGGCAAGTCGAAAGGCACCATGGTGAAATACACCCTGCCTGGGGTGAGTCCACACATGTCGTTCTTGGAGATGTTAGACCACTTGAACGAGATGTTGATTCACAAGGGCGAGGAACCGGTCGAGTTTGAGCACGACTGCCGCGAAGGCATCTGTGGTTCCTGCGGTCTCGTGATCAATGGCACCGCACATGGACCGAACAAGGCAACGGCAACGTGCCAGTTGCATATGCGACATTACAAAGACGGCGACGAGATCGTCATCGAACCGTGGCGTGCGGCCGCGTTTCCGGTCATCAAAGACTTGGTTGTAGACCGCGGAGCATTCGACCGAATCATTGAGTCAGGCGGATACATTTCGGTGAACACAGGCGCCGCACCAGATGCCAACGCAATCTTGATCGGGAAAGAAGTCGCCGACGAAGCATTCGACTACGCCAGCTGTATTGGCTGCGGAGCCTGCGTGGCTGCCTGCCCCAACAGCTCCGCCTCGCTATTCACCGGAGCAAAAGTGGCACAGCTCGCATTGCTGCCACAGGGCTCGCCCGAACGGAAAATGCGCGTTCGAAGCATGGTCGACCAAATGGAGTCGGAAGGCTTCGGCGATTGCTCCAACTACGGTGAGTGTGAAGCCGTTTGCCCGAAGGAGATCTCCATAACCGCAATAGCACTCATGCGCAGGGAATATGTAAAGTCCCTCTTTTAGGGGAATTGTTACTCTTGCTTTTAAAAGCGATCTTGGTCGTAGAGGCTGAGATCGCTTTTTTTTTCAGTGTCACGTGTTAATGCAATAGAATGGAACAATTCGAACATAGTGAGTGGCAAAAACTCCTAGATTATACTGAGGACAGCCTCATCATAATTGATAGAGATCTTCGAATTGTTGCTTGCAATCAGAAATTCCGAGATTACTACAAGCGGTATTTCAACAGTGATATAAAAAATGGTGACGATATCCTGAATTATGCTGTGGCCAGCCGAAAAGACGAGCTGGAAAAAGTTTATCGACAAGTATTCGAAGGCCACCGATTTGACTTTGATCTTGAAATCGCCAACCCTGAAGGTGGGAAGTCACATTATCATTTAGCCTACAAACCGGCTATTGACGAAACTGGAGCAATTATTGCCGCGCTCGTATTTGCCACCGACACAACTGTAGTGATGCAATCGAGAGAGGAAATCGAAAATCGGGAAAGACGATTCAAGACTCTTGTAGAAAACAGCGGTGATGCTATTGCAATCTTGTCGCCAGATGGCAAGCCGTCCTACATAAGCCCTTCCATATCCACCGTGCTTGGATACTCTCAGGAAGAAGCCATGGGCCTTCAGTTGTTCGACCTGCTGCATCCCGACGATATCATACAAGTTACAGAATCTATGCAGTCGGCTGTCGCAAACCCCGGCAAACCAATTCCGGGGGCATCGGCTAGGGTTAGGCATAAAGACGGTTCCTGGCGATGGCTCGAGTCTACCATCACAAATATGATCGACGATCCGCTAATCGGCGGGATTGTGGATAACTTCCGGGATGTGACGTTCAAAATGGAGTACGAGCATCGGCTAAGGAATGAGCGCAATACGCTCAGGGCCATCATTGATAACATACCCGAATATATCTATGTCAAAAACAGGAGTGGTCAGCATGTAGTGAACAACAAGAAAATCTACAAAGAGCTTCTTGGGGCTGACACTGAAGAGGAGACGCTCGGGAAAACCGTGTTTGACTACTTTGGAGACATTCTCTCGGCCGACTTTCAGGATGATGACATCCGCATCATGACAACCGGTGAGCCCTTGTTGAATCATCAAGAGTCGATTATCGACCAATATGGCAAAAAGCAATGGCTGTCGACAACCAAAGTTCCCATTAAGGACGATAATGGGCATGTGTCTGGCCTTGTGGGCTTATCACGAAATGAGACTTACCGGTATTACCGGACATTAGAGGAGGAGTTTCGGTCCAGCTTGCTGATGTCGCACAGCGAACTGCTCAGCCTCAGTGACTCTTTGTCCGACATGCTCAAACATGCAGCAAACCTTCTGAACGCCAAAGTAGGTGAGATGTGGCTTTTGTCGAGGTCTAAACCCATCTTGCACAAAGTGTCGGATTGGGTCTCTGACGACGCATATGGAACATTTCTTTCGTTGCACGACATCAAATTTTCAAAGGGTGAAGGCTTGCCCGGCTTGGTGTGGCAACAATTGGACACCGTCCGGTTTGAAGAGCTGAACAATGCGTCTGTGTTTAAGCACAGGGATCTGATAGAAGATGCCGGTTTTAATCTAGCGTTGGGTGTTCCGATCTTCAACGACGGAGTATTGATAGGTGTTCTCACATTGTTCAGCGACGTTGTTGAAGAAGACTATGCACTACGTCTTGAAATATTGGAGCGTCTCAGTCCTTTCATGGGACTTGAGATAGCCAGGAAGCAGTCCAAACGCGATCTGGATCACTTTATCAGCCGGACCCCGGTGATCATCGGCACATTGGGTGACGATGGTTTTTTCAAACAGGTGAACCCGGGGCTTATCGAGATCTCAGGCTATACTGAAGAGGAGTTGTTATCAACGCCGTTTATTCAATATGTACACCCCGACGATCTGGACTTGACTCTCCTCGAATATGAAAAGTTGATCAGTGGGCAGGAAGATCGCGCCGCATTCATCAACCGCTATATTACCAAGTCGGGTTCCACGAAATGGACAGCCTGGCACACGAGCCCGATTCCGGGCGAAGATGGGTTGTTTTTTACCTTCGGTAACGACATCACCGAGCTCTTAGAGTCGCGGGAACGACTCGTAGAACTCAACGACAACCTCAAGGAACGTAACAAAGAGCTCGCCTTAATGAACGACGAGCTTGAACAATTTGTCTACATCGCCTCTCATGACCTTCAGGAACCGTTGCGAATGATCACCAGCTTCCTGAGTCTGCTCGAAAAGAGAATCGCCGACAACTTGGATGATAAATCGAAGCAGTACATGTATTTCGCCACGGACGGCGCAACACGTATGAGGGCCCTCATTCTTGATCTGCTCAAATATTCTCGGGTGGGCAGGGAGGTGACCTTAAAAGAGTTTGTGGACTTGAATGCGTTGCTCAATGAAGTTGTGAATCTGAACCTGCCACTTTTAAATGAACATAACGCAAGCATAAGCATTGGTCAATTGCCAAACGTGTATGGTATCAAGTCGGCGTTGTTCCAAATCTTTCAGAATTTGATCCAAAACTCGGTCAAGTATCGTAAGCCGGGGGTTTCTCCATCGATATCAATCGTAGGCGAAGAGTTTGACACGCATTGGAAATTCTCGGTCAAAGACAACGGAATTGGAATTGACGAACGGTACTTCGACAAGATTTTCATCATCTTTCAGCGGCTGCACACGCGCGAAGAATATCCTGGTACGGGCATCGGCTTGGCCATCTGTAAGAAGATCGTCGACCACCACAAAGGAAAGATATGGTTGGAGTCGGTTGTTGGTCTAGGCTCCACGTTTCACTTCACGATCGCAAAAGACCAAAGATAGGTTCTTACCCTGACCGATATTAATCATCCATTCCGAATCGCATCTGCTCAGGGGTTAGCTTTAGGTCTGGTAGGTCGTCAATTGTTGGCTGAGCTTTTGGCTTGACCGCTGGTGTCGGCTTCGAGTGGCCCGGACCTGTGCCTGAAATCGTGCCGTTTGATTTTGGTGTCATCAGGAATCCAAAAATGGAACCGGTCACGCCACCAATAATATGGGCCATCTGTGATATGTGGTCTTCGCTGAAAGCCGCGAAGATTTCGCGACCAAGGTAGATAATAGCCACCAACAGAAAGGTGAGCGGGATTTTGCCTGATTTCGCATTCGCAAATGACCCAAGCAGGATCATCATGAAGGCTACGCCGCTAGCTCCTAACAGGGCGTCACGGAAGAACAGGGTTACGATTACTCCCGTGAATAGGGCCGTGAAAGCAACCATTAACAACAGCCGGGCAGAGCCGTACTTTTCCTCCAAAATTGGTCCGATCAATAATATAACCGCAAAGTTGCTCAGTAGGTGATCCCAATCGGCATGGCCCAGAACATGGCCAAAGATGCGTACCCAAGTCATCGGATCCAAAAATGACCCATCGGGATACACGACCATGACCGATTGTATGATCGTCCCATTAAAAATCGGGTCGATGGCCAAGACGATCATGGCCACCAGCGTATGTGTGAGCACCACGGGTGCGTTATAATGTAGTCGCATAATTATTGGTACGACAATCGGGCTATAAGGTTTCGGAATGTGCTTCAGTCGATTGGATGATCGATTACATTGGGCGGGAAAAATTAGCCTTCAGCCCTCAACCGGTCTCCGTCTTGACGGATCAATCCCTCGCTGCCCAACCAGTTGATGCATCTAGAAAGCCTGTCTTTTTTCCATTTGAGTTTCCTACTGATTTCGGTCAAGCTCAAAGGGGCATTTCGAAGCAGTTCGAGCACTTCGTTTGAGTCGTTACCTAGGTTGTGGTTTTCATCGCTTTTGCTCCCAGATAGGCATACGTCACAGTAACCGCATTTCTCGGGCACATCCGTCTCTCCAAAATACCGTCTCAGATATGCGCTGCGACATTGTTTGGTGAGGGCGTACCCCTCCATAAAATCGAGCTTCACCATCAGGTGGCGCCGGTACTGCTCCACGGTGTCGCGACTTACGGGCACTTTAGGCTGTCGCGGTTCAATAAGCTCGACCAGCGGTCTTCCGTCACGAATTTCATAGATGAGTTGTCCGTCGAGCCGGAACACTTCCAGCCCTTTGATGATTGCGTTTCTGCTTAACCCCAAGCGGTCGCATACGACATCCATTTCAATGAAATGCATGTCGTTGATGGCGTCATTCGAGAAAAGCCTGCCCAATTTGTCTCCAAATGAGTCTTTGGCGGGGTTCCTTCCCCCTGTAGGATTACATATGTGCTCTAGGCCATTTTTGAAATGAACACCCACGGCGGGGGGATAGTCGTCGGTCATCGCGATCACTCCATACCGGTCTAAAGCCCTGAGTACATGGGTGATCATTTTGAGCGGCACTCCCGACCGTTTAAAAACGGAATCGAGATCCACTGCACGGGCAGTATCGTGTTTTGTGCCCAGGGCCAAGTCGAAGCTGTCGCACACAGCGGAGTAGACTTTATGGAGAATATCCAAGTTTGGGTGCGACTGGTCGGTTTGTTTACGAAGACGGTCGAGATCGGATTGTGAATAGAGCAACACGGGGAAGGAAGGCAACCCGTCCCTTCCAGCCCGACCTGCCTCCTGGTAATAGGCTTCGATCGAGCCGGGCACAGACCAGTGAATCACATAACGGCAATCAGGCTTGTCGATCCCCATGCCGAAGGCATTCGTCGCAACCACAAGCGGGGTTGTATCATGTATCCAGTCTGTTTGAACCTGTTTGCGTTTATCTGCCGCAAGTCCGGCATGGTAGGCTGCCGCTTTCAGGCCACCGGTACTGATCGATTCGGCGAGTTGTTCGCAGTCTCGTCGCGTACCTGCGTAAATCAAGCCTGATCCCTCAGCCCTCGACAGTAACTGCCTGAGTTTGGAACGTTTTTGGTGTGTCGGTACCACCCACCATTTCAGATTGCTGCGTTCGAACGTCTTGGCGACCACCATTGGGTTCCTGAAATGGAGGCTTTCCAAGATGTCTTCCTTCACCCGCGGTGTAGCTGTTGCCGTCAACGCCATCCAGCGCGGTTGAATGCCTGTGGATTCAATCCAGTTCCGTATCTGCCGGTACGACGGCCTGAACTCATGCCCCCATTCCGAAATGCAGTGGGCTTCGTCGACGGCAACGAGATCTACGTTCAAGTCGGGCAACTCGTGCTGGAAAAGGGGTGTGTGCAGCCTTTCGGGGGCTACATACAGCAATCGGTACATACCGTTTCGGGCATTGATGACCCTCTGCTCGACCTCGTAACGACTGATGGTGCTGTTAACGAACTCGGCCGAGATGCCGTGACGTCTGAGTTGTGCCACTTGATCCTCCATCAAAGCGACTAACGGCGAAATGACAAGAGTCAGGCCGTCCATTACCAGGGCGGGCACCTGGTAGCACAGCGATTTTCCGCCACCCGTCGGAAAAAGCACCAATGTGTCAGTGCCTTTCAGCACAGACTTAACGACGGTGTCTTGGCCGGGTCGGAAGGTGTCGTAACCCCAGTGTTTCTTCAGAAGCCGTTCGGCATCCTGAAATCGGTTCGAATAGTCGATTGGCATGCCCCAAGATACAATGTCCTGACTCACGAATGGAAGAATGATCCAATTCAATTATCTTAGGATCGTGAACACGGATGCCCCCGACTTATCGCCTCAAAGCAAGCCACCCGACATCAGTCTGGTGATCGTCAATTACAACGTGAAGGAATTTCTGGCAAATCTCCTCACTTCGGTTGAGAAGGCCAAAGGTGATCTCACGCTTGAGATTTTTGTAGTCGACAACAATTCATCCGACGGTTCCATGGCGTATCTGCGCCGACGGTTCCCCTATGTTAACTACATCGAGAACCGTGAGAATGTCGGCTTCGGACGCGCCAACAACCAGGCAATCCGACAGGCGAAGGGGAAATATTCGCTCCTTATCAACCCCGACACGCTCATCGAGGAAGAAACACTCAGGGTGATGTTCGATCACATGGAGTCTCATCCGAACACGGGGGCGGCTGGATGCAAGATCCTGAACCCGGACGGCACCTTTGCCGACGAGTCTCGACGAACAGTGCCAACTCCTTGGAATGCGCTCGGCAAAGTGCTTGGATTGGCAACTTTGTTCCCGAAGAGCAAGACATTTGCCGGTTACTACATGAACTGGCTCGACGAAGACACCCCCTCGGAGGTACCCGTCATCAGCGGGAGCTTCATGTTTTTCAGGACCGACGTCCTCAAGGAGCTCGACGGCTTCGACGAGCGTTTCTTCATGTACGGCGAAGATATCGACCTGTGCTACCGGCTCACCCAGTCAGGCCGGGTGATCGACTATGTTCCCTCCACTAGCATCATTCACTATAAAGGGGAGAGCACGAAGAAAGACAACATCGACTACATCATCATCTTCAACAAGGCCTTATACCAGTTCTTCGAGAAGCACTACAGTTACAGCTATACGCTGCTCTTCAGGATGATCATCGTTTCCGGTATTGTCATTAGGGGTGTGATGGGGTACGCCAAAACGCTGCTCCGTCGTATCTGGCAGCCCCTTATCGATCTCACGATCCTGAATGTGCTGGTGATTGTAGCCTTCATCATCCGTTATGGCATCAACCCTGCCGAGCTTCTCGACCGGTATGAACCCCGATATTTAGTCTACAATCTATGCATTGCCGTGCTTTACGTCATCGCAGGCAAGTATTACGATCTTTATGGCACCAACCGACATTCGGCCGCTGCCGTGCTAAAGGCGACACTTTTTGCAGTTATCGGCACAGCTGTGATTACATATTTCCTTCGCGAATATGCCTTTTCGAGATGGATTCTCTTGATGGCAGCCGTGAGTGGCGCATTGCTTTTGTCGACCCTGAGGCTCATTCGCAAGAACATGAAGCGCAGTCAGCAGTTTGCTACCGGTCAGTTTCAGCCTTCGCGGATTCTCGTAGTTGGGCTCAATGACAAGACGGCCGATCTGATACGAAAAATACGGGGGCGCGTGGACTGGAATTACCAGATAACGGGCGTGGTTACATCCAGCCCCGGTTCGGAAACGGAGGAAGTGGAGCGCATTCCGGTTGTGGGCGACATCGGCCAAATTGCATCGCTGTGTCGATACCATAAGGCGGGGCAGGTCTTCTTTCTGGTCGACGCCGTCAGCCACGAACAGGTGCTTCATGCCATGACCCAGCTTCAGGGCATGGACCTTGTGTTCAAGATAGTGCCGAACACGCTCGATTACATCATTGGGAAGTCGAACGTCGAGTACCTCGATAATATCCCTGTCGTAGACGTTCAGCTGCTCTACTACACCACATGGAACCGTTTTGCCAAACGAAATTTCGATCTCATACTGAGTGTGCCATTATTTTTGTTGATCGTCCCGTTTCTGGCAATCCCGTGGATCGTCACGTCGCGCAAACGCGTAGGTCAACATTATTTCGTGGCAGAAAACAGGCATATCACGTTACGATTGCTGCCCTCGGGTACTTGGATCAACCTCCTCAGCCAACTTGGCTATATCATCTCGGGGAAAATCAGCTTTGTTGGCGCCCCGCTCGTGTCTGACACACGGGAGTCGATGTTGTACTATAAGCATGGATTGACGGGCCTTCGGCAATATCATGAAACACGAAGCGGACCCCTCGAGGAGGGGGATCATTTTGAGCTGCATTACCTTCAAAACTATTCGATTTGGCTGGACTTGGACATCCTAGCCAAGAGTCTGCTTAACCGTTGACGCGCGCAAGCGTGCGCTTAAAGCCGCCTGCCAACTTGCTCAACCATGCCAGGATACCAAGTGTCGAAGTCTCCGTCGTCGAGATGGTTGCGAATTTCCTGCATCAGCCAAAGGTAAAACTGCAGGTTGTGAACCGATGCCAGTGTAAGCCCGAGAATTTCTTGCGATCGGAACAAGTGCTGCAAATATGCCAGAGAATACTCACTGCACAACTCCGAACTGAATCCAGGGTCGGCACTTTCAAAGACGGTCCTCCATTTGCTGTTCCGAAGGTTGATGGTGCCGTTGCGGGTGAAAAGCATGCCGTTGCGGGCATTTCGCGTGGGCATCACACAGTCGAACATGTCGATGCCTCTGGCAACGCATTCCAGTAAATTTTGTGGTGTTCCCACACCCATCAGATAGCGTGCCTTCTCGGCCGGCAAATAGTCGGTCGTAAAATCCGTCATGTCGTAAAGGATGTCGGTAGGCTCGCCGACGCTCAGGCCCCCGATAGCATTGCCGTCGAAGTCCATCTCTGCAATGGCCAAAGCCGATTGTTTCCGCAACTCCGTGTACGTACACCCTTGTACGATCCCAAACTGGAACTGACGGTGTCCGTAGCGCTCCTGGGTCTCCAGAAAGGCTTTCCGCCCACGGACGGCCCAGCGATGCGTAAGGTCCATCGACGTCTTTGCATAGTCGAATTCGCTTGGATATGGAGGGCATTCGTCCAGTACCATGATGATGTCGGATCCAAGGGCTCGTTGGATGTCAACCACATTCTCGGGCGTGAAAAGATGCATCGAGCCGTCGAGGTGGCTCTTGAATTCGGCACCACGCTCGTGCAATTTTCTGTTGTTGGAAAGCGAGAAAACCTGATACCCACCCGAGTCGGTCAAAATGGGCCGATCCCAACCGTTGAAGCCGTGAAGGCCACCGGCCTTCGAAATAATATCGGTGCCGGGCCTGAGATACAGATGATACGTGTTCCCTAATATAATCTGAGCTTTGACGTCGTTGCGAAGTTGCGCCTGAGTAACTGCCTTCACAGTGCCGTGGGTGCCAACGGGCATGAAGATAGGAGTTTCGATGGTGCCGTGGTCTGTGGTCAGAACCCCGCGGCGAGCCTTCGTGGCCTTGGATGTGGATTTGAGCTTGAACAAATGTATCTTTGCGAATTCGGTCGGGAGAGCCTAATTTAAGAAGATTTGTTACGTTATCGGCAAAATAGAACCTAACTCTTAACTAGTGAAGAAATTCGCGAACATCGCGATCGTGATGTCGGGCGATTTTGTCGCCTTCCTCTTGGCCCTCATGCTGTTCAACCTGTGGAGGATGCGATGGGACGAGATGGCGCCGACTGGCATCGAGTGGGTTTTCCCCAGCATCATCTTGTCGGCTGTATGGGTGCTGATTTTCGTCTTCTTTGGCCTGTACCGAAATCTGTACATGATCTCAAGGTTCGACGAGGTACTTCGTGTCGGCAAAATCGTACTCGTCGGAATGCTGTTCCTCTTCTTTTTGCTTTTCGTCGACCAGATTGGGTGGGATGCCAACCGGCTCACCCGAATCGACAACAACCGTAAGAACATGCTTGTTTACGGCTTGCTAACGTTCGGCACAGTGTCGCTAAACCGCCTGATCATTCGGTCGGTGCAGAAATACCGCGTGCTCAAGGGACTCGGCCTACATAAGGCGATTGTGGTGGGCACAGGTGAGAGGGCGCTTTCTGTGGTGGAAGACATTCACAGAAACCGCACTACCGGTTTGCAAGTGGAGGGATATTTGAGGCCCAACGATCAGTCCAGCGAGACCGAGGTTGTCGAGAAAGCGCAAATTTTAGGAAACATCAGCGACCTGTCGCGCATTTTGCAGGCTAATGGCATCCGAGATGTGATTGTCGCATTGGAGCCTGGGCAGAACCAACAACTCATCCAAGTCATCGAAGAAATCGACATCCCCGATGTTTCGGTAAAGATCCTCCCCGATTTTTATCAGATGATTATCGGCCTGAACCGAACGAACCAGATTTTTGGCCTTCCTCTTATCGAAGTGATGCCCGATCCGATGCCAAGCTGGGAAAAGGGAACCAAGCGGCTGTTCGATATCGTGCTTTCTTTGGCCATTCTCGCCGTTACCGCGCCGATCCTCATAGTCGTGGTGCTTTTAGTAAGATTAAGCAGTAAAGGACCTGCCATTTTTGCCCAAGAACGTGTCGGGCGGTTCGGCAAACCCTATACGATGTACAAGTTTCGAACAATGGTTGCGGATGCCGAAAAGGCAACTGGACCCGTTTGGGCCAAAGAAAACGACCCCCGTATCACACCTTTGGGACGCTGGCTGCGCAAGACGAGAATCGATGAACTCCCACAACTATTCAACGTGCTTAAAGGCGAAATGAGCTTTGTGGGTCCACGTCCTGAGCGCGCCCATTTCGTCGAACAATTCAAGAAACAGATTCCCTTGTACACGCGTCGCCTGAATGTGCGCCCCGGCATAACCGGCTGGGCCCAAGTTAAATGGAAGTATGACGCCAGCCTTGAGGATGTTAAGGAAAAGACGAAGTACGACCTGTTTTACGTTGAGAACATGTCGCTGCGAATGGATTTTAAGATCCTGTTCAACACCATCATGACTGTGATTACCGGGAAGGGACAATGACGGCTTCGGTTGACACCCTCATAATCATTCCAACATACAATGAGGCCGGTAACATCGGTCGAATCATTGATGTTCTTATGGGTCTGGGAAAATCTTACCACGTGCTGGTTGTTGACGACAACTCGCCAGACGACACGGCATCTGTGGTGCGCGATGCCATGGGTCGCTGGTCCGGACAGGTGCACCTTATGGAGCGCCCCGGCAAACAGGGACTTGGTACCGCTTATGCGGCCGGTTTCAATTGGGCATTGGAACGAGATTATCAGATGGTGGTCGAAATGGATGCCGACTTCTCTCACGACCCCAACGATGTGCCCCGGCTTGTCGACACGGTTCGGAGTGGGGATGCCGATTTGGTGATCGGCTCACGGTATTGCAAGGGTATCAGCATCATCAACTGGCCGCTCTCTCGTCTCATATTATCTTACTCGGCCAATGTGTATGCGCGAATTGTTACAGGACTTCCCGTGTACGACACCACTGCCGGGTTCAAGTGTATCCATCGAAGGGTGCTGGAAGCTGTCGACCTCAGCAAACTTCGAAGCAACGGGTATTCCTTCCAGATTGAAATCCATTTCAGGGCATGGAAGGCCGGATTTAAGCTCGTTGAGCAGTCGATCATTTTCCGAGAGCGGCAGGAGGGTGTCTCCAAAATGTCGCGAAAGATCATGTGGGAGGCCATGTGGCGCGTATGGGTGCTCCGATTGAGCGCTTTGTTTGGTCGCCTATAAATTATGATCAACAGCTTGGATTGGTCGCCATAGAACGTGGTATCTCATTATATTACTGTTATTCAACTATTTATCTGATCCAATTATGAAGAGACTATTCATTGCACTGTTTTTGGTAGCTCAATTCTCGACTGTAGCATGTGCACAAGTGAATGACGACTTTTCGGTAGAACTTGTTCCTATGGTAGTTGAAGGTGTGCCCGGATTGCAATCGTATGCTTTTGCTCAACATGATGGGCAATGGCTGATATTTGGTGGCAGAACAGAAGGCATCCACGCACGGCAAGGCCACAGCTCATTTCCGGCCGCCAACAACAACACGAAAATGTATGTCATTGAAATTGCCTCAAAAACGGTATGGTCGGCATCAGTGGACTCACTGCCGGAAACCGTACGTGAACAGCTCCAGTCTACGAACATGCAATTTTACCAAGATGGCGACCAACTTGTCGTGACGGGGGGGTATGCATTTTCGAAATCGCAGAACCGTCATATGACCTACCCATACCTTTCTGTTATTGACGTGCCGGGTGCCATCAAGGCCATTAAAGAACGTAGGCCGGTGGAGCAGCATATTACCCAAGTCGAAGATGAGGCGTTTGCGCTCACCGGTGGCCAGCTTGCCAAGCTGGGCGATGTATTTTATCTAGTCGGAGGTCATCGGTTCGATGGTCGTTACAATCCCCACGGACCTGACCATGGCATGGGATTCCGCCAGGAATATTCGAACGAAATTCGCACCTTCCGCCTGTCGGGATCGATCGGTTCCCTTGCCATTGAGCATCTTGGCGCCATCCGAGACGAAGAGCACCTCAGGAGGAGAGATTTTAACCTGCTGCCGCAAGTGTTTGCCGACGGCACGGAGGGCTTGACCGTTTCGTCCGGTGTCTTTCAAAAAGACGTCGACCTTCCTTTTCTGTATCCGGTTGAAATCACGGCCGACGGTCACAAACCCATCACGGGTTTTAACCAGCTCCTGAGCAACTACCACAGCGCCAAAGTATCGCTATACAGCAGCTCAACGGATGTGATGCACCACATCTTCTTCGGCGGCATAAGCCAACACTATTTTGAGGGTGGTGAGCTGGTGAAAGACGACCAGGTTCCATTTGTGAAGACCATCAGCAGGCTCACCCGCGATGCCAGCGGCAACTGGGTGGAGGTGGCACTTCCGGTTGAAATGCCAGGGTACGCGGGAGGCGGTGCCGAATTCATCCCAAATCTCGAGCGTGACATGCTGGGCACACGTACGATGGACCTCGATCTCATCAGTAGGGATGGGTCTGTTCTTGGATATATTTACGGTGGAATAAGCAGCCCAATGAAACATGCCTTCTTCAACTACGAAACGGCCAAAACAAGTGCCGACGCAACGATTTATGAAGTAAGACTTGTGACGTCGCCTTCGGCCAAGAACATCAATGTGCATCATGACTCCAATTAGGTAACGAATAGCCTTTCATCAGCATCAATGAATCCAATTCTGGCCGGTTTGATCGCTTTCGTCATTAGTTTTGGCTTGCCCATCTTGGTCGGGGCAAGCCGGAAATCATATGGCCAGGAGTGGTATAACTGGCTAAAAAAACCCTCCCATGCCGTTTCGGATCTGACGATCAACGTCGTCTTTATCGTCATTTACATTTCAGAGAGCGTCGCCCTGTTTCATCTGTTGACCATCCCCGTTGCCCCCGAAATGATCTTGTTCACAGCTTGGTTCCTCTTAACCGCTTTCCTGAGCGGAATATGGTCCCGTCTGTTTTTCCAATATCAGCGTTGCTTCATAGCACTTGCCGCTTTTGTCGCCGAACTGATTCTGATTTGGGGCTTAATAACTGCGCTTCATCTGAACGAAATCAGCGGATGGGTGTTCTTGTTACCTCGTGCTATTTGGGGCTTGTACGCAGTAATGATTAATTATCAGCTATACTCCCTAAATAAAGATTTTTGGAAATCACGTAAATAGCAACCATTTTCAGGCATAACAGAACAGATAGGAAACGTTTCGTATCGGAATCATCTTACCAATGCTAGAGCATCTGGTCACGGATGACGGTCTGGATTTGTTTACTGCAACTAGGATGACACGTACAAGGCGAGACAAGCAATGAGTCAACATCCATTTGACAAAGATCTTAGTGGTCTAATTAGTAGGGCAGACCTACTTTTGGAGCAAACGGAGTCGTTGGCAAAGGTCGGTTATTGGGAACTGGACCTTGAAAGTCAGGATTTGACATGGTCAGCGGGAGTTTTTAGGATTGCGGGTTACGAGCCTGGCGAGTTTGAAGTCAACTTTCAGGCGGCCATCGGCTTGATCCACCCAGACGATCGCGATTTGGCGATCGAAACCATGAACAAGACCATCATCAGCGGCGATGATTATGCGATACGAAAACGATTCATCACGAAAGATGGGCGGATAAAACACATTCGATCCGTTGCCAAGAGAGTTGACGACGCTACCGGGAAACCTCAAAAGCTGATCGGGATATTTCATGACATAACCGATCTTGTCGAAATTCAGGAGCAGCACGAAAAATCCTATGACTTATATGAGTACATCAATAAGGTCACGAATAATGCCGTCTACGACTGGGATGTAGTAAACGACGTATTCCATTGGGGGGACGGGTTCTTCAGGTTGCTGGGGTACAGCCATTTGCAGAAGCCGTTCACACTGGCCGATTGGGTAAAACTGGAGCATCCGGCAGATTACGAAAAGGATCACCAACAATGGGTTGATTTTTTATCAGACCCCCTAAAGACACGCTGGGTAAATGAGACTAGGGTACTACGAGCGGATGGAAGCTATATACACGTCGAAGAGGTTGGCCACCTCATACGCAACTCCGAAGGTAATCCTATAAGGATGATAGGTGTCTTGAGAGACTTGTCGACCACCAAGGAGCTCCTGAAATCCAATGAACGCTTCAACAAGGTCGCAGAGGCCACGAACGACGCCATTTGGGATTATGATGTATCCTCAGAGCAACTATGGTGGGGCGTTGGGTTTTACACGCTATTTGGGCATGACCCTGACATCGTTAAACCTTCGTTGGAAAAGCTGATCATGCTCATCCATCCTGATGATCGTGACAGAGTAGGATCCCGCATTCAGGAGTATATGTCTGACGGCAAGAGTGTGAACTGGTATGAGGAGTACAAATTTCGGAAATCGGACGGCGAATACGCCTTTGTAATAGACCGGGCAATCTTTATACGTAATGCCGACGGTGACGTAATTCGGGTTGTTGGAGCCATCACCGACATCACCTACCGGAAAATCTATGAGGAATCGTTGTTGGAGCTCAACAAGCAGCTCGAAATCTCCAATTCTGAGCTGGAACAATTTGCATACGTCGCGTCGCACGATTTGCAGGAACCACTCCGCATGGTCACCAGTTTCCTCAACCTTCTTGAGAAGAAGTATGGCAACGTGTTCGACGACAAAGCCCGTCAGTACATCCACTTTGCAAGAGACGGTGCCGTTCGAATGAGGCACATCATTCTCGATCTGCTAGATTTTTCGAGGATCGGCAAACACAGTGACAAACGGAAAAACGTCGATCTCAACGAAGTCATGAAAGATGTTTTAGCCTTGCACAGAAAGCAGATCGAGGAGAAGTCGGCTCACATCCATGTTTCCGAACTACCAGTGCTGAGTACATTTAGGTCACCCATTCTTCAGGTGTTCCAGAATTTGGTCGGAAATGCACTGAAGTACGTCAAGCCTAATTGCAATGTCGTCATTCATATTGACGGCAAAGAACTTGGCGACCGGTGGGAGTTTTCGGTGGCCGACAATGGTATTGGCATTGACCCCAAAGACCACGAAAGGATCTTCATCATCTTCCAGCGGCTTCACCGCAGGGACGAATATAGCGGCACAGGCATGGGCCTAGCCATTGTTAAAAAGATTCTGGACGATTTGGGCGGGAATATTCGAGTCGAGTCGGAACTGGACAAGGGTAGCATTTTTACGTTTAGCATACCCAAAAAACAGCCATAAAGAATGGATGGCACTGGCTGCGCATCACGTGCGCAAACCAAGTGCCATCACATCCCTCTCTTGAGGAAAATCAGTGCGGCAGTCGTTGACGCATGGCCCCATAGAGCCAGGTACCAGCAATTGCACTAATTAGGGTAATCACTATGGGGATGTATCCCGCGCCGATCTGTGTGTAGATCGGACCGGGGCAAGCGCCTGTCAATGCCCAACCGAAGCCGAACATCAGTCCACCGTAGATAAGCCCTTTGCTAAATTCCTTCGGTTGCAGTTTGATGTACTCGCCGTCAATCGATTTGGCGTTGGTCAGTTTCATCAAACGCGTTGTGATCAATCCGACCACTACGGCTGTCCCGATGATTCCGTACATGTGGAACGACTGAAACCGGAACATCTCCTGAATTCTGAACCAGGAAATAATTTCTCCCTTGATGAGCACGAGTCCGAAGACAATGCCTGCCAGGAGATAAGCGACATTACGCATATCTAATATGATTAAAACGTTAAAAAGGGATGGATTTACAACAGAAACGGCAGAACTAAGTGGGTGACCAACAGTCCTCCGACGAAGAAGCTAATAGAGGCGACCAGCGATGGCCATTGCAGCGTAGCAAGACCAAAGATGGTGTGCCCCGAGGTGCACCCGCCGGCGTAGCGTGTTCCAAATCCGACTAAGAAGCCACCCAGTACGAGGAAAATCAATCCCTTCGAACTGAATATGGCGTCTACTCCGAACAGGTCTTTTGGCATCATTCCAGAGAAGTCGGTGATTCCCAACTGCTGCAGGTCGGCCTTTGTAGCCTCGCTGATGGCCACGTCGCCGTTGCCACCGAGAAAGTAACCGCCGATGATGCCGCCGATAAATAAACCGCCGACAAAAACCAGATTCCAGATGTGCTGCCGCCAGTCGTAGCTGAAAAATGGGATCTTAGCCGGTGCGGCAATCGCGCACATGTGTCGCATGGAGCTCGAGATGCCCAGCGATTTGTTACCGATCCATAGCAAAAGCGGGACCATGACACCAATGATAATGCCAGAGACGTACCATGGCCAGGGTTGAAACAACCAGTCAATCATAGAAGAGTAGTAAAGTAGTAAAGTGGTAGAGTGGTAAAGTGGTATAGTAGTAGAGTAGTATTCGTATTTACTACTCTACTACTGAACTAATCAGGCCGTCATGACGGGAACGTCCTTGATCGACTCGCCAATGTCATGTACTTCGACGTTGTCGCCTAGTGCGCGAGCGATGATCGAAGATCCTGCAGCTGAACGGTATCCGGCAGCACAATGCACCATGATCGGCTTGTCGAGCGGTATCTCAGCGATACGATCCTGGAGTTCGTGCAGCGGAATGTTGATGGCGCCCGCAAACATGGGTGCAGAAGCTGCCTCGTTCTCATTACGGACATCTACAATGGTGTAGGATTCGGGTGAATCGAGCAGCGCATCCAAATCGGCGCGCGACAACGTGTTGTCGGCATCGGCAGCATCCAGGATAAACACACCCTTAATGGCCGACTCGTATCCGATGAAGGCTGCACGGCGAATCACATGCTCTGCTTCCTCTGCACTGCTCACTGCAAGGTAGTAGCTATCGGACGGCGCAAAAATGGTGCCAAGCCATGTGTCAAATTTGCTGTTGTTCTGTATGTTCAGAGAGCCTTTGATATGGCCTGACTTGAACGCTACCTCTGGACGAACATCGATGATGACGGCGTCGCTTCCTAGTTTGGAAACGGCTTCTTCGGCGGTCATGTGGCCAAGACGCTTCACTGCTGCCACCGAGGCCTCAAATGAGGGGGCGCCGTTCCTGTTCAGACCTACAGAATTCCCAAAATACTTCGGAATATGCGGCTGCTCGGATGTCAGCTCCGTCACAAACTCCTCCTCAGACATGTCGCGGAAGGCATAATTGGTGAGGCGCTCGGCACCGATGGTGGTCGATGCCGCACTGCTCAGGGCCTTGCCGCACAATGAGCCGGCACCGTGGGCAGGATACACTTCCACGTCGTCTTCCAAGGGCTTGAGGCGCGTCTGCACCGTGTTGTACATCATGCGGGCAAGCTCCTCGCGTTTGGCGGTGATGTTGCCTGCCTTCTCGCGCAGATCCGGACGGCCGACATCGCCCACAAACAGGGTGTCGCCCGAGAAGAGGGCTTTCTGCTTGCCGTTCTCCATCAGCAAAACACTGATGCTGTCGGGTGAGTGGCCGGGTGTGTTCATGGAATGGAGCTCCACGCTTCCCAATGTCAGCACGTCGCCATCATCGAAGGTCACGTGGTCGTATGCAGCTCCCAGGAGCTTGCTGACATATACCTTTGCACCCGTAGTCGCTGAAATCTCCAAGTGGCTGCTCACAAAGTCCGCGTGAGGGTGTGTTTCAATCACGGCCACGATTTGTGCGTTCATGCGTTTTGCATGGTCATAGTAAGGCTGTGGGTCGCGGGCAGGGTCAACCAGCGCCATTTTGCCGTCACTGACGATGGCATAGCTGTAGTGTGCCAAGCCCTTGTCTTCAAATTGGTAGATATGATAATTCGTGCTCATAGAAGTAATTGTGATTTGCTTGTTTGTTGTTAGTTATAAAAGTTCTGCGAGTAGGATGGCAACAGCCATGATGGCCACGAAGTAGCCGAATGCTTTTTTGAGTTTTTGCCCCGGAATGCGCTTGGATATCCTCAGGCCGAACCACACGCCTACCAAAGACAATGCCGTGAACTGAAGTATCAGCGCCCAGTCGATGCTAGGCAACGAAATCACGTCGCCCGTAAACCCGATCAGTGATTTCACCGCAATGATCATGAGGGAGGTGCCAACGGCCATTTTCATGTCCATGCCCATCAGTATGACCAAGGCCGGGATGATGAGGAACCCGCCGCCGGCACCGACAAGGCCTGTGACGGCACCGACGCCAAAGCCCTCCAGCATGATGATGATTGCCTTTTTGATCGGGCTCATGTCCGGATTGGGCTTCACCTGAACGCCGTCTTTGATCATGGTGATCGAAGCCATGGCCATGATGATGGCAAACAGCACCATGATGAACAAATCTTTCGAAAATGACAGACCGACAATGCCACCGAGTGTGTCAGGGATGGCAGGGATCACCGCCGAACGGACGATAAATACCGCTATCAGCGATGGGATCGCAAAGATGAGCCCATCTTTCCAGGCGATCAGTCCCTGCTTCTGGTAGCCAAATGCCCCAGCAGCTGAAGTTGCGCCCACCACGAACAACGAATAGGCCGTTGCCTCAACCGGAGGTATGCCCATGATGTAGACGAAGACAGGTACAGTGAGGATTGAACCTCCTCCGCCAATCAAGCCAAGTGTTATACCGATGATCAGGGCCATCGCCAGACCGGCAATAAGTGTGAACATCATGCAGTCTGCTTAATTACACAATCGATGATGTTCGCCATCCGCTTGTCGGCGAGACGGTAGAGGATGTACTTGCCATCTTTTTCCCGGCTGAGAATCCCGCGGTCGAACATGGTCGTCAAATGGTGCGACAGCAGTGACTGTTCAACGCCGGTGGACTCCATCAGCTGCGTACAGTGCAGCTGGTCATGCTGGCTGAGCAGGTCGACGATAGCTAGACGCGCAGGATGTGCAATGGCCTTTAGCAGGTGTGCAAGCGGCTCAAGCTCATCGGTCGGTATACGTGTTTCGAGGAGTGTCTCTGTATTCATGAAACAAATATATGAACATTTGTTCAAATGTCAAAATAAAACAAGAGCAATGTCCAATGTCCAATGTCCAATGCCTATTATCTCATTCTTCCTTATATTCCCAACCATGAACCATCTCGATTTTGAAAAACCAATCTACGACCTGGAGCAGAAGATTGCCCAGTTGAAGGCATTGTCGCTGGCCGACAACGACGTGCTCGCAAAAGAGATCAACAACCTAGAGGCAAGGGTCGAGGAGCTTCGCACAAAGGTCTTCGCCAACCTCACGCGCTGGCAAAGAGTGCAGCTGGCCAGGCACCCCGAACGTCCGTACACGCTCGATTACATCGACCTGATCTGCGGCGATTTCATCGAGTTGCACGGCGACCGCTACTACGCCGACGATAAGGCCCTCGTTGGTGGACTGGCAACGATCGACGGACAGTCGGTCATGATCATGGGCCACCAGAAAGGTCGCGACACCAAGACGCGCCAATACCGAAACTTTGGCATGGCGAATCCTGAGGGATACCGCAAGGCGCTGCGTCTGATGAAGATCGCCGAGAAATACGGCATCCCGGTAATAACCTTGCTCGACACCCCAGGTGCCTTCCCTGGGTTGGAAGCCGAAGAAAGGGGCCAAGCCGAGGCCATCGCCCGCAACCTCATGGAAATGGCGGTGCTCCGCGTGCCTATTATAACAGTCGTCATCGGCGAGGGAGCCAGCGGTGGAGCACTTGGAATCGGCATGGGCAATGAGGTCTACATGATGGAGAACACATGGTACTCAGTGATCTCACCCGAGTCGTGCTCAAGCATCCTCTGGAAGACATGGGAATACAAGGAGCAGGCTGCGGCAGCATTGAAACTCACTGCCAACGATCTGATCCAACTCGGCGTGATCGACGGTGTGGTTCCTGAGCCAAAGGGCGGAGCCCATCGCAACCATAAGGAAGCCGCCACCCTCTTAAAGAAGCAACTCGTCGAGAGCCTTGGTCGACTGGGCACTATGGATGCATCACAGCTTGTGAGCCAGCGCGTCGAGAAGTACAGCTCGATGGGTGTGCACATCGATATGAACGAGTAGCATGTCGTTGGTTTTCCCAGACAGCAAACCCATACTAAGTCATGTGATGAATCTGCGGAGTCGTTACTCCGAGACGGATCAGATGGGGTACGTCTATTACGGCAACTACCTGGCCTATTTCGAAGTGGCTCGTACCGAAATGATCCGCACGTTTGGCCTCACCTACTCCGACATCGAATCGAAGGGGGTCATGCTGCCAGTAGTTCATGCAGCGGTCGACTATAAAGAGCCCCTTCTATATGACGAACCATTCAAGATCCATACCTTCCTCTTTACGGAGCCTGGGGTAAAACTTGACACGTGGTACAAGATCACAGACGATTCGGGTGAGCGGTTGAAGGCTGTCGGACACGTGGTGCTCGTGTTCATGGATGCCTCCACCAGGCGGCCCATCCGCACTCCGGCGTACTTCGCAGATGGACTAAAAAAAGCGGCACTCTTGTAACCTTTAATGCCGAATGGCGTAGGCTCAGATATGTCGCATGTACGGGCTTACGAACATTTCTCACCCATTTGGTATGGCGTGCTTGTCTTTTTTAGCGCGCTGCTGTTTTTCGTATCTATGGGTGGCGGATTATTCGGCCTCGAAAGCGGACACTTTTACCACAAGATGAGTCTCAAGGCCTTCGAATCGCTGTGTCATCAGCAGCATGACCGCTCTCTTTCGCTCGATGGGGTAGCCATGGCGGTGTGCAGCCGTTGCTTCGGTATCTACAGTTCTTTTTTCACGGGTTTAGTCCTGCTTCCGGTTGCAATCCAGATTGGACTTCCGTTCCATAAAAAACGTGCCATTTACTTCATCGTTGCGGCGCTTCTGTTGATCATTGTCGATTTCGTGGGAAATTTCGCGGGGGCTTGGATGAATTCACATCAAAGCCGTATCATCCTCGGAGCGCTCTTTGGTATGAGTCTTGCATGGTTGCTGGCGGGAGAATTCAAACAAAAACCAAACGTACAAACACATGGAACAAGCTAACGAAAGTTACATGCCCATTGCCCTTCGCTTTGCGATGATCTTCGCGATCGTTGCCTTTATCGGCAATTTGGTGATCGCATACACGGTAATCAGCATGGAACCGTCGATGACAGTGATGTTTTTCCCATCCGTTGCCGGTGGGGTGATTTGCCTCGTCGCTGCCTTAGCGGGTCTACTGGTGGTGAGAAGCTATATCAAAGCCACTGATTTGCGCGTGCCAGTCGGAAAGGGTGCCGTAATGGGGTTGGTTACGGGTGTGTTGATTGCCCTAATTTCGGGCGTTTTAGGGATTTTATGGGATTTTGTCGATCCTAACATGACAAAAAACATGATGAACGCCATGATGGGTGCCATCGACACCATCCCTGAGATGAACGAGGCGGCTCGTCAGCAGGCGATGGACCAGATGATGGCCAACGATCCGACGCAATGGTCGACCCGACTCATGGGACTTGGAGTCGGTGCACTCATGTTCGGCATTATCAATCTGATCACCGGCATGATCGGAGCGGCCGTATTCTCCAAGAAGGAAGAAACCCTCTGACACCCATGGAAGAAATCAGACCGGAAGAGGAGTTTACAAACCCCAGTTTGGAGCCTGCTATCGAACCGCCCGCTCAGTCGAAGGCTGAGCGGGCGGGATTTCCCGATTGGCTGGTAACTTACGGCTGGATCCTGATTGCATTCATCGCATTTCAGGTCATAGCAGCTATCGTGGTTGTGGTCGGGCTCCTTGCCACACCCGGCACGGACTTGTCAGCCATGGCTACACCCGAGGGACTCGCAGAGCATTTCGACATCTTGTTTTTGGGCAACTCGTTGGGTCAAATCCTTGCCTTTGGAGTGCTCACTCTTCCCGTCATCTATTTTGTCAAACGTCGGTCATGGAGCGAAATGCTCCCCATGCAACGGGACGCCTCCGTATGGAAGTACACGGCACTGGCTTCGCTTCTCATCATCGTCGGAGCGCCAAGCGTGTGGTTGCTCGCATGGTTGAACACGCTCATCCCGCTGCCGTCTTTCTTGGTCGAGATTGAACGCCAACAGACCGAAATGATTGAGGGGTTCCTTAAGAGCGATTTCAACATCGCTCTTGCACTGTTCCATGTGGCCATGGTGCCCGCCATCTGCGAGGAAATCTTGTATCGCGGATTTGCGTTGAACCTGCTGCGCCGTACCAAGGCGGCATGGACGGCCATCCTCATCACGGGCATCATCTTCGGATTTTACCACCTCCGCCTGAGCCAGGTCATTCCGTTGGCCATGATCGGGATATTCCTCGGCTGGATCACTGTCAAATCAGGCTCACTCATCCCAGCCATGGTTGCCCACTTTGTGAACAACGCCTTCAGCGTGTTGTTGGTGAAGTTTATGCCCGACTCGCCACTCACCGATTCCAATCTCGAAATGCCTCCCCTTTGGCTTGCTTTTGGTAGCATTGTCTTGGTCTATGTCGTACTTTACTATATACAACGACAAACCAAAACAGCGGAGGGCGATGATGTTTGGACATCAAGTTAGCGATATTCAAGGTTGGACCTGCGTCTACCAGACAGGGACCGAATATGATGCGGAACTCGTAAAAGGCTACCTGGAAAGCCGTGATCTTCAGTGCAACATCCTCAACAAACGCGACAGGGCCTATAGCTTGAACGTCGGTGACATGGCCCAAATATGGCTTTACGTGCCCGACGACCAAGCCAACGCCGCCCGTTTGGCACTCTCTGAATGGAATAACGCACAGATCGACGTCGACGACTTCGAGTAACGCCCAAGAACTTGAATGAGTTTCTAAAGAGGATTGTCTTTGGGCTTATCGCCGCACCGGCGTTCTTAGTCGTCGTGTGGTTGGGTGGTTGGTATTTCCTCGTGGCCATACTCGTAATCGTCTGGCTCATGCAGTGGGAACTGTCGAACATCTTCAAGCTGATGGGGGCCGAAGTAAGCCTTCCATGGAGTCTCCTGATGGGCGCAGTAATCGTGACGCAGCCCTACAACCCGCTTTTCCTGCCCACACTTTTAGTGATGTTGTTCATCCTTGTCTTGCGTGGTGCGCTGCGGAGCAGCGACGAACGAATGAACCGCATCGTGAGCAGTATCTTCATCGGATCCTACATCCCACTTATGATGAATACGATGCTGTTGCTACGGAACAGCGGCACCGACTCGCAGGGATATTTTCTTTTGCTCATGGTGATCCTGATGGTGTGGGGCAATGACAGTTTTGCCTATTTCGGTGGCAAAATGTTCGGTAAACACCAGCTTGCACCAAAGATCAGCCCCAAAAAGACATGGGAAGGGTTCATCAGCGGCTTTTTTGGTGCCGCTCTTGGCTATTTACTTGCCATGTGGCTCACACCGGGCGGGAAAGAACTTGACATGAGCCTTGTATGGCCACTCATCCTTCTCGTGTCGATATTTGGTCCGATCGGAGACCTTGCCGAAAGCCGCATCAAACGCAAGGCCAACCTTAAAGATTCTGGAAGCCTGCTGCCCGGTCACGGAGGCGTGCTCGACCGTTTCGATGCGATGATGCTTTCTGCACCGGTGGCCTGGGTATGGCTCGAGCTTTTAAAATACTTCAAGTATATCGACCTCTGAAATGGATAAACTGACCCTCAGCGAACTGAATCTGCCCCTTAAGCACGCCTTTACCATCACCCGTGGCTCCCGTACGGTCGCATCGAATCTGTTGCTTAAGGTTGAGAGGAACGACTTGGTTGGCTACGGGGAATTCGCCCCCAACAAGCGTTACGACGAGACGGTCGACTCCGTGCGGAAAGCCGTGAAGCGTTTCGATGCCTCACGCATTAAGAATCCACTCGACATGGTCGAACTTCACGCCTACTTGAACGAGATTTATCCGCACGAGGGGTCGGTACGTGCAGGTATTGAAATGGCATACGCCGACCTGATGGGTAAATCGCTCGGCTTGCCCTTGCATCGCATATGGAACGCACCGGACACTGTCGGGCCCACTACATCGTTCACCATCGGGATTGACACTGAGGATATCATTCGCCAAAAAGTGGCCGAAGCGGAGCCTTACCCCGTACTCAAGGTGAAGCTTGGAACAAACGACGACCGCGACATCATTCGCCTCATCCGAAGCCTGACCCGGAAGGAAGTGTGGATCGACGCCAACGAGGGATGGACCGACCCCGAAGAAGCCATCGATCTTGCGAGGTTCATGCACCGGATGAACGTGAAACTGGTCGAACAGCCCATGCCGGCACACATGACCGATGAACTGGCGATGTTGAAGTTGGGCTCACCCGTGCCCATCATCGCAGACGAGGGGTTCACCGGTGCAGAAGACATGGCTCAAATCGCTCGTTGCTATCATGGCATCAATCTTAAACTGATGAAGACCGGTGGCATGGTTCCAGCTCTCCACCATTTATGGAAGGCACGGCAGTTCGGAATGAAAGTGATGGTCGGATGCATGCTCGAATCGTCCGTCGCCAACACAGCCGCCGCCATTGTTGCGCTATGGGCCGACTATTGCGACCTCGACAGTCACGTCCTCATTTCGGAGGATCCTTTTACCGGGCTAGTCGTTGGGGCTGACGGAAGGGTTCGTTTGAATGAATTGCCGGGGTTGGGTGTTCAGCAGAGAAACTAACTAACAAGCAGGAAGTCCTTATGAAAGTTGTCATCAGTGGAGGGACGGGATTCATTGGCACGGCACTCACCAAGGCCTTGGTATCTAAAGGGTACGAGGTCGTGATTTTAACCAGGGACACGTCCCGATCTACACCCTTTGGCGATTCGGTGTCGTACGCAACATGGGCTGACATCAACGGCGCTATTTTAGGTGCCAAAGGTGTCGTCAACCTTGCTGGCGAGCCGCTCGGAGGGCGCAGGTGGACGGAGTCGTTGAAGAAAAAGATCGTTTCCAGCAGGGTTGATACCACATCTGCAATCGTGAAGGCCATGAACGCAGTGCCAACCGATCAGCGTCCATCAGTTTTTGTCTCGGCGTCGGCCGTGGGTTACTATGGCGATTCGGGCGACGAAGTGCTCACCGAGGATTCCCCGGCGGGCTCCGATTTTCTCGCCGACGTCTGCCGTTATTGGGAGTCGCATGCGAATGCGGCACCCAAGGGGGTACGAGTGGTCATACCACGCATTGGGGTTGTGCTGCATCCCGATGGGGGAGCTCTCGAGAAGATGCTTCTGCCGTTCAAATTGGGTCTCGGTGGACCGCTGGGAACTGGTAATCAATATTTCCCCTGGATCCACCTCGACGATATGGTGAGAATCATTATCGAAGGCGTCGAAAACGAGAGCCTGAGTGGTGCCGTCAATGCTTCGGCGCCAAACATAGTGACCATGTCGCAGTTTGCGGCTGCCTTGGGCAAGGTTCTATCACGGCCAACTCTGTTCAAAGTGCCGGGATTTGCACTTAGTCTAGCTCTTGGTGAGTCTGCTGTTGTAGTAACGGCGAGCCAGCGCATGATTCCCGCCAAATTGCAATCAATAGGGTTTGCATGGAAGTTCACCACTATAGAAGATGCCCTTCGCGATCTGCTAAAGTAACATCAGTCAGCCCGATTGGAAGGAAGCCGGTAGCAACGAATCTGGCCGTCTAATACCACAATGAGCTCCATTCTGCCGTCGCCGTCGATGTCGGCAACAATGGGGAATTGACCATAGAGCATGGGTGCACTTCCATCAAACCCAGAAGGGGAAGAATGGGCGACCAACGAATCTGTGTCTACTGAAATGTCGTCGAGATGAGGGCGGCTTGATATTCGTTGACCGAGTTTGTCGTACACCTCGGTTGCAAACTCTGTAATGACCTCGACCGCCCAATCTCCATTGGATTGGGTGATCACTGGTTTTTTCACAATTTTGCCGTCGGTGTACACCGGCCATCCAGACACTCCTCTTCCATCGCGGTTGATCAAATGAAGGCGTGCGTCTTCGGTGGGCGCGAGGATTTCGGGTTCGGCATTCCCATCGATGTCGGTGAGGGTGATCGGGGCGCTTATGGGTGAGTCGATCACGAACGGAAAGCTTGGCAGCAGATTACCTGATGGACTCCAAGCGTAGATTGCTGACCCAGCAGCCTGCAAGACGACGGGCGATCGATTGGCATACCAATCATAGATCTCAACCCCTCCCATAGGTGTCTGCGTCCCTGTCGTGACCTCAAACTGCAGGGTGCCCTCTGCACCTAGCGCCAAGACACGCCCAGAGCTCGTGGTGGCCACGATCAATGGCCTGCCGTTGAGTACCGTTGCTACCGGCTCCGATATGAGGGCATCATCCCGAAGCGGATACTGCCATGCCAAAATCAGGTCGGTACGTGAACCGCCAGTCGAACCTGAATCCAACCTCAGCCTCAGGGTGAGCCTTCCGTCGCCCGCCCGCGCCGAATACGCCACAGATGCAAATCTTCGCAGGATGCCTGGAACCGGCCTGTCTGACACCATCCACCCGTTCGCTCTGGCTGCCGCGATCAGTGAAGATACGTCAGCCCACCCGTAGGAGCCTTCCATCCCGCCGGCGCCAACCCCACCCGCAGGAACCAAAGACTCAAGGCTAGATCCAGCACCGTCGTTTACCATCAACCTGCGCACCAAGGTTTCGCTCGACGATATCACGATGCCGTCCTCACGCAGCCCAATAGAATACCGGCTCAAGTCGCAAAGACCGGAGCATATGGCCACCGCAAGCGCCGGATCTCGCCCAACGAACACCTCACCCTCGCCATCGAGCATGCCTTGTTGATATAAATCGGCAAAAACATCCCCAATTGATGCCATGTTGGCCCTTCTGACATAAGCCACCGCGGCCGATGGCGCCTCCGTTACGTACATCGCAACCTCCGGTGACAAATGCGGCGACATCGCACCAATGGCCGATCGCACAGCAGTACCGCTACTGTTCGATGAACGGATTTCGTCGAACACGTCAATGCCGTAGGGGTCGTTCCACACCAAGCTCAATGCCACACCGGCAGGAACCTCAAAAGAAGATGCGGCAACAGACGAACGAGCCGAAAGATACTTCACCAGATTCGAGACCTCCGCCGTCACAGGAATATCAATGAGCCATTCTGCCTGGTCGCCACTACTTGGAGGTTCGATCAATACGGTGCCCAGGCCACGCAACGCCTTCGCCAGTTCAGATCGGACGGACGAATTTGCCAATGGAGCGAACAGCCTGCCGAATTCGCCCACATTCAGATGGAAACCCGGCGTGTTGGCGATCACCAAACGTGATATGGAACCATCGGCTGCCCTTAACGCCTGTTCAATCGTCCGACTGCTCTCTGATACCAAGGTCCATGTCGAAGTGGAGCCCATAGCGACCGAAACACCACTTTTGTCATAGAAGTCAACGCGACCTTCGGTGATGGTGTAACCACCCTTGTTCACCCATCCGCCGCCAGTGAGCACTGTTTTCAGATCTTCAGATGCATCGAAAATCCACAGAGCGGAAAGTTGGTCGACGCTTTCGGGAACCAATGCCGTTGCCGCCGGTTCCGAAGCGACGGTATCACCCAATACAAGGCGCGACAAGATCGGCTTGCCAATAAGCTCGCCAATGTCAGTACGCAGCCTGCCGTCACGATCTCCATCACCCCAATAGACCAAGACTGTCTGATCGGGAAGAAACCGGGACCAGTCGGGATCTGATTTCGGAGAGCAGGATGACAACGAGAACAAGAGCAAGAGCAAGAGCAAGAGCAAGAATAAGTGCGAGTGCGAGTGCAAGGGAATGGGGTAATTGGTGCTTCGGGTTGATGTCATGTTGGAGATGTAAGTTGAAACGAAATGATGCAGCGCAACATTTTGCTATCATGGCGCTATGAGTACTCGGCTTGAGATGGCTATGGCTTCAAAAAGTCATTAAAATAGCATACTCAAATCAATCCGTTTTGATTCATTATCATTTAAACAGACCAGACTAGCAATATCTAGCACTAGCACTAGCACTAGCACTAGCACTTGTTCTTGTTCTTGCTCTTGCTCTTGCTCTGTTCTTGTTCCCGTTCTTGATTATCTTACGAGATGCAATTTTTAAGTCCTTGGTTTTTTGCTGCTTTTGCAGCTCTGGCAGTGCCGATCATCATCCATTTGCTGAATCTGCGCAAGCCGCAGACGCTCAAATTTTCGACGATCGCCTTCTTCAAGGTGCTGCAGCAGAGCACAATAAGACGCATCCGCATCAAAAAGTGGATTTTGCTCGCAATTCGCCTTCTGGCGATCACACTTTTAGTACTGGGCTTGATGCGCCCATTTATGCCATCCGGTGTCGGGATGATGGCTTCGGCAGGTCAACCCAGGCTGTATCTGATTTTGGTCGACAATAGCTTGAGTATGGCTCAAGTTGATGTGAACGGTCCTTACATGCAGCAGACGAAGGATTTCCTGATAGCACTGGTGGGCAATGCCGGACCACGCGATCAATTTATCTTGGCACCGACAAACGGTGAATGGACGGTCCAGGGCAGACTTGACGCCGGCCGGTTCCGCGAGGCCGTGGAGAGTTTGGAGCCTGTGGCTAAGGGCAATTACATAGCGGAGCGTCTGACAGCTCTAGCCGATGCATCCGTCGAGCCGGGAGAACACCTCCCTGTACTTTTTGTGATCGGTGATGCCCAAGGCAGTCAGCTTGAGCCCTTGACCAACCGTAGCCCTTCGGTCCGTCAGGGTCAGGAACCCCTGCCTGTACAGTTCGTCCGTGTGGGCGAGCGTCCATCTAACAACGTGGGTATCACCGGTCTGAGAATATTGAACCGCATACTGGGTACGGGCCGCCCTGTCATTGTTGAGGCCGAAATCACCAATTTCAACAGCGATCCGGTATCGAACCTGTTTCTGACGCTTGAATCGGATGGTCAGCAAGGAGGACAATACACCGTGTCGCTCAATCCTGGAGAGGTGCGCACGTATTTGTTCGAAGTCAGGCCGCAGCAGGCAGGCTATATCACGGGCCGTGTCTATATGGAAGGGGATGCATTCGGTGCTGACGACCAGCGGTACTTCAGCATATCGATACCGGCCTCCATGCCGGTGTTATACGTCAGGGAGGCGACGCAGCGCCCCGCGGAGCTCAATTCCTACCTGCTGCCCGTTCTCCGAGCTGCACAGGAAACAAGCGGGCGCATCGAAGTGGTCGAGACTCAGCCCGGCAACATGCCCGACCTGAACCGATTCCAAGCCGTCATTTTAGACGGACTCCGTGAATTGCCTGAGGCTTTCTCAGCCGAACTTCTTTCGTTTGTCCAAGACGGTCAAAGCCTGATTATTCTCCCAAACGAGCTGGGCAATCAGACGGCATACAATCGACTGCTCCAACGCTTTGGGGCACCCGAATTTTCTGGATTTCGTGGTGAATATGCCTCATTCCAGTCGATAGCTAAACTGGGACGTCTAAGCAGGGACCATCCCGTGCTTGAAGATCTTTTTGAATTGCGTGAAAATGAGGACATTCGCATCGAGCTTCCTGATTTTTACTACTACTGGTTAGTTAACACTACAACCTCCGACCGTTCCCGTGTGTTGTTTGAAAGCAATCTCTCGGAGCCTCTCGTAGTCGAACAGCCTTATGGGGCAGGGGTCGTGCTGATATCGGCTTTCGGCGCCGACCCCGGGTGGAGCAACTTGCCGGCCAGGCCACTCTTTGCTCCGCTGTTCTACCGAATGGTACTGTATGCCGCTGCCAGGGATGTGCGCCAAGAACAGGGCGTAGTATTGGGTCAAGGCCTTGACATTACCGAGAGGTTGTCGTCGCGCGATGTGTCCGCATTGCTGAATGGAGTTACGTATAAGCCTGAAGCTCGTCAAACTCGAAGTGGGGTCAACCTACGGTATGCCGGTCAGGAGTGGACCCCGGGCATATTGCGCGTTGAGTCAGGTTCCGATTTTACAGTACTATCCGTTAATCTACCTGTAGAAGAGTCGAATCTCGCAACTATTGAGGATGCGCGACTCAGCACATTTTTCGCTGATGAACTTGAGCTCTCCGAAACGCTTCGTCTCGATGCGCAATCGAACCCGAATTACAGCGAATTTCTTGAAACAGCGGGAATGGGCAGAGAAATATGGCATCTTTTTTTGCTGTTCGGTATAATCCTGCTCATGTTTGAGACGTTTATATCAAGATGGTACAAAGCTGAAAATGTTTGAATTGACCCCACATATCACCAACATGGCCTTGACTGCATTCATTGCAGCGCTGGTGCTTTTTGTGTTCGGGTCTACCGTGTTGACCGTTTGGACATGGTTCAATACGCGTCGCTTGAGAAATTGCATCCTCACGTGGCAGGACCCTGGTCTGCACGGCATCCCCGTCTTTCCGGCAGTTTTCTTGGTCTTGGTGGTTTTTACATCGGTTTATCACACAGCTCTGGGTGAGTCGGCCTACCGGCCCTACGAACTGGCTTACCTATGGATGGGAGTCAACTGGTACGTCGCCTATTATCTGATGTCGAAGCGCTACATCACCGATAACGGCATTGTCAAGAATATCAACGATCCGTCCCAGACGATTGCTTGGAGCAGGGTGAACGACTACTTGGAACTGCCACGCGAAGGATACACGGAGTTTACGTTTTTCTTTACATCAGCCGAAACGAACGGTCTGCGCTCGCACCGTATCAAATTAAAAGTTCCGAACGATAGATACGAAACGTTCAGGCGTATATTGACGTATAAGGTTGACCGACATCTGTCGCAGGCTTGGTCTGAGACATCAGACATCGAGCGCTCATACTAATTCTTCCGACTCATTGGATACAACAAAAAAAGACATTTATTTCTCGACGGCAGTTCAGGCTGAAAAAGCTATTTTAGTCGGTTTATACAGCGCGGAAACCGACAGGACGGTAGCGACAGAGCACCTCGACGAGTTGGAGCAGCTCGTGCTCACCGCCGGTGGTGTAACCGTCAGAAAGATCCTCCAAAACCGCAAGCGACCAGACCCTGCAACCTACATCGGAAAAGGCAAGCTCAACGATTTGGCATCGTTGGCGGGCACCGATGAGGCTGATCTGATCATATTCGACGACGACTTGTCGCCGACACAGACGCGTAATATCCAGAAGGCGACCGATGCGAAGGTGATCGACCGCAGCGGAATCATCCTCGATATTTTTGCAGGCAGAGCTAAGACGTCGGCCGCCAAAATGCAGGTGGAGCTTGCTCAGCTACAATACCTCCTTCCTCGGCTCACACGTCTATGGACCCACCTTTCCCGGCAAAAAGGTGGCATTGGCACCAAGGGTCCAGGCGAGACACAGATCGAAACCGACCGCCGTCTGATCGGTAAACGTATCGCTACCCTCAAGGAAAAGCTCGACAAACTCGACCGTCAGCGCACCACACAGCGCAAAGGCAGGGAGCAGATTCCACGTGCTGCTTTAGTGGGTTATACCAATGCGGGTAAGTCGACACTCATGAATGCCCTTACCAGCACAAATGTGCTCGCCGAGGACAAACTCTTTGCCACGCTCGATGCAACCGTGCGACGCCTCGACATGGCCGGTCAAACGTTCCTGCTTTCCGACACGGTTGGATTCATCCGCAAGCTGCCCCACAACCTGATCGAGAGCTTCAAAAGTACCCTCGACGAAATCCGGGAGGCCGACATTCTCATCCACTTGGTTGACGGATCTTCTCCCGTTCTCGACGATTACATCGAGGTGGTCCATTCGACACTGAAGGATCTGGATGTCGACAAGAAGCCCATGTTGATGGTGTTCAATAAGGCCGACAGGATAACGGATCCCGAGCGGATGACCAGCCTGCGAAACCAGTATCCGGAGGCAATTTTCATATCTGCGGAACATCGCGTAGGGCTTCAGAGACTTGAAGAGGAAATTGTTCGACATTTGAACAAAGAGTTCATCACAAAATCGGCTTTGCTTCCGTTACATGACCATAAAACGGTGGCATCTATCCACGATATTGCCGAAGTTCTCGACAAACGATACGAAGACGACGGAATACACATCACGTTTCGGGTTCATCAAAACCAAGTAAAAAGGTTGGCGACCCTGTTAGAACGAAACCATCCTCCGCTTCAAACCGTAACCTGAGTATGCTAGTCTCCCACCTCATACATGTCGATCACGACCCGGTCTATTCTGATCAGTCGCCTATGCATGCGCTTTCGTGGTCGGCACTTCATGGGGAGTCGCGTGTGCCGATTATCGACCGCATGAACAGGGTTTTGGTCGGCACCATCAGGGAAGAAGTGCTGCTAGACCATGTGAAGGATGAGATACTGCCAATGCAGTCGTTTGAGACATCGCTCATGGCCTATCCGGAACAGCACGTTTTCGACGTCTGGCACTCCATCAATGCTACAGGGCAACACGTGATACCTGTTGCAGAGCGCAGCGGTAACTTTCTGGGCTTTGTCACTCTCGAAGATGTAAGGCAGGCAGTGGAGCAGGCCCTGGGGCTGATGCAGGAAGGCCTGACGATTTTTATCGAATCAGACCAGCGCACCCCAGAGCTCCAGTCTATCATTGGCATCATCGAAACGGAGGGGGTACGCATACTCTCGATGGGTGTCGAGTATGCCGCCGAGAACGACGGCGACGAGCAAGTGCACAAAATATCGATGCGCCTCGATCCCACAAACGCCGACCGTGCCGTATCGTCGCTGCGCCGGTTTGGATATGCCGTCCACTCGGATGCCCGCTCCCATGACGACGCCGAATGGGCCGACCGCGCCAACGAGTTGATCCGATTCCTCGAATTGTAAGGATTAGATCTGAAAGTTTGCGTAGATTCTGCCGACGGGAAACAATAAAGCCCGCCCATCGTTGAAGAACGTATCACGCATATCAGGATTTATACGAAGCTTTTCCATGCCAAACTCGATCTCTCGCACGATCGCCTCCCTCGCATTCATCATTGCGATTTCATCTTTTCAAAGCCCGTTTGCATCGGCACAAAATACACCGGAGCCCTTGCATGAGCAGTATATGGAGGGCTTGCGACGTTATCACGACGGGCAGCCCGAGCAGGCCATCATGCTGTTGGAGCAGTTCATCGAAAATCATCCGGACCATCCGCTTCATCCGTCAGCCGCCTTTCATATTACGAAGGCCAAATCGCAGCTGGACCCCGACAATTTAGAGGGTTATTACGAGCAGTTCATAGCGGCTTGGCCCGTACATGAGCATACGATCGACCTGTTGCTTGACATGGCGCACGCCCGATCGGTTGACCGCAATCACGACGAGGCTATAGCCATATACCGACGTGCCACCGAGCAGGCTGTGCAGGACAACCGAGCACCACAGATATGGTACTGGATGGCCGAAGAAGCGATCGCCAAGGGCGACAACAACATGGGGCGGAGATACTTTCAGGTTGTGGTCGACACGTATCCCAAAAGTGATTGGGCCCCAAAGGCACTGTTTTCGCAGGGCAGTCTGTATTTGCGCGACGAAATCTTCCCGATGGCATCGAGCACCTTCGAGAAGCTGCGCGCCGACTATCCCCGAAGCCAGGCAACCCGCAACATCGGAACGGCACTCGGCGAGTCATACTATATGCAGGCACGCTATCAGGAGGCCATCGACAATTTGAAGGCGCAGCAGTCTATCTTGGAGCCGGAAACCCGTATGCGGGCCATCTACCTGATCGCCGAGAGCTACAACGCGCTCGACGAGTACGAGGAGGCCTCCAACTATTACCTTCAATACATCAACATGAACGAGGGCAAGGACGACCAGCGTCGTGCCCACTACGGGTTGGGATGGTTATACCATAAGCAGGAGATTTACCACTGGGCAGCCAACTCGTTCGAAAAGGCAGCCGACGGCAATGATGAGCTTGCCCGCAAAGCATTGTATTACAAGGCGGTAAATGAGAAAATTGGTGGACGTTATCGGGAGGCCCTCGAGACGTTCACGAGCTTTGGGGAGAAATACAAGACGGGTCTGTGGATCGAAGAGGCCTACTACGAGTGGGCGTTGACTGCATTCGAAGTCGGCAACAATGTGATGGCCATCGACGTATGCCTCGATCTGATCCGAAGAAATATGGCGGTCAATCAACCCGGACTTGTGTTCATCCTGCTGGGTGAGGCCTATTACGCCAACAACGAGTTCACACGTGCTATTCAGGCGTTTGACGCGGCCGCAGAAACGACAAACCTTGATCCCGACATCAAACGACAGGCACGGTTTCAGAAGGGTTGGGCACTGTTTCGTGAAATGGCCTTCGAAGATGCGCAGCCCATCTTTGAGGCGCTTGTACGCGAACAGCCGACCGGGGTATTCTCGGCAGAGGCACTTTTTTGGAATGCCGACAGTTATTTCAACCTGAAGAAGTATCAACAGTCGGCTACGCTGTTCCAGCGATTCATTGACCAGCATCCGAATCATGAGCTTATCGGAGCCGCACGCTATTCGTTGGGGTGGAGCTTCTTCCAAATGGGTGAATTTGAGCGTGCCATACCGCCGCTTCAGGCGTTCCTGCGCGATTACAAGCCGCCTCCCATAGCCATGTTTCCCTACGACGTCGACACGAACCTGCGTATCGGTGATGCCTATTTCGCGACCCGTGAATATGGTCAGGCCATCGACGCCTATAATAAGGTGACCACATCACAGCTTGGTGGCGATTATGCCCAATATCAAATTGGCATGGCCTACGACCGTGCATCTCAGCCGTTCGAGGCTGTGAGCGCCTTCAGGAAGCTGATCGACAACTACACGCAAAGCAACCTACGTGAACTGGCTCAGTTCAACATCGGGTACATCTATTTGCTCGGCAACAGCCATGAGCAGGCGGTGGCTGAGTTCGAAACGCTCATCCGATTGGCGCCCGGCTCTAATTGGGCCGCCAGGGCACAGTACAACATTGGTGACGCCTGGTACAATGCCGGCGAATATCAGAAGGCGATCGAAGCCTATCAAGTGGTTCTCAATCGATATCCGCGCAGCGACTACGTTGTAGATGCCATCAACAGCATCCGTGATGCCGGTCTGGCTATTGGGCTCGACGACAATACGAGCCAACTGATGGACCAGTTCCTCGCCAGCAACCCCAACGCAACCACGGCCGACCGCCTACGCCTGAGTCAAGCGCGCTCGCTCATGGATGCGGGTGACATACCGGCCGCGATCAACGCCTACCGCGAAATCGACCGACTCACCAGCGACGATCTTACACGCGCCGAAGCCCAGTTCAACCTGGCAGATGCTCACGAGCGCGAAGGCAATTATGATGCCGCTCGCGCCGCCTATCTTACCATCGTAAATCTATATCCTAGCAGTAACCGAATGGGTCCGGCGCTTGCCAACTTAGGTCGTATCGCCTACGACAATGGCAACTACAGCGAGTCGCTACAGTACTTTGAGCGCTTGTCCCGCGACAACACCCGCATGCGCCAGGAGGCACGTATCGGCATGGGCAACGCCTACCTTGCCATGGGCGATGGCGCAAAGGCACGCGAAAGTTTTGCGGCTGCAGGCTCGATTTCAAGCGATGCCGTTAAACTGGGGCTTGCTAAGGCCGACCTCTCGGAGGGCCGTTACACGGAGGCTGAAGCCGCATTCCAAGCATTGGCACAAAATAGCAGTTCCGTGACCGGGGCTGAGGCCCAATTCCAATTGGGTCGTGCACAACAGCTCGGCGGTCGTTGTCAGGAAGCAGTTAATTCATTCGCTGCCGTGCGGGTGCTTTTTGGAGCATACGAATCATGGGTCGCCCGAGCCATGTTGGAACAGAGTTCATGTTACGATCAGCTTGGCAACCGTGTCGAATCACGCCGTATATTGCAGCAGCTTGCCGACGATTATCCAAACACCGACGCCGGTCGCGAGGCAATACGCCTGCTCGGACGCAATCGGTGATAGCCACGATTATCCTCTTCAGTTCCTATGCGTAAATCCATCTCCGTTTTGGGTGGTCTGAACGGCGTCGTTCAGATTCCTCCCGACAAATCCATTGCACACCGCGCAGCCATGTTCGCTGCACTGGCCGATGGTACATCGGCAATTGGCAACTATGCACAGGCTGCCGATCCACAGACCACGCTGAAAGTAATTCAGTCGCTGGGTGTAAAGGTTGAACAGCAGGGAACAACCGTAATGGTTCACGGACGGGGACGGCACTTGCTGCAGAAACCAACTGGGGTTATTGACTGCGAAAACTCGGGTACAACGATGAGGCTTATGGCAGGGATTTTGTCAGGTGCCGGCATCGAGTGTACTCTGACCGGTGATGCCTCCCTGAGTAAACGACCCATGAAACGGGTGATGGGTCCGCTAGGACAAATGGGAGCCAGCATCGATGCTCGCGACGGCACCTATCCGCCGCTTGAATTACATGCCAACGCAGGGTTAACATCTATTGATTTCACATTGCCGATAGCGAGCGCACAGCTTAAATCGTGCATCTTACTTGCTGGTTTGTATTGCGATGATGAAGTAATCGTGCGCGAGACGATGCCCAGCCGCAATCACACGGAGGTGTTGCTGGGTTTGAGGGATGAATTGTTGGATGATGGCACGCGCCTGATTTACAGCTCGCGGTCACACCAGGTACCATTGCAGAACTATGACGTTCCGGGCGACTTTTCGTCCGCCACGTTTTGGATGGTGGCCGGATCTATCATGCGGGAGGGGGAGCTGGTCTTGAAGAATGTTGGATTAAATCCGACACGCGACGCCGCTCTGCATGTGCTGCGACGCATGGGCGCCGACATACGGGTCATTGAGGAGCGCCAGGCCGGCGCCGAGATTGTTGCCGACCTTTCGGTGCGTCCGACCCGACTCCAGGCGACTTCCATGTCGGAGGCCGAGGTTGCAGTGGCCATCGACGAGATTCCGGTGCTATCGGTGGCCATGGCCTTTGCCGAGGGTGAATCCGAGGTGAGGGGAGCCAGTGAGTTGCGTGTCAAGGAATGCGACCGTATCGATGCCATGGCCGGGATGCTGCGGGCGATTGGGATTCCTGTGGAGGAGTATGAGGACGGCTATCGCATCGAAGGACAACCCGACCATCGATTTGACAGCCTCGAAGTCGACAGCCGCCATGACCACCGCATCGCCATGAGTGCCGGTGTCGCCGCCGTGCGCTGCGACGGCGATGTGAACATAGAGGGCGCCGAGCACGCGGCGGTGTCGTACCCGGATTTCTGGACCGACCTTGAAAGCCTGACCACGGAGTAATGACCGCGGATCTTTCAGATCAATGGGATTAAAAGATGGGAAATAGGATTTACGGATCTATAAGCGTATTTCGGAGTAAAACCATATGTACATAGCAGTGCAATATTCGATTGATTACTGAACGCACGCTCTGTAATGAAGTAGCCAACATGGTTCATACAGGGCCGTATCGTGCCACAAATAAGTGATTAGCTTGTCGGATTTAGCACACGGAGTCAATATGAGACTCAGAACTTTTGTAGTATTTGGCTGCCTGGCGACTGTAATTCTTGGCAGCTCCTGTGCAAGGGTAAACCCGGAAGGGCCAAAATCAACCACTCTTGAAGCCAAGATCAAGCATGATATGTCGTACTATCGCATGCCGATCTATTACCCCATCCAGCAGTTCGAAGACTGGATGAACATCAAGATCGACGGCACCTTCATTGATCACGGATTTCGGATTAATGACGGGAAGGACAGCGTGTATCTCGAAGTGACGAAGATGAGTCCGATCCGGATGTCGATCAAACAGGGTCGCATGCACTTTTCGTTACCTGTGAGCATGAAAGGCAACTACTTCAAGTACGTCTTAGGAATACGATTTGGACATAATCAGCCGATCGAAACCAGCCTTACGCTGAATATTTCCTCGATTCTCGACATTGATTCGAATTGGAAGATCATCTCGGATACGCGTCTTGATGGAATCGATTGGGAAGAAAACCCAAAACTGCATTTGGGTCCGCTGCGCATCCCACTTACCAAATATCTGGAGAATATCATCGCCAAAAGAGAGGTTGAACTGCTCGCAAAGGTAGATTCTGCCGTGTATGAGCACATCAACCTGCATAAGGCCATTGCAAAAGTATGGGGCGACATCCAAAAACCAATGGCGATTGTGAAAGAGGAGCCACGTATTTGGTTCAAAATTCACACTCAGCATATTTATGGTGACCTTCATCTATCGGATGACCAAGATATCATATTCAACGTGCTAGTCGGAGCGTATACCGAAGTCGGTTTCGATTCCACAGCCTTGGCAGTGTCGTCGCGCCTGCCGGACATTCGGCAGAAAATGCCAGAACTCGACACTTTGACAATGGCTGTCAAGGGCACCGTTCCATACGATGTTGTCAACCTCATGCTCGACCGGCAAGTCAAAGGTTTGGTCATATCGCGATACGGGATGGATCTGAAGGTCCGCGGGGCACGAATGTATGGTACCGACGAAGGAATTGCCATCCGCCTAGATGTGAGCGGATTTGCCAACGGATCGATATACATCATTGGTCAACCTGAGTACCTGCCCGATGAGCGCAAGTTGGTGGTCACAAACCTTACGTACGATGTTCAGACAGAAAGCCAGGTCATCAATGCTGCAAACTCGGCCATCTACGATTACGCGCTCGAACAGCTGTCGAGTTACTTGGTGCTGTTTGTCGGCGATGAAATCCGCCGATTGCCTTCCCTCATATCGGAGGCCATCGAGGAGGGGAAGTCGGCAGAACGGCTCGACCTGACAATCGACACACTTGAATTTCAGTCGTGGAATTTCTTGGTGACTCGGAACAATATCCAGTTTGTGCTCAATGCAACCGCCGAGGCGTCCATCGAGATTGAGAGGCTCCGAGTAAGGAGGCCGATTAATATCAACGGTGACTAAACAGCTGTCATTTGATTGAGAACGAAAATTGGCATAAATTAGTTGTTGTAAACAAATAAAGGATACGGTTGAGTTGTGCTCCCTTTCAACGTGAGTCATAGCAAACCGGCATAACCAGAAAACGAACAGGTGGGTCATGATTACCGTAAGCAGAGCGTCAGATCGATTGGAATTAAACAGAGGCAAGTTTGTGATGCGCCGCGTGTATCCCGGTTTGAAGCGGAATAATCGTTTCGAGCGGGGCCTTGCAACCTTGGGTGCTTTTGACCATTCCACATTGGAGCCTGGCTTCACGATCGGGATGCACCCGCATGCCAACGACGAGATCCTGTCGTACATGCGCCGTGGGACGATGTACCATAGCGACAGCGAGGGCATCCACATGCCAATCAATCATGCAAAGATGATGATGATGAACGCAGGAAAGGTGATCTACCACGAGGAGGATGTGCCCCAAGACGCCGCGCCGATCGACATGCTGCAGGTGTTTTTCCGTCCACATACCGACGATCTGAAGCCGATGGTCCAGTTTGCCGATTTCGAGGAGGAGTTCTCCGACAACGAATGGCGATGGATCGGCGGACCCGAGCACAGCGATGCGCCGCTGAAGATCCGTAGCGAGTCGTGGTTGTACGACTCGCGCCTGCTCGACTCAGCTCAAATCCGGACACCGGAGTTAAATGGACGCACTGGCTATCTGTATGTGTTTTCGGGTGCCGTGCAATTACCAGGGCACGATACTACACTCGAAAAGGGGGATGGGGTCTTGGTCGAAAACGAGGAAATCGAAGTAAAAGCGCAACCCGATGCAGAGATCGTCTATTTCATGGTCGACGAATCGGCGCCTTATTCGCGAAACGGGATGTATTCTGGTTGATTGCTCGTCGATTTATCGAGCAACTCGTTCACATTGCTGAATAGCTGCTGAATGTCCTTCGGGTGTCCGCGACTGTTGCATCTTCTATAGATGTCCCCTTGCAGAAATGCCTCTATCGATTCTTTAAGTTCGTTGAAGGGAATAATCAACCTTGAGAACAAATTGTTTCTAAAAATCAAGGTAGATATTACCACAAACAGGGTAATGAAGACAACACTCCAAGCACCTGCCGTTCCAAGTCGACGTGCACGGACATCAGCTTGGATCATGGCAGCTCTGTTGATTGCGCTGAGAGATGCAATGCCTTCCATCAACTGAATCCTTGATTGTGCGTCACCGGCCAAGGCAGACTTGTATGATTTTTGAATGACGTCGAGGACTTCCGGCTCTTCGGCTTCTGTGATGTTATTTATGGCACTGTTCAAGGCTTGTTCAAAACGAAATACCGATGCATTCCGATTTCCTGAAGTCACAGTTAAGTCGTTGTACAACATGGCGAACAGCATCTCTTCGCAGGCAAAAAGGGATCGCTCGTTTTGTTGGATGATGATTTCGATTGCCGGACTCATTCTGGTGAAGACGTAAATTGAGCTGAACGCCATCACCAGTATCAGTGTCAGGATGATCATGATCCCCAATCGGATGGATAGCAGCGTTTTCATACGAGCAGGCTTTTAATCATGTTGATGATGTTCTTTTCGTTTGACACCACAAGTAGCGTGTCGGCTTCGTTTAACGGCACATCCGGCGATGGCTGAACGACTTCTGAGTGGTCAATCCGGCGAATTCCAACCACCATTACACCATACTTTTTTGGAAGCTGCAGTTCTGCGAGTGTTTTGCCAGCCATTTTGTTGTGGACGGAGATCTCGGTGAGTGTAAGCCCATCGTGAAGCGCCGTGTCGGCGATGACATTTCTGTACAGCAGTTTGTTCGCAAATCGGTTGCCAAATTCCTGCTCGGGGTTTACGACCATATGCGCCCCGACCAGGCGCAAGATTCTTGCGTGGATTTCATCGTTTGCACGGGCTATCACATAAGGGCAGCCCATCTGCCGAAGTAAGGCGGTAGCAATGATCGATGCCTCTTTGGAGTCGTCGCCTATAGCACATACTGCCGCATCGCGTTCTTTTGGACGCAGGTTGGACAGTGCCTGTTCGTCGCTTGCATCCATGAGAATAGCCTCAGACACAAATGCAGAAGCTTCGTCCACCAAATGCTTTCGGATGTCGGTTGCTATCACTTCTACCTGGCGAGCCGCCAAGGTTTTTGCCAAGGACATCCCAAAATGTCCAAGGCCGATGATGATGATCTGTTGTGCCATGATTTGCTTGTTATGCTAACGTAGGTTGCTCTTCGGGGAACTCAATGTGGTCAGTCCGCACGTCTTTGCTCAGAAGCATGAAGATGGTTACGGCACCCACCCTGCCAATGAACATAGTGAAAATCAAGATCCATTTGCCAAGGGGGTCAACCATGCTTGTCGCGCCCATAGAGAGGCCGACCGTGCTCAAAGCGGATATGACTTCAAATAAAAGTGCGTCTATCGGGATATTTTGAGTCAAGATCATCGCCAAGAGCACCATTGAAAGCACAAAACCGTAGGCGGTTACAATCGAGGCCGCTTGGAGTATTGAACCCATAGGAAACACCCTGCCCGCGAAGATCAAGCTTTGTTTTTGATTGATCTGCGAAATAAAGTTGAGCAGAATCAAACCTACGACCGCAGTCTTAATGCCCCCGGCCGTGCCACCCGGACTTCCGCCGATAACCATCCAAACCAGTGACATCAAATAGGTAGGGGTGCTAAGAAGGGCTTGGTCAACGGAGTTGAAGCCAGCAGTACGGAGTGTGACGGATTGAAACCATGCATTTATGATTTTGTCGCCGAATGCCATTGAACCGAGGGTGCCATTCCACTCAAAAACCAATGTGGACATTGTGCCAAGTACAAGTAAGGCAAGGACGATGTACAAGGTAAGTTTCAGACTGGCGTTGAGCGTCTTGAACGACATCCGCCGCACAATCATCATGGTGTACAATGGTGAGATGCCGCCAATTATGATGAGTATTGATACGACCGTAAGGATGCCCGAATTACCAGCGTATGCCATCAAACTGTCGCTTTGTAAGGCAAAACCGGCGTTACAAAATGCCGACACCGATGTGAACAGACCTCTCCAAATGGCATATCCCAGTTCGTCGCCGGCCTGAAAGAACATTGCGCCCAATAAAATGGCTCCCAACAATTCGGCAGCAATAGTAAATACCAAGATCAAGCGTATCGATGTGTAGATGTCCCGTTTGTCCGCATCGGTCATCGATACCATCACTTGTTCTTGACTGATGCTTATACGTTTCCCGAGCCGTTGAAGTAGAATGATGGACACGCTCATGATTCCCAAGCCACCCAGTTGAATGAGGATCAGGATTATAAGCTGGCCCCAGAAGGAATAGGCCATTGGCGTGTCGACCACAATGAGCCCTGTAACGCACACAGCACTTATCGCTGTAAAGAACGTATCTAACCATGATATCGGACCCGTTTGAGACACTGGTAAGTAAAGCAGGACTGATCCGACAAAACCGGCAGCCAAGAACATCGATACCAAAGCCCTGGCCGGTTTGGCAACGGCATACTCAAGCCATCCGCCAATATTGCCACTTCCCTTCTTAGATGGCAAGCTTATCAAAAAAACAGTAAGCAAAATGTAAGACAGCGTATGTGTATCTGGAAGCACAATAATGCTTACAACCAGAACAAGCGCCCATCCGACATTTATAAAAATAGTTGATAACCGAAAACCAGGCTTGCCAACGACAAGAAAAATGACTGCGACTAATATGGTGCTGAATGTCAATGCACTGATGGCAATTGAAGGGAGCCCGATATCCCAATCATTGAACACAATAATCGCTTGGAGGGCGCTGAAGCTGAGTACACCACTTTTTAAGCTGATGTTGTATCGGTCAAATCGTGAAACCCGGCGTGTATAATAGGCGAAGACATTCTGCTCGAACAGGGAAAAATGGGTGGCGGCCAATAGTACCAATACGGCAAGGGAGATGTCGGGCCGCTCAGGTAACATCGGGTATAGCACCGAAGATGTCATCACTACACCGATGGTGCCAAATGAACGTCTATTCCTCCATTTCTTAAACGGATAAAAAACCGCAACGAGATTAACCGCGAACGCGAGGTACGGTATAATCGCAAACCATTTTGGGTATTGGTAGTCTCCAGCCGCTACATCAAAAAGGACAAACGGAAGCGGACTTAGCCCGACAAGCAATCCTTGTATTAAAGCTAGACGTTCTAAATTGCTTTCCTGTGATGCTATACGCATACATGATCAGTCTTAACCGTCGGATGATCAACATATTACGATGAATAATGTTCAGATACTGAATTTTCAGAAGCCCGCAATCATTATGAACAGAATGGGATTGTGCAATAGATTACTGCTCTTTCGATCGATATGCATATGAAAACGACTACCAGAGACGAATTCATCGATAGTGGCTCAACATCCTGGGAAACTTGTTCTCCAAATGTTCACAATACCGGTTTACGCCAGGTGTATATAGCAGAGCCACCCAAATAGAAGGTATGATGATGGTCCAAACCGGTCGCCACGGGCTGACGGTTAAGTATGGGTTGCCATAATCTTCGACGCCAAAGGCGGATTCAATGTCTGCTATGCCGAAGATGATGCCGATACATAAAATAAAGGCGATGATTTTTCTACTGTAGAATGGACTAGAATGATAGCCGAGCATTAAAAACACCAATGCTATCGCTACAAAGCTGTACGACGTGCTTACACTCCAGCCTGTATAGGGAATAACCGCTTCTTTGATATGAAGAGGACCTATCACGTTCATATAAATGTCGAAAGCCACCGTCATCAAAGAGAAAAGAAGCAATGCCTTTAGCACAAAAGGTGCATTCGAAAATGAACCTGATTGCCTTGGCAAAATGGTTGACGTGTTAGAATTCACCGTGCCCCCTCGGTGTTAAATGTCATATATACAAGGCTAAAGTACACACGCAGTTACATTCTCGCAAATGAGTGCGCATCAAGAAAATCCCCCCTCTAAACATTTAGAGAGGGGATTTTAAACTACTAAACTACTAATCACTAATCACTAGTCACTAGTCACTAATTCTGGCTCATGCCGGCATCCAAGGCTTTCTTGATGCGAGCGCGGGCCTCCTGCAGATGTGCCTTGGTGTAGTCGTCGAACGCAAATGTCGGCGGCTTAAGGCGTCCGTCGATGCGGTCGTGCAAATCTTGCAGGGTCATGCGGGCAACGGATCGGGCATCGGCTGGTGTGTCGGAAGACGGATTTGTTACCAGCGATATCATGCCGTCTATGTAAGCACGCTGTAAATCACGACGTGTACCAGGGATGTTCTTGCCTGGACTGGTCCAAATCTCCTCCCAAATGGCCATTGTGACCGATTTCATAAGCTCGGGGATGGTCACCGTGTTGGCGGCTCCGAACTTGACTTCGGTGTCGCGTATCCGCTCCAGGCGGGTCGGATTGAGCAGCTGGTTCAGCAGCGATGTCTTGATCCCCAACGAAGTTTGATGCAGCGGATAGTCGACTCGGCCGCCGTAGGTGTTGGTAAGCCCCCAATGGCTCATCCGGTTGGCGCCAAACTGCTGGAAAACCTCCTGCGGCAGGCTCATGGCATCGGCATCGAAGGCATAGTCGACGATCATGTCGAGTGCTTCCTGCTGCTTGGCCTTGCTGATGGGCTCGAATGGCATGCGTCCGTCTGGATCGCCAACTCGGTCGCGATGCAGATGTTGACCTCCGATGTACTTAACGGTCGGTGCCAAAGCCCGCGAATATTGCTGCAGCAACGATTGGTACATGTCGGTAAGCTCGTAATACGGCAAATTGTCGTCGAGGGCGATTTCGGGCAGGCGCGGTATCATTGCGTTGATCATATCGGCTCGTTCGCGGCCCCAAGCAAGCGGGTCGCCACCGAGATCATAGGTGTTTACAAGCGGATCGATCGCACTTGCACCGCTGGCATCGTCAGAGAACGCGTGTCCTGGCTGGGCTGCCAGACGTGCGGTAGCTTCAGATTTGGAGTCGTCGGGCGTGTAGCCATAGGTGATCACCCAGCGATCGTAGGATCCAACCCCAACATTATAATAGTGGCCGTCGGAGCTGGCGTTTTTGCCAAGATTTACGGCTGGGTACTCCATCACCGAGCTGAATACTCCGTTTTTCTCTGTGAATGACGTGTCCGTGAGCCTGTTGTTCGGTGTGTCGGCCGACGATTTAAAGTTATGACGCAAGCCTAGGGTATGGCCAACCTCATGCATGGTCACCCAACGGATGAACGAGTCGAGGAAGGTCTTTGGCACATCTTCTCCGGCCCGCATGGCACCCCCGAACAGCAGGAAACTGCGCACCAGATCCTGCTGAGCGCCCACTTCGGCATAGAAGCTGCCCGTCTTGATACCCTGCGACTGCAGTTCAAGCTCTTCATCGGTTGCCATGTACATTTCGTCGATGGCACTTCTTGGTTCAACCAGCTGCCGTTGCGAATTTCGTGTGCCGATGATCATATTCGCTTCATAGAGCATGTCGGCATCCAGGATTTCGCCGGTACGCGGATCGACGATCGACGGACCGATGGCGCTGTAGCCCGACTGGTCGGAGCTGCTCCAACGAAGCGTCGCATAGCGGATGTCTTCAGGATCGGCTCCATCGGGCAGCATGTCGACCTTCACGGCATTCTTGAACCCGGCCGCCTCGTAGGCATCGTTCCAAGCGAGAACGCCTTCCATCATAGGTTGTCGGTACTCAACAGGAACGGTATGGTCGATGTAATAGGTGATGGGCTTCTTCGGTGTGCAAAGTCCGTCGCTTCCCGCAGGACCATCACATTCCAGGCGCCAGCGGTTGATGTTGCGTTTGAAGAAGCTCTTGTCATCGTTCGTGAAGTCTTTGTGAACCGTCATGAAATAGCCGAGGCGCTCATCGCCCTCACGGGGCTTCATTGGGGTTTCTGGCAGAGCAGCCATTGAATAGAAGATGGATACAGGAATAAAGCGTGCGTCGGCAACGGTGCGAGGTCCCGATGATTCATTATTCCTGAAGGTGAGGCTGGCACGGATGTTGGTATTCAGTGGGAAAGATTTGGCGCTTTCGATATAGCTCCGGCTCTTGTCGAACGTGACGCGTCCTGGAGTTCCCGGACGTGGTGATGCCGCATTCTGTACACGCTGGCTGATGTTTGACAGGTCGCTGACAAACCAATCGTACACACTGATCAGAATCATCGATTTGTCGTCAGACCAAGCCTCAATTTTAGCGGTCTCCAGAACGGAGTCGCCATAGCTGTAATCGACGGATGCAGCCTGCGGGGAGCCCGTTTCTGCTTTGTATCGATGTGGTCTCTGTACGAGGAACAATTTGCCCTCGCGCATTTCAAAAGCAACCAGGTTGGCTTCGAATATGTTCAGCATCGTTCCTCCCAATAGGCCACTTGAACCGATACCTCGGGCTATTTGATAGTTGAGCAGAAAATCCTGATCAAGCATCTTCGCTGGTACAGCAAGGTAGAGTTTGTCGTCCTTGCGGTAAGTGTCAAAAAAGCCGGCTTGGTGTTCGGCACCGGCAATAAGTTTATCGAAATTGCTTTCGGTAGAAGCCTGTTGGGAAGGAGCTGGAGTTTGGTTTCGTTGTGCATTGGCTGTGCTGAAGCCGACACAAACTCCAAGCAGGGAGGCGATCACTAAATTGCGCATGATTATCTGTGGATTTGTTAACGACGAGAATTCGTACAATAAAACAAAGCCACATCACATCGCAAAGCGTCGTGATAAGATTTTACAAATGGTAGAGTGGTAGAGTGGTAGAATAGTTAGTAGTTAATGGTTGCAGACTACTCAACTACTTTACCACTCTACTACTCTACCACTCTACCACTCTACTACTTCACCGTCTTCCTCAACTCCATCACAGCGGTCTCAAGCTGGGCATCTTTTCCTTTAGACACTTCCTCGAACTTGTGCCAAACTTCGATGTCGGGCTCTGTCGGACGGTTTTCAAGCCACTCGCCTTCAACGCCCTTCACACCTACTGCCGGGACGCCCCAACGGATGCCATCGCCAAGAGTGCCCCATCCGCCATAGGTGCATGTTCCCGGAACTTGCGTTCCGACAAGTTTGCCGATACCCATGGTCTGGTACATGTAGGCGTAGCAGTGACCGTCGCTGTAAGCGCCCTGATCCACAATCGATATGCTCGGTTTGGTCCAACGGAAATTCGGCTCGAAACCTACCGACTGACGATGGTTTGCGTAATCGAAGAAAGCCTTACCGGTAAGGAACATCTCCAAGTCGGCCACGAGGTCGCCGCCGCCGTTGAAGCGGATGTCTACAACGATGGCCTTGTGATGCGGATAGCGGCCGAGGATTTCCTCAAAGGTGGTCCTGAAAGCCCCATCGTTCATACCGGGGATATGCACATACCCGAAATCGCCGTTGCTCAGCTTCTCCACTTCGGCTCGGTTACGGTCTACCCAGCGGCGATACAACAGGCTATTTTGCGCACCGGTTGTGATCGGCTTGACGACGATGTCGCGCTTCTTGCCGTCTTCGTTGAGGGTGACCAATACGTTGGTGTCGGCCTTGCGATTCATGAGAGCGTCCATGTCCATGTTGGCTGCTATGGTTACGCCGTCGATTGCCTCAATGATGGTGCCAGCCTTCACGTTGAGGCCAGCTTTGTCGAGTGGACCACCTTTAAGCACCTCAGAGATGCGGATGCCTGCTGCTCGATGCTTGTAATCCACAAAAACGCCCAGCTGCGCGGTTGCATCGGCACCTTGGGTGCTTGGACCGCCATAGGTCGATCCGCTGTGCGATATGTTCAGTTCGCCCAACATTTCGGCCAATAATTCAGAAAACTCGTGGTTATTGCCGATGTGGGGCAAATGTTTGCCGTAATCCGTCCGAAGCAGGTTCCAGTCGGCGCCGTGGAAGGTGCCGGAATAGAAAGTCTTGTTCACACGATTCCATACCTGGTCGAACATGGACTGGTATTCCGCTGGACGGTCGATGCTCATTTCGCCACTGATGCTGATCATTTCGCGGCGGCCGCTGCTTGGGTCGATTTTGGAGAGGGTTCCACCGGCGTTCAGGAAGATGGATTTTTGATCCTTGTCCCACACCATGGTTCCACCATTGGCGTTCAGGTTCACTAAAATCTTGGTTTCGCGGGTCTTCAAGTTGGTGGTCCACAGGTTATGTCCACGCTCGAAACGCGCCAAGTAGTACAAGTTCTCGCCGTCTTTGCTGATCAAAGCATCCGACATGGTGGATGAGTGAATGGTCAGCTTGGTTTTGCGGTCGGAAAGGCCGTCCCAATCGATGACTACATCCATGGATACGGCAGCTTTCTTGGAAGAATCCGCCTTGGCGGCTTTGTCTTCAGCCTCCTTGAGCAGTGCAGCTTCCTCCTTGCTCAGGTTGAATCGGTCCCAAGCATCTTTCGTGAAGAACATGGCGAACACGTCCGACTGTGATGCGCCGGCCTGTGCCACGCCTTTGAGACCGTCGCGGTTGCTCATCCAGATCATGGCCTTGCCATCAAGGATCCACTTGCCACGTCGGTCAGAGAAGCCGCTCATGGTCAGGTTGGATACCTTGCCTTTACCGTCGGCGGGCACAACGGCCACTTCGCCAGGGGCGATGCCCGGAACAGCCATGTCGAACATGATCCACTTGCCATCGGGACTCCAAGCCAAGTATTGGTCATTGTCTCGGGTGGATGCGATATGGTCGGTTCCGGCGAGCACTCTGCTCTGCTTACTGGCCAGGTTCAATACCTTGAGGTGGATGGAATTCTCGATATAGGCCAGTTCCTTACCGTCGGGCGAGAGCGTCGGGTTATAGTTCTCGTTCTCGTCCTCGAGAACCGGTGTCTCCTTGATCATCGTCGATGCGAAGAAATAGAGTTCCTCTGCTCGGGCGATCTCGCTCTTGTAAATCGACCACTTGCCGCTGCGCTCGCTGGCATAGTATAAAGTGCGTCCATCGGGTGCGAACTGTACTTCTTTCTCAACCTCGGGTGTATTGGTTACACGCTTGGTCGCGTTGGTCTCGACGGATGTAACGAACACGTCGCCACGGTTAATAAAGGCGACTTCCTTGCCGTTGGGCGACACGGCCATCCCACTTGCTCCTCCCGATATCTGAACCACATACTGGCTGTTGGAGCGGGCGTCGGCAGCGATGGTGATGGGCACGCGAACAGGCTGGCCATTGCCACTGAGGGTGTAGATTTGTCCGTCGTATCCGAATGCCAAGGTTCCGTTGTTGGCAATGCTCAGGAAACGAACGGGGTGTGTCTTGAACGAGGTGACCTGGCGGTCGTCGGTCGGATTTGCAACCGAAAAGGAGTGGACGTTCAGCGTTCCGCTGCGCTCGCTCAGGTAGTACACGCGAGAGGCATTGTCGGCGAATACAGGGTTGCGGTCATCGCCCTCGAAGGTGGTGAGCTGGCGGTGGGTGCCTGCGTTTACATCGTACAACCAGATGTCGCGGGTAACGGCGCTGAGCTGGTGCTTACGCCAAATGTTTTCACGGCCCTTGTTGTCCTGATAAAGGATCTGACGGGCATTCGGAGAGTAGGTGGCATAGTCGGCCGGTGTGGTCAGGATCTGGTCGACACGTCCGCCCTCAAGCGGGATGGTGTACAGCTCAGGGACCGAAGCGGCCGGGTACATCCGGTTCTCGGGGAGGTCCATGCGGTGGGCACCGAACAGGATATTCTTTCCGTCGGGCGTCACACTGAACGGCGTCTCGTTCGTCGAGTGGAAGGTGAGGCGGCGTGGTTCGCCACCAGCCACCGGCATCACAAACAGGTCGAAATTGCCATAACGGTCGCTTGCGAAGATGATGTGCTTACTGTCGGGGGTCCAAACCGCGTGGTAATCGTGTGCCTCATGAAGGGTCAGCGGCACGGCTTGTCCGCCTGCAGCCGGCACACGGTACAGATCACCTTTGTAGGTGAATACGATGGTGGATCCGTCGGGGGAGATGGATGGGTAGCGCATCCAACCGGCATCCTGGGCCATGACGGATGATGTTGCGACAAATGCGACGACGACGATGAGCAGCGACTTGAGCATAAGCACGAGATGAAGTAGGTTGTGGGATAACAATTACAGGTCAATCGTGGAAGATAATGAAAACTAGGAATGCAGGGCTGTCGACCAAAGGAGGCATAAGAACTATTAACATAATCACCGAATATATGAGTTGCATACCTAGAGAACTGCTTCAATCGTATAAAACCACTGAATACACTGAAAATGCGGAAAAATGAACCACTGATGACAATGATGGCACAGATGGGGTCAATTGATTCGAGTGGTTTAAAAAATCTGTGTTATCAGTGCCATCTGTGGTTCATAAATATCGCTATCGGTCGTGCAATCCGATGCCCTCGAAGATTCGGTTGATATGATTCTCGATTCGCCGAATCCGCGTCTCCGGTTGTTTGGCCTGCCCGAAATGGATCAAATACCCTCGCTGTCTACCCGGTGTGAGGCGGTAAAAGGCCGCCTCGAAGGACGGATCCTCCTCGAACATCCGCTGCAGCTCGTCGGGCA
>CAYWCV010000005.1:14691-80018 GCA_964456845.1 uncultured Chitinophagales bacterium | reverse complement strand
TGTCATCCTGAGCTGACACATTGAGGGCGAAGCCCGAAATGTCGGCGTAGGACCTTCTTTCGGAGCATCCCTAGCGTTTTCTTGCTCCGCTGAAATGAGACCCAACATCAAACAATGATTATGGGATGGTTATTTCAAAGGCTCCTAATCACTAATTACTATCTCACCGAAACCGCAGCTTTTTCGCGTTTCTCAATATGACTAGGCTTCCTGCAACGGCAACAAGCGTGGCGACTGAGCCGGACACGGTGTTACCGTAGATCCAATAGCCGGTCGCGAACAGGGCAGCATAAATCGTGAAGCAACCGGTCACCATGAGCATGATCTCGAAGGGCAGTTGGCCTTTCTCTTCCACGATATCGGGATTGCGTCGAAGCACGGGCTGCCATCCGATGCTTGCGGGTCCCACGTGCTCATAAAACCTTTTTAGCACACGGTCTTCTTCGGGACGCGTCACAAAGGTTACCGCCACCCATGCTACCGTAGTGATCCCGACGCCAATGAGGAGTCTCCAGTGACCCTCGGGTACGGCGTAACCCATCCACGGCCCGAGGACCTCAAACCAGAGCGCCACAATAAACGACACCACCATTCCCGTTATTTCTGTGTAGGCATTGATGCGCCACCAAAACCATCTTAAAATAAAAATGAGTCCAGTACCTGCTCCGATTTGAAGCAGGATGTTAAACGCCTGTAGCGCATTTGTGAGCATGAGCGCAAACACGGCCGACACCGCCATCATTAAAACAGTTGATAGACGACCGATTGCAACCTGTTGTTTGTCAGTGGCTTGTGGATTTATGAAGCGGACGTAAAAGTCGTTCACTACGTATGATGATCCCCAGTTCAGGTGCGTCGATATGGTCGACATGTAGGCTGCGATCAATGATGCCACCACCAGGCCCAACAGGCCGCTCGGCAGATACGTGAGCATGGCGGGATAGGCCAAGTCGTCGTTGATGGTTCCTGCGGGCACGTTCGGGAATGCCGTCGCAATGGAGGCTAGATCAGGGAAGACGATGACTGATCCCAATGCAATGATGATCCATGGCCATGGACGCAGCGCATAATGTGCGATGTTGAAGAACAGGGTGGCCCCAAGGGCGTTCTGCTCGTCCTTGGCCGACAGCATCCGCTGTGCGATGTAACCGCCGCCGCCTGGCTCGGCACCCGGATACCACACGCTCCACCATTGCACCGCCAAAGGAATGATGAGCAAAGGAATCAACGTGGAGGTGTCGGTGAAGTCAGGAAAGAAGTTGAGCTTCGGCACGACGTTTGGATGGCTCAGGAGGTTGTCGAGACCACCGACTTGAGGCAGGTTGAGCACGACGTAGGCCGCACCGATCGATCCGGCCATCGCCAGCATGAATTGGAAGAAGTCGGTGAAGATCACGCCCCGCAGTCCACCCAACGAGCTGTAGATCACCGTGACGATAGATGCAATTAAAATGGTCTGCATGGGGCTCAGCCCTAACATAACCGAGCCGATCTTGATGGCTGCCAGCGAAACCGATGCCATGATCATGATGTTGAAGAAAACGCCGAGATACAGGGCTCTGAACCCACGCAGGAAGGCGGCCGGCTTGCCGCCGTAGCGGATTTCATAGAACTCGATGTCGGTGTTCACGCCCGACCGTCTCCACAGACGGGCATAGACGAACACGGTGAGCATGCCGGTTAGGAGAAATGCCCACCAGGCCCAGTTGCCGGCAATCCCGTTCTTTCGCACGATGTCGGTCACGAGGTTGGGAGTGTCGGCCGAAAAGGTGGTTGCCACCATCGATACACCCAACAGCCACCAGGGCATGTTTCGTCCCGACAGGAAGAAGTCTGTCGCGCTGCGGCCAGCCTTTCGGGAAGTCCACACACCTATTGCAATCGAAAGTACAAACACCGCTGCCACGATCGACCAGTCAAGAAAGCCCAAAACCATGTATATTGCCTCCGTTTGGAATCTATGCGTAAGGATTTCGAATAGTATAGTTAAACAGGGAGACAATCAAAACAGATCGATGCAGACACCTACATTATTAGTTCTGGCCGCAGGAATGGGCAGCCGTTACGGAGGCATCAAACAGATCGAAGGCTTTGGTCCTTCGGGAGAAACCATCCTCGAATACTCCATATACGACGCCATAAGGGCTGGATTTGGCAACATTGTGTTCATCGTGCGCGAGGACATCAAGGAAGCCGTGAACCGCATTGTGGCCCACGGGCTGAAGGGACGGGTTTCGTATGAGTTTGCGATCCAAGACGGCGATCGATTCGTGGCAGAAAAGTACCGCAACAAGGAGCGGGTCAAACCTTGGGGCACGGGGCACGCCGTTCTGTGTGCCTCCGAGGTAATCGACGGCCCATTTGCCGTGATCAATGCCGATGACTTCTATGGTCCGGAGTCGTTCCGGAGCATGGCGGAGTTTCTGACCTCAAACACAGACCCAAACCATCACTCTATGGTGGGGTACGAGCTAGGCAATGTGCTTTCTGAGCATGGCACCGTTTCGCGTGGGGTCTGCGAAGTCGATTCTGACGGCTACCTGACCAGAATCGTCGAGCGCCTGAAAGTAGGCAGATCAAATGGCACGATTGTGCACCGCGACGGTGACGCCTCGTATGAGCTAAATGCGAAAGATTCTGTGTCGATGAACTTTTGGGGTTTTAAGCCTTCCTATTTTAAGGTCACCCAGGTGTTGTTCGATCAGTTTCTTGATGCAAACTCTGGCAGCATGTCAGCAGAATTCTTCATCCCGATCGGCGTGCAGCACATCATCGACAGCGGCATCGGGAAGTTTTCGGTGCTCAGGGGCGGAAGCACATGGTTTGGCGTGACGTACCCCGACGATAAGCCCATTGTGCAGACCTCATTGAATAAGCTGCTGGACGAAGGTGTCTATCCGAGAAATCTTTGGGCCTGATATACGCGACTAAAAGCGCTTCCAATTGTAGGGGCTGATTTCGTATCTTGCCCCCTTGGAACGAGAGCAGCCTAATTGTGTTTTTTACAGACGCAGGCAGTCCCTATTTTTTGGGTGTACCATAAATTGTATTCATCGTTATGCTAAAATTTTGTGTTTGCATCAAACAGGTGCCTGATGTGACGGCCCCTGTCCACATCCGCGACGGAGTGCTCAGCCAAGATGCCGAGCGTCTCGTTTTGGATGCCTACAGCGCGTCCGCCGTCGAGGAATCCCTTGTCATCACCGAAAAGGAAGGCGGCCAGGTCGATGTTGTTCTGGCCGGACCCGACAAGGCAAAGGAAACCATCCGCAAGGCCCTAGCGATGGGTGCGGAGCAGGGTTTCCACCTGCATACGGAAGACGATGGATGGGATTCTGCATCCTATGCCGCCGTGCTGGCCGATTTTTTGAACGGAAAAGGGTACGATGTCGTAGCCGTGGGAAAACAGTCGCAGGACACCGATTCCGGTCTGACAGGATCCATGCTTGCCGAGCTCCTCGACCTGCCCTATACCACCAACGCCGTGGGGATGCACTGGGATGCATCGATGGCCAAATTGGTTGTGACCCGGCAGGGCGACACGGGGCAGGAGATCATCCACTTGCCGACGCCGTGTCTTGTGACCTGCTCGAACGACATGAACGATCCTCGTATTCCGAGCCTAAAGGGCATCATGTCGTCGAAGAAAAAAAGCGTCGAAGTAATTGAGATTTCCTCACCAGACACGAAGGCAGCTACCACTACAGTTGCAGGCTACGAATCTGTGCCACCACGCAAGGCCGGACGTAAGTTTGAAGGCGATGCCGAAGAACTCGCATCCCAGCTGTTCGACCTTCTCAGAAACGAAGCCAAGGTTTTATAAGGAGTTATCATGGGTGTAATTTTATCATACGTTGCCATTCAGGACGGCAAGATCAAGCGTTCGTCGCTTGAAGTTCTAAGTCGGAGCCGCGCCATCGCCGCTTCGTCCGGACACACACTCAAGGCCGTCATTGCACATCCCGAGGCGGCCAGTTTTGTCGCCGGCGTGTCTGAGTACGGTCCTGACGAAATCATTACCATTTCCCACGCCGTTTTCGACGCCCATAGGAGTGAGCCCCTTCGCGCGGCCCTAGCCGCTGTGATTGCAAAGGAGCATCCTGTGTTGGTCTCCTTCGCGTCCACAGAAGCCGTCAAGGATATTTTGGGGGCCCTCGCCGTTCGTACCGGGGCCGCCGCCTTGCCGGATGTGTCGAGCTACGAGCTCACATCCGACGGTGTGAAGGCATTGCGTCCTGTTATGGCGTCCAAGGTGTTAGCATCAACCATCTCGAAAGCTTCTACTACGCTTGTGAGCGTCCGCTCGGGTTCCTACGATGCCGTGCCTCAGTCTGGGTCGCCATCGGTGGTAGCGATGGATTTCAGCTACGACACCTCGTCGATGCGAGTCGATCTCAAAGAAGTCAAAACAGCTTCGGGTGGCACCGTCGATCTGTCGGAGGCAGAAGTAGTCGTAGCCGCCGGCCGTGGCATCAAGGACCAAGACGGAAAAGCGATGGTCGAAAAGCTAGCAAATATGCTCAATGGCGCAGTCGGAGCAAGCCGTGCCGTAACCGAGTCTGGCCTTTTTCCTGCAACGCTGCAAATTGGTCAGACGGGCAAGGTCGTTTCGCCTCAACTGTATTTCGCGATCGGCATTTCGGGCGCGATCCAGCACGTTGCCGGCATGGCTAACAGCAAGGTGATCGTGGCCATCAACAAGGATGCCGACGCACCAATTTTTCAGGTTGCCGACTACGGTGTCGTGGGCGATCTGAACAAGATTGTGCCTGCCTTCATACTGAAACTTGAGCAATCCTTATAGCATCTATGGACGACCGCTTTGACTGTATCGTAGTTGGTGGTGGGGTAGCAGGCCTGAGTGCCGCCCTCACGCTTGCACGGGGCGGGGCAAAATTTCTGCTCATCGAGCGAGGCGAGTTCAGCGGTGCGAAGAACGTTTCTGGCGGAGTACTTTGGGGTACCCAGCTCAACGATCTGGTACCCGGATACTTCGACGAAGATGACGCTGGTTTCGAGCGGTACATTGCGCACAGGCGGCTCACGTTCATGGATGGGGAATCTTCGTTCTCCATCGACTTCAAGTCGGACCATTTCAAGCAAAAACCCTACACGGGTGTTGTGGTCCTTCGGGCCCGATTCGACGCTTGGCTGGCAGGGAAGGTGCAGGAGGCCATCGATGCAGGTCCATTTGCCGACGAGAGCTTCATAGCCACCGACATCTTGGTCGAGGAGCTTGTAAAAGACGACAAGGGCCAGGTGATAGGTATCCGTGCCGGCGACGAGGTGTTTCACAGCAATTGCGTCATTCTAGCAGAAGGGGTCAATAATCTCCTCACACGCCAAGTTGGCCTACAAAATCATTATGTGCCTGCCGATTATGTGGCCACTGGGGTAAAGGAGGTTATTCGCTTCGACCGCAAGGTTCTTGAGGATCGCTTCCAGCTCGACGGCGACTCGGGGATGTCGAACGAATTTTTGGGCTATGCCACCCAGGGCGTGGAAGGTGGAGGGTTTCTGTACACGAACCGCGATTCCGTTTCGCTGGGCTTGGTACTCGGTCTGGCTGAACTGCGTAAGAGCGGGAAGAAACCCTACGACATCCTCAACGAGTTCAAAAAGCACCCAGCCGTCCGCGATATGATACGGGGTGGCGAGGTTGCCGAATATTCAGCCCACGTCGTCTCTACCGGCGATATGCGCATCATGCCGAAGGAAATCTATGCCGACGGTGTGATGGTAGCCGGCGAGGCAGCAAATTTGCTCATGAACAGCGGCAAAGCCATTCAGGGCATGGATTATGCCATGGCATCTGGCGTGATCGCCGCCGACACGGCGCTCAAGGCAAAGGAGCGTAACGATTTTGGAAGTGCATCGCTCAAAACGTACCGCGACGACCTTGAAAAGAGCTATGTCATGAAAGATATGCGGGCATTTCAAGGCGCGGTGCACTTCTTGCACAACGAGGCCATGTTTACAAAAGTGCCGGCGCTGGTTTGCGATTTTGGGCGTGAGTTCTTTACCATCAAGAATCAACCCACTCCAAAAGTAAGCAATATGCTCGCAGGTGCCGTCAAGCGGCACAGTTCATACTGGGAATTACTGAAACTGGGCCTGAAAGGGGGCCGATCGCTATGAAAGAGCTCACAATCGCAGAACGCCTGGGCATGGTGAACTACCGCAACCAAGGCAAAAGCGCAGCCAAGGCACATATCGAGGTTGAGACCGACATCTGCAATACCACTTGTCCCCATAAGTGCACGACGTACGTTTGCCCCGCAAACTGTTACACGCTCGATGAAATTGGGAAAGTCCATTTCCAGTTTGAAGACTGCATCGAATGCGGCACCTGCATGTTCGCATGCGACCAGGGTGCCGTAACTTGGAGATACCCGCATCCTGAAGACGGCAGGGGCGTCACCTGGAATTACGGATAGCGGCGCCAACAGCCGGGCTTACAATAAACCCTTCAATTCCGACACATCCAGGTCGGGACGGATATCCTGATTGGCTTGCTGTGCCTTTGCGGTTATTTCACGGATGATGGTGTCCAACTCGTTAGCGGAGTCCACAATGTGGCCAACGAGTTTGTCGAGCTGTTCAGCGCTGTTTTCATGCTCCAATATCAGTTCAGACAAGCCCATCAGACGCGCAATTGGAGCTCGAACAACATGCGACTGAATCCAAGAAATCTCCCGAAGCTTCTGGTTCTGGTCTTCGATGGCGTTGATGTAGACCAAATTGTCTGTCACATCGACGGCTAACACCACCTCAGCCTGCTTGCCTTTATAAACAATTACGTTGCTCTGAATTTCGACGATGATGACGTCGCCGTTCTTTTTCTTGTGACGAAAATAGGAATGGGCTGCCAGATTTGTGCCCTGTTTGACCGAGCTGACCGCATCCTCAAGTAATGCGATGTCCTCCGACGGGCGAATGTCACGGAGGGTCATTGCATGAAATTCCTCCTGCGTGTATCCGTAGTGTTTGACTGCCGCCTCGTTCACATCCAGAAAAGCCAGCGAATCGAGATCGTACACCCACATCGGAATTGGACTCAGATGGAACAGGTCGCTGTACCGCTTTTCCGACTCTTCCAAATTGGCGAGGGTCCGGTTTCTCTCGATGTTGTAAATGATGCTCTTGTACAGGCTGAAGGAGTTCAGGTCGTCTTTGAGTATGTAGTCCGAAATTCCCATTGCCATCGAACGAATACTGAACTCAAAGTCCGTGTACCCAGTGAGCACGATGACCGGAGCTCGTACACCGATCGAGATGATTTCATGTATAAGCGGCTCGCCGCTACGGTCGGGCAAGGTCAGATCAAGCAGAATGACATCAAATGGCTTGATGTCTGGGTCGGTTAACGCATTGAACGCCTCCTTGTAGCTTTGTACATGCGTGAGTTCAGGTGCCAGGATGTTATCTTCGAGGTATTCCTGAATCAGCATGAAATCGCCGGGATTGTCCTCAATAACCAATATGTGATAGTTGCGGTTGTCCTTTTTCATTGGATTTCGATTAGGACATCAAACTTACGAGTTAGGCAATTTGACAACAGACAGCCAAAAATCCTCGATCCTGCTTATCGCATCCATGAACTCCGACACTTCGATTGGCTTAGTGATATAGCAGTTGGCATAGTTACGGTACGATTGCTCAATGTCGCGCATCGATGATGACGTGGTGAGCATGATGACGGGTATTTGCTTCAGATCGGGGTTCGTCTTGATAAACTCCAACACCTCGAGGCCGTTCTTTTTTGGCAGGTTAATATCTAACAAAATAAGGTCAGGTGACTCAACGTCCGTATACGAGCCTGACTTAGATAAGAAGTCCGTTGCCGCCTTGCCATCTCGGACGACACTGATTTTGTTCAATAACCGACCCTCTTCAAGAGCCTCAGTGGTAAGCAGGATGTCGCCCTCGTTGTCTTCGACCAGTAAGATGTGGACAGGCTTCATACGATATTGTGCTTCTTACAGTTGCGGTACTGGTGTATAGCCGTTCATCGCATTTGAATACGACACTTTTGATACAAATATCCGTATTACTGCCGATCAATCAAAACTATTTGCAAATTGCAGTTAAGTAACTTGATATTTTTTCAAATAGGTGGGCATAAACGACATGTGAGAGATGGGGTTGCGTTCTGTATCGAGTTGGCTAAGTCCCTTCGAAGTGGGATCTCAATGTCAGATGTCGCCTAATGGTGCATGAGCGCCTCTATCACTCTTTTATTCCCGGTAGATTACCCCTTGGAAGTAAGGGGTCAGATTTCTTGAATGTGGGTCGGCTCAGAGGGTAGATTTCGTCGAGCGAGTTTCCGTCATAGAGGCGACCGTTTTTCATGACCATGCGCACACTGTTGGTATTCCTGATGTCGGTGAGCGGATTGGCGTCTAAAATCACAAGATCGGCAAGTTTTCCCTTCTCGATGGTACCGAGATCTTGGTCAAGTCCGATTGCTTTGGCACCGTGGATGGTCGCAACCTTGAGCGCGTCATGTGCCGACAAACCGCCAGCCTGCATGGCCCACAGTTCCCAATGGTAGCCTAAGCCTTCAAGTTGGCCATGCGCTCCTACCCCCGCAATCCCTCCGGCTAGCACGAGTTCTTTCACAAACTCGGCATGGCGTTTGAAAATGTGCTCCTCTTCCATGAACCAAGCACCCCTGCGCCGGGTCTTGGAGGCCAGCTCTGTGTATGGGGTGAAATACCGCAACTTTGTGTCATGGTACGGGTTCTCGGTGGCGTAGAAGAACTCCTCCGCCCAGGGTCCACCATAGGCTACCAATAGCGTCGGGGTATAGGCCATTTGTGATGTGGCGACAGTCTTGATGACGTCATTGTAGATCGGATAGATTGGGAACGCATGCTCGTGGCCAGGATATCCGTCGATCAGCTGTGTCATGTTCAGCTTCCAGTTCAGTCCACCCTCAGTCGTGGGCATGATCTGCTGTTCTTTGGCTGCCATGAGGATCCATTGCCGCTGCTTGCGATTCCCGGCCAAGTACATCTTCAGTGTCTTTGTGTTGTAGTACTCGCTGTACTGTTTCATCACATTACGTGCATGGTCCAGACTTTCGATGTTATACCCCCAAAAGCCGAGCCCGGGTCCGGTTGAATATACCCGAGGTCCCGGCATCATTCCTGCGTCGACCATGTCGCTGTAGGTCAGTACATCGGTGGTGGCTGTCTGGGGATCGCGTGTGGTGGTGACGCCATATGCGAGGTTCACGGCATAATTCCACACTTCCGTCTTATGTAGTCCCCAAGCCGGCCACATGTGGGCGTGGGTATCAACAAATCCAGGGACCACCGTCTTACCCGATAGATCCATCTCCTTGGTTCCTGCTGGAACCGTGATGCTACCAGAGGGAGCAACGGCTACGATCCGGTTCCGTTCGACCAGGATATCACCACTTTCGATGATTTCATCCCCGTTCATCGTAATGATTCTGGCTCCCCGCATTAAAATGGTACCATCCGGAATGTCGCGGGTAAAGCTGACCTTAACCCTGAATTCGGTCGGCGAATACTTCTCGGGCTTTTTCGGCTCATCTTTATCATCATCCTTCGCCCCTTCATCCTCTTTATCCTCACCTTTGCCTTCTTCCAATTTCTTTCTTTCCTCTTCGGCTTTCTTTGCTGCCGAAAGGCTGTCGGCAAATGCACTTGCGTCTTCCAAGTTGTAGACAATGTGGGCATTTCCAATTGACCAGTGCACGTTATTGGCGTCGGACGACCAAGCAGGAAACTGGCCTCCGATCTCGGTGAGCTTGCGGGCGGGGAAGGATGCGTTGCTTGGGTTCGAAACCGATATGGTCGGTGCTTCACCCGCCATCGGCACAGTCACGGTATAGATGTCGTTGTTGATCAGTGCAAGTGCCTGATCTCCCTCGGGGGCCATTCGCAGCCATGTGGCGGATGTCGGCGTCTGAGGCTCCATCATGTATTTCGGATCGGGGAGTAACTGGGGTTTTAGGGCATGGTCGTGACCGTCGCCCGATGCATGGTCTCGAATGTAGCCCTCGAAGTCCATCATGCCGAACGTCGTGATACCCGTAACACGTACGTGAGACTTTTGGTCAGTACCATCCCATCGTATCGATATAAGGCCTTGGGCGCCTTGGTTCATGTAGATTCGGTCGTTTGATTTCACAAAATGCGGATTGCTGCGTCCTGACGCTTTACTGACGAGTGTAGCATCACCTCCGTTTGAGGGGATCCATATGATGTCCTCCGAAGAGCCAAAGGCACCTGGACCCGACGATTGCTGGTAGCTTCGGCTTGAACCGCGCAGCATCACGATGCGGTCGCTGAGGTAAGACCAGGCGGGCTGCGTGTACAACGCCGGCATGGATGTCAGCCTTACGGGCTGTGCGCCTCGTGCGAACGGCTGGATCTTGTAAAGATGACCCTCGTTGCCATCCCACGTTACCCAAGCCAGCGACTGTCCGTTTGGTGACCATGCGGGCTGTGCCTCCGTGTGCGTGGCGTTGGTTACACGGCGTGGCTCACCAGAGGGAATTTCCATCACGTAAAGTTTATTCAATACCGTGAAGGCCAAGTGTTTGCCATCTGGAGATGGAACAGCATCCCTGATCTGCGTCGCAACAGCCTGCTTGTCGTCCGAAATCGGATACTTGAATTCGACCATGGGACCAAGATGAATTTCAGCGTCGGCTTCGAATGGAATTGCCATTGCCTCTCCACCATCCACTGGTATGCGCCAGAATTTTCCGTCCCATGTAGCAACAAGCTCCTTGCTATCGGGTGTGAACGACATCCCCGGAAGAACACCCATGGTTGCGATCGACTCCTGGTCGTCGCGCTGAATGGGATACGCAAGCCAACGTTCTTCGCCGGTAGCAAGGTCACGAATGACCAATCCAGTCTCAGTCTCGAATCTGGACCCGTACACCATCCACTTACCGTCGGGCGAAACTACTGGCGTGAAGGCCGATCCATAGCGGGATGTCAACGTCTGTGTGGTTCCGTCCTCGCGGTCGAAAAGCCCAATCTGGTACTGTGGGAGTTGCGCATTATAGTTCCAGGCACCGGTGCGCTGCGAGAAGTAGACGTAGCGTCCGTTGGGGCTCACCGCCGGATCGATGGTTTTCCACGTGTCCGCGCCTTTCGTGAGCTGAACGCCACTGCCGCCCTCGACATGGAAAAGCCACAACTTGACTTGCATACGTCCTCTGGCTGCAACCACGTATAACCCGTCGGGTGTCCAATCGGCCGAGGGATAGTTATTATTGTCGCCCTTTGTGAGCTGCTTACTCTCCTTTGTGTCCAAGTTCATGACCCACAAGTTCTCGGCACCGTCGCGGTCGGAAGTGAACAGCAGGCTCTTCCCATCGGGGCTGAATCTAGGCCGTGTGTCGAAAGCCATCCCTGTGGTGATGCGATCGGCCTTGCCCCCCGTGATAGGCATGGTGAACAGGTCGCCGAGCATGTCGAAGACTACTGTTTTCCCGTCAGGGCTCACATCGATCGACATCCAAGAGCCCTCCTGGGTCGTGAACGAAACCACGCGGTCTGGATCCATCGGCAAATCTTTGTCGTGCTTGGTAATCTTCAGCGAATCGGACTTCTGTGATGCGGATTCTTGGGCCCATCCCACCATACCCAATGAACCAACCAGAAAAATTGCGATGAATGCAACACGCAACGGACGACACACAAATCGAATCATGGCATATACAATTAGTTGAATAAATGCGACACGAGCTTTACGGACCCAGTTTTAGGGAATGTAGATCAGATATCCCAAATACCCAACAGATAACTTTTAAGCCGAAGGCTCAAAATCGGTATTGATATCCGATACGAACCACCTGTGTTTCGTAGTAGTCTTTCGAGCGCAACACGAATCCGGCTCCCTCGAGCTCCTGCTCGGTGACCAAGGTCGAGAACAGGTCGCTGGCGTTAAGAAAAAGTTCACCCTGGCCGCCTTGGACTTTCCAATTCAAGCCGATATCCATCGAATACCTGGGCAGAATCTTGCCTTGTGGTATGATGTCTGCAGCCAAATAGGTGCCTGTCACCTGGAAGTCGAACCCAGCAGCCAACTTGAAGAGGCCATTTAACTTCACGTTACCGGTGTAATTCGACTCTTCACCCCGACTGAAGGTGGTATTGTTCGGGTATGCATTCACAATGGTGAAATCCCCGATCCGATTTTGATACAGATTCGCACTGGCGTTCAAGTTGAAACTGCTTCCAAAGCGTTGCGATAAAACCGTTTCAAAGCCGGTGTTCCAACCCTTGTCGGCGTTCTGTGAGACAGAGGTGAGCCGCTCGGTACCTGGAACCTGCGTGATGATACGGGTCATCAGGTTGTCGGTGATGCGGTGGTAAACAACACTCGAAACGTACCCGTCACCCCAAGCCTTACGGAAACCCAATTCCATGCTCTGGGTGAACTGCGGTTCCAGACCGGGGTTGCCCAACACTAAGATTTCAGGGTTGGCATAGGTCGGAAACACGCGAAGGGCACTTTCTTCCGGTCGGTCGACACGTCGGTTGTAATGCGCCGACACCCGTACGTCGCCCGGCAGCAGGCGAGTGGCCCGCAGGCTTGGAAACAGGTCGATATAGCTGAATCCGTCGCTTGTGTATACCCTGTGGTTGGGATCGACGAGGTAGTCGACCTCCACGTACTCGAGCCGGAGCCCACCTTCGAGCTGGAGCCGGTCGCGTTCGAAGACCATGTTCGCGTATCCGGCCGAGAGCCATTCTCTGTATTCGGCCGTACCCGCCAAACCGGGGTCAAGAATCGAGTTGAACCCTGGGTCAAACATGATGTCGTTTGGGAAAACCCGGCTGCGCTGTTTGGTACCCAACTCAAGACGACCTGAACGCAGCGGTTTGGTGTAATCCATCGTGAAATCCCAGATGTGCTCGTCGGCAATGAGGCTGGTAGTATCCGTCCCAACAAAGCTCGGTAAGATGTTGTCGAAGTAAAACACCTCGTCTTTGTGTCTGTAGGAGTAGTTCAATGACGTGACGAGCTTGTGGCCTGGTTGAATAAAGGCGAACGCGTGCGTAAGGGTGGCAAAAAGTGTTTGGTTCACCTCATTTTCGTAGTACTTCCACAGGCGGTTCTGCTGCCTGGTAATCGTGTTCAGGTAGGGGATGTCGCCTAGGTCGGTGTACTCACGATGGTTGAACAGCAACGAAAAGCTGAATTCGTTCGATGGATTCACATACCAGTCGAAGCCCGTCTTGAAATTGAAGATGGGCTGCGTCCGGTTCTCCTGGAACTGTTGGGTGATTCCTTCGCCCGACAGGTACACCCTGTCGGTGAATTCGCTTTTCATATTGGTCTTGTGCCAAAGCAGATCGGACTGAACGAACAGATTGACGTCTCCCTTCTTATAGTTGCCCGATATAGACGGGTTCAGTTTTGGGCTGAAACGGTACTGGTCGCGCATCCCGGCGAAATTGGTCCGACGCGACGTAAGTCCACCCATCCCGAACACGAAGCCGGCTCGGCCGTTCAGACCTTCGTCGCTTTCTTTTCGGAAGATGATGTTGATCACACCTGCGTTACCGCTGGCGTCGAATCGGGCCGAAGGGTTCGTTATGATCTCGATCCGCTCGATGGCCGATGCCGGGATATTGTCGAGGCCCGACTGGGCACCCACACCGGTTATGGCGGTCTGCTTGCCATCGAGCAAGATGGCGACATTCTCACTGCCACGCAGGAAGACCTTCCCTTCGCGGTCTATGGTGATACCCGGAAGGTTTTGCATCGCCTGCAGAACGGAGCCACCCAATTGGCTGATATTATCTTGGAGGGAGTAGCTTTTCTTGTCGAGCTGCTCGTCGATCGCGTCGCGCTGGCCGGTCACCGTCACATCGCCCAAGCGGGTGCTTGACTCCTTCATGTAATAGGAGCCCACATCAAGAAATGCCGAAAGGCTGCCCACTTGGATCGGAATGTATCTGCGCTCGAAGCCTATGATCGATAGACGCATCGTATAGTTCCCCGGTTTGACTCCTTGAAACGTGAACAGGCCGGCCTCGTTGGTTACTGTGCCTGATACAAAGGTGCTGTCAAGCCCCTGGAAAAGCACGACATTGACATAGGGGAGGGGGGTGCGGCCCTGCTCCTCGCGGACAATCCCGGAAACGGTGACTTGGCTGATCTGCGCCAATGATGGGACGACAGACAATAACAATATGATCGTCGTCAGAAAGGATTTCATGGTATTTCTTTAATCTCTCTTTGAATGTCAAAATCTCCCCTATACATCCAAGATAAATAAAGAAATCTCAATCTGCTCGTTGATTGGCGAATCACTAAGTCTTATAAACCAAAGGCGTTACCAACCTTTACCACCGTTAGTTCTTGATCGGGTGTAATGATGCAGTACTCAAAACCCGGCCTGGTGCTCCATGCTCCAATTTCGCCTTGGACACTTGTTGCCAGGAAGCAAACCAAGATGTCTTTGGCCGATTCACCGTGTTTCTTGATCACGCGCGCGATGGCTTCCTCACATGCCGACTGCGGTGTGGCACCGTTGCGCATAAGCTCTACGACAAGATGGCATCCGGCAATTCGGATCATTTCTTCGCCGTTACCGGTGGCCGTGGCGGCACCGACCTCGTCGTCCACGAAGAGTCCGGCACCGATGATAGGCGAGTCTCCAACGCGTCCTGGCAGTTTGTAGGCCATGCCGCTGGTGCTGCACGCGCCAGCCATCTGTCGGTCGGCCCCAAGCGCCAGTATCCCGATCGTGTCGTGGTTATCTGTAGGATGTTCGAACGGGCTGTAATCACCCTGGCTTTCGCGCCACTTATTAAAGTCAATTTCCGATTCGGGCGACAAGATATTCTCAATAGGAATTCCGTGCTCGGCAGCCAAGTTGCGGGCTCCATCTCCGGCAATCATCACATGGGGTGTCTTCTCCATCACGATGCGAGCCAGGCTGACGGGATGCATGATGCCTTCGACGGCCGCTACGGCCCCGCAATTGCCTTTGCCGTCCATGATGCTTGCATCGAGACTCATCACCCCATTGCGGTCGGGATGACCTCCGTAGCCGACCGACCTGTCGTTGGGATCCGCCTCCGGTATCCGGGCTCCAGCTTCAACGGCGTCGACCACGCTTCCGCCCTGTAGCAATACGTCCCAAGCCGTCTGAACCGCCACACGGTTAGCCCATGTAGCCACGACCAAAGGTGCAGCACCTTTTTGTGTGTTAAGTTGGGGTGCGCAAGAACTTAGGGCGATTCCTGTTGTTGCAATTCCAGCTAATTTTACAAATGATTTACGATCCAAAATTTCACAGCTTTTATTCAGTGCTGTGTTGAATATAGGAAAAAACCTATCTCAGTTTATCATACTCCGTAAGGTGCGATGGGTCGGCCTGCGACAGTAGCTGGTAGGCTTGGATACGCTGTTGCTGGTCCGCGTCTCCAAAAATGCCGGTAAGTTCACGGTATTTCGCGTTGAAGAACATGTCGAAGACGAAGGTGTCTGCAGTCTGGCGTTTGTTCTCATAGATCGAGCGCAACGCCTCCATGACATTAGTCCTGGCTGTCGCCTGACTGTCGATAAACACATCCAAACCGCGACGGTGGTACTGGTAGTAGGCCCGACGGAAACGGTCGTAGTTGGGGTCGTTGAGTCGCGAGATTAAAAAGTAGCGGTTTCTTAAAGTCGAGGTGCTGCTCGACCAACCAGTGCCACCTGCGGCTGATGCCACATCCACGATGTTCTGGGCCCTTCTGAAAAAGGGTGAGCCGCCCAATTCGGCAAAAGAGTCGCCATCATAGCCCAATGCAAGCAAAGCATAGTAATCGAGCATGGTTGCGAAGTCGTCATATTGCAGCGGGTCGTTCAAGAGCGTCCTGTTCGGTGTGTAGTTGAACCTCCACGACGGTTCCGAAAACTGGAACAGCATACTCTGAGACGTCGAATTATAAATGGGACGCTCAGCGGTGACGATCAGAGCAGTCTCAAAATTGGAGTTGCCGTCGATCGACAGAAGGCTTACCTGGATGTTCATGACAATCCGCTCTTCCTCGCGGTAAGTGTCGGTGGTCCATTTGTGCTCGTTAATGTACCGTTCGATTACCGATTTGATGTCGTCGACATAATTGATGCCGGTGGCACCGGTCAATTGCGACTTGTCGAGGGTCACGACAGCCTTGATTTCTTGGGCAAAGGTCGAGCTGTGCAGACCCAACAGGGCCAACATGAAAAAAAAGTTGTAAAAAATGCGATTTCGCATGTAAGGAATTGCTTTCTCGTGGCTCTTATGGATATAGCCATGTATACGACTAAAGGTACACATATCGACCATCCCAAAAAACGGTGCCACCTGTGTCCGGTTTGTTTTGCCGTTATAACGATCATTGTGTGGGCTTGCGTATGCACGACCAATCCGATTCATGCACAGGGCTCTGGAAACTGGTCCCAATCGGGAGTGGCATTATTGCCGACTTCAGATAGGGCACCAGACGTTGTAATACACCCAGACGGCCGATTCTGGTTCGCCAGTGGTGTGCAACGCTCGTTTGGCCTGAAAGAACTTGACGAGCCATGGATTCAAGTAGGTTTGAGACGATCGAAGTCATCGGTTGCATTAGGTGGCAGCTTGTTGGGCTGGACCCAAATGCGGCATTGGGTTACCCAAGCGTCGGCCCAATATGCCACCAATGGCGTCAAATTGGGCCTTGGGGCTGAGTTCTGGATGCTTAAACTTCAAAACCCCTACCAAAACGACAGAGCAATTGTCGTTCAGAGCCATATCCATAAAGCAATCCGCGATGATCTACAGCTCGCAGCACGTGTCCAAAATGTTCTTGGATCAAACTGGATGATGGGTGGCGATCCGATAGAGCGTCTCGTAGATATCGACTTATTTCACACCCCTCACCCGAATGTGTCGATGGGAGGGGGACTGAGTGTCAGCGATCAGTTTCCGATCGACTACAGGGGAGGCCTTGCATGGAAAGTCCACGACATCCTTGTACTCAGCCTTGGTCTTGGCACGATGCCATCGCGTATCGAAATGGGGATGCGATTTTACAAAAGTGGATTTCTTTCTGGCATCAGCCTTGCGAAGATCACCAACGAACCCTTGGGGTGGCGTCAGAATTACTGGATCGGGAGGTTAGTGAAATGATGCGCTCTCATTCATGTTTCGCCCTTTTTCTGCTCGCCTCCTGTTCGACTGTACGCCAGCAGCATGGTATGGCCGGCGATCCCAATTGGTTGTACCGAACAGACCAAGTTTCCGAAATGGATGCTTTTTTGATCGATGAGGAGTCTACCGGCGATGAAATTGAGGATGTTCTAATCGTGCTCGACGAGCTGGCTCGCAACCCCGTGAAAGTGAATACGGCGCTATTTGAGGAGTTCATGCAAATACCAGCCATGCGTCCAACGTATGCTCGGTCAATTCTTCGCCAACGGGAAAGGCTTGGAGGGTTTGCCAGTTATGATCAGCTGCGATCAATCCCGGGCATCCCAACGAGCGTATGGCAAAGGATTCAGCCCTATATAACGCTTGGTTCTGCCGTGGACGTCATACGAGACACCGTTCTGGATCCCGACTACTGGACCGCTGGTCTTAAGTTCGAATCACTGTCGAGAGTGAGGGGTACCGTCGAAAAGGCCAATGGTTTCCGGGACGATTTGCCAAACCGGGACCGTGTATATCCAGGTCCGCCCTGGGAGAGGTACCAACGGTTCATCCTGCGATCCAGAAGGCTTACTGCTGGAACCCACTTAAGGAGTGCGCCCGGTGCCGTCGGGTTGAATAGTCGAACCATACTCCAGGTGTCCCACATCGGTCTTTCGAATTTGCCGCTTGCCAACCAAGTGCTCCTTGGCAAGTACAAGGTGTCATATGGGATGGGTTTGTCGATGAGCGCCGGCAGGTCTCCCAAAAAGGGATTTGATTTGACAACGACCCGCACACCAAGGAGTGAATTGTCCCCCTATGCAGGTTCATCCTACGTTATCGGACATTCAGGTGTTGCGGTAAGCCTGGGAAATCAGATTCGGACTGTGATATGGGCCTCGAACCGATCCTACACGGGCACCAATGCCGACAGCACAGGTGTGAAATGGGGTGCGTCTGAACCTTTATTCCGCACGAACGATGAGGTTGGCCGAAGGGATAATTTTTCAGTCAAGTTGATCGGCGCTAGAGGGGGAATACATAAAAAACGGTATCAGCTGGGCGTTGCCGCATGGTCGGCCACGACGTCTACCCCTATTAAACCAACTCCTACTCCATATGGAGACATGGGTTTGCAAGGCCGGTATTTTGGGATTCTCAGCTCAGACTTCGCGCTAACCTTCAGAGGAGCTTCATTCCAAGCCGAAGTGGCCACAGATTATGCCGCCGGCAATGCCGCCATTTTGGCCGTTGAGTCATCCTTGACGGATGTGCTCGAGCTGTCTGCATCGGTCAGGTACTACGGTGAGAGGTTTCAGTCGCCGTACGGTGCGCCGTTGAGTAATTGGTCTGGCAGGCCATCCAACGAAAAGGGATGGCTCTTGAGCCTGAATTACAGCCCAAACAGGCAAACAAGGCTCATTTTTTATAACGATTTGTTTGCGAGCCTTCAACCCAGAGGCAACAACTTTATGCCGACGGCAGGAAGCGAGTGGGGGGGCAAACTCGTACGAAGCTTTGGCATCATGGAGTTGCAGGCATCGGTGCGGCAAAGGGTTCGGGAAGAGGAGAAAGATACAACAGACCCTTCGGGCAGGGTATACCGAAAACAGTTTACGGCATCTCGTGCCAATGCAAAGATAGACGCTATCACAAGCTTGTTGCCTCGCGCAACATGGGTAACTCGTGCCGAATGGGTGCGGGCGACAGAGGACTTAAGTGCCGCTCATCACGGTTACTTGATCCACCAAGACCTGAGCTGGTGGATTTCATCCAAAACTCGCTTGCAGGCACGGGTTACCATTTTTTATTCAGACAACAATGCATCCAGGTTATACGCTTGGGAACCCGATGTAGGATTGGCATCGGCCTTGCCATCGTACCAAGGCGAGGGCAGCCGCCACTTCATGCTGGTCACTTACAAACCCAGCCAACACGTTGATGTGAGGTTTAAAATCGCAAGGACCCATTGGCCTCATCAATACCAAATAGGATCGGGTGACGACCTCATCCAAAACAACAAGAGAACTCAAATCAATTCTAGCCTTCTGGTAAGATTATGAAAGCGACAGCATGCCTGCTTTTTTTAGCTCTATTCGTGAACATCAGTATTGTTACACACGCTCAGGAAGTGTTCTCGGGCGACACACTCAAGGTGCGTTTCAACAATTGGGCGGGCCTTGGCTTTGCTCCGGAGGTTGTTCAGGGAAGGATTGACTCAAGGTCTTGGATAGTAAACGGGCTTTCGGATGGAGCGATGGATTTCGGCGAAACTAGAATGGGAGGCGACTTCGGTAGGGGTATCAGTGCCGGACGTGTGACTACGGGTGGGGTTTATGCATTCACCCCGGCGGCAGATATCAGGCTTCTCGGATTTCAGCCAACCGGTACAGATTTGTCACCTGGCTCTGCAACGCTCAAGATTCTGATTGGCAACGATGTAACTGCCTCGAAAATTGGTGTTTCGTACGATTTGTGGATATATAACGATCAGGGGAGAAGCACGTTGATTGAGCTGGAATGGTCTACCGATGGGGATAACTTCTATCCTTCAAACGGGGGTGGAACGATGACGCCTGCAGCTGCGGAGGTAGGCGTGGTTTGGAAGAAACAGACTGCTTCGGCTACGCTGCCAATCGGTGAAGCAACCGAAGGTGGCACTCTGTTCATACGTTGGGTCATGAAGGACGGATCCGGAACGGGTTCAAGGGACGAATGGGGGCTTGAGGAGATTCGCCTTTACAGCACCGATGATCACGATGAAGACGACGACATTACCCCACCAGAGCCACCACCCTATGCAGACAAGCCCACGGTTCAGGCACGAAATATCAATCTGACGGCTCGATCGGACACATCGATGTATGTCGCATGGGATCGAGGCAATGGTGATTACAGCATCCTTGCTGCATTGCCTGATGGTGTCACAAGTTGCGAGACCGATACATCCGCTACATATGATGCCCATCCAAACATCCATGTTGCTGGACTGACAAAAAATGGGTGCCGCGTGCTTTGGAGTGGTATCGGGAATCAGGCCATCATATTCGGACTTCAACCACTCGAAAGTGTATTGCTCACCGTTCTTGAATTTAACGGCGAAGGAGGCATGGAAAACTACCTTGAGGACGGACAAGAGGTGGTGAGCTATCAGACCCGGGCCAAAAGCCCTCCTCCTCTCGAGAGCTTTCGTGTTAAGCTTGTAACCTTCGAGGAAGTCACATTCACTTGGGCTTCGCCTGTACAAGGATTTGTCAAAGTACTCGTTGTTGATGAAATTCCATCAGATATTGATTTATTGAGTTTTCTCGATGGTGAGGATACAGACACCGAGTTCGTTGACACGGGATGCGTGGCGTCACCCTGTACGGTAAACCGTGACCTTGTAGGTATCAAGTATGTCGTCGCATTTACCATTGACGGGCCTGAAGGTCATCAATCGATACAAAAGCTGCCAATTGCAGTGTGGCAACCATCTTGGCCCGACCCAAGCATAGGCCGCTTGTTGGCAGAATGGAGTTTCGACTCAGAATCGAGCAGTCCATCGTGGGCCGTTTGGGAGCATCAACATGTTGATGTATCAGTGAATGGAGCACGCGACAGGGGTTATGCAACGGGCCATTCAGGTAGGGCATCCTATGTGGATCAATGGCACGAGCCAAGTCTCGAAAAATCATGGACTTTGTCCATGACTACCCACGGTCTGTCGTTTGGACACATTGCATTCAGGGTCATATCGTCTGCTACGGGTCCGGCAAGGTTTCGCGTCGTATGCGATATCGGAGGTCAGAATGTTACAAGTCCCCAGGTTGTGGATGCATCGTCCACATGGGCGAATTCAATTGTCCAATTAGTCGAATTGCCTTCACCGTGTCTGGATCAACCTCAGATGAAGCTCTTGATCACACCTGTCGATGATGTCGCCATGAATGGAAATCCCATATCCAGATCGGGCACGTCAAGGCTGGATGATGTACGGTTATACGGAAGCTACGAAGTCGGGTCACTACCCCTCATGGGAGACCTGATTTTATCTTCTAATGTAGATGCAGGAGTGACACTCGTCGGCAGGTGGATATCGGCAGTTGGTAAATGGCCCACCACGCAGTCGCTGAAATTGGAATCTCAAGGTCAAGTCGACGAAAAGTTCTATGTGGTGTCAGATCAACGCAGTGAGTTTCATCTTGAAGGACTGAAACCAGCCACCCACTATCGAGTATCTCACTGTGGATACGTTGGTGAAGCATATTCGTGCAGCAGTCCGATTGAGTTTGCGACCCCTTACATGCCACCGGCGATGCCGGTAATTACCCACTACCATTTCAAAGAACCTGATTCCTTAGAACTGAAAGTTTCATCGGGCGGTTTCGATGTCATCATTGTTTATGCGCCACAGGGTGCGGCGCAACCACAACTGGCTGACTCAACCGCATCGGACCAGCTGAATGGTACTGATTTTCGACACGTCCCTAGAACTCCAGATCAACATCTGCCTGTGATCGGTGGCTTGCGGCCCGGTTCCCACTACCGCATATGGGCCCTATCTGTCGCAGGGCCTGATTCTGTGGCGCGTTACTCAAAACCGGAGCATCCCTATATCGATGTAGCAATTCCAAGACTGGCAGAACCCGAAATGCCACATTTGGAAGTGCGTTTGCAGAGCAAAAGCATGCATTCAGTAGCCATGACAGTCTCCGAACCCGATTCGTCGTTTCTGCTATTCACGATCACACCGTTTGGCACCGAGCCAAGTCGGCCCGAACACGATGTGTTCTATCACTCTGGTCACGAATATTCGCATGGCGATAAGATTGGTGACGCAACGTTTGTCATTAATGGACCCGCTCAGCGTACGTTGACGGTCAATGGGCTTCCTCTTGGGCAAAAATGGATACTCAGGGTTTTCGCCTTCAACACGTTGCATGGGTCAATCACTTACAGCAGCTCATTTACGGATTTCGTTTTCGAAACGCTGCCTGATCCTGCTCAGAGACCCATGGCAGCACCTGATGTTTGGAATACGGCAATCGGCGATACCATTGCAACAACGGGATCGGCACTTTGGATCAATGGACAAGACGTCTTGTTGCACCTCCCTGGCGGGAATATGATGTTTACCGATCCTTATGGCCGAATCTCGCAAACTAAGTTGCCTCGAGAAATTGCTTTGGTCGCAGTTTTAAAAGAGTTCGGCATCGACATCATCGACTTCAGATTACTTGACAAACCAACACATATACCGACCGTACCTTACGTCGTCCATCCGGATTCGTCAAACGCATCAGTTTATGGTCACGCTCAAATCTCGCTTGGGAATGTGATGCAAACCAACCACGTGTGCGAGGACGGAAGCCCAATGTATAGACAGCGCGGCAGGCAACCCAGAATGATATGCATGTCTGGTGAAAGGCCAGGGGATGGGCGGAGTCCATTTGAACAAGAATGGGCAGTTACTGGACATCCATTATATCTTCCCAGTTCGCCATACCTCAAAGTTGTTGTCACCTCAACATCTGACATCGACATATACACACCACCAGTACCGGTGTTGATATCGCCCAACAAGGATCAGCTGATCTCATGGACCAAAAATGATGACACCGACGTTGAGTTTAATTGGGAAATCAAGCCGGCTCAACGACCGTATGATCAGTTTCCCGACTCCGTGGCAAGTAGTGCCTACTTTCTCACGCGCAGTCCGGATCGGAGTTTAGTAAACATGCTTAAGTTGGATTCTGGCGAACTATCACGCAGTTTTCTGGCCAGCGAATTACACCGCTCACATAGCTCATCCGACAGCCTGCAGCTGACCACTGAGCTGGAGTGGACAGTTGGCTTGTACGGAATAGGAGACGAAGTCAACAACGGCAATGGGCTTGACAACTGGGTATCGTTCCGGCTTCTTCGGCTAAAGGCCTTGTATGACACTGATGTAATGGACATTCCCAACGAGTTCATATTGGAGCCGGCCAGGCCTAACCCCTTTAACCCAAGCACTACTTTGCGTGTACATCTTCCTGATGCTGGTGATCTATCTATCGTTGTGCACGACATCCTCGGAAGGCGTGTACGTACGATACATACCGGCGTAATGAAGTCGGGGGTGCACGATTTTATATGGAATGCGGTTCGATTACCGAGCGGAATCTACATCATTCGAGCTAGATTCGGCGGCCATCACACAACACAAACCGTGACGTTACTCAAGTGACCCATATACGACCACGACATATTCGGTGTCTGGCAAGATGCGGTTCATCCATCTGTCTTCATGCTTGCGTATCTTTCGGATGTGGAAAAAATCGATGCATTTCTGGAGTCATTACTAGGCCTGTTCCGAAGGCTTGGAAGCGTCCTGCCCGACGATGTCCGGTCCTTCGTTGTGCACTTCCGACTGCATTATCAAGTGTTCATACTTTCTGGTGGCTACTTGTTCGGAGCCCTGTTTTCTGAAAGGTTTCATGCCGGAACGTTTTGGCTCCAGTTTTTGAACGTGTCCGTACTCCTCTTTGGAACTGCCACCGTCTATAATTCATGGCACGATAAGGACGAGGGGCCGATTGGCGGCTTGAAGAATCCCCCTGGCATGCAGCCTTGGATGCGGAAAGTTGCCCTATGGATGCAGTTTGGCGGTTTGCTGCTTGCTCATTATGCTGGAATGGAATTCACCTATCTGTATCTGGTGAGTATGGTTTTCTTTTGGCTGTACAGCACAAGAAGAGCCCGTTGGAAAGGGCATCCACTCAAGAGTATCATCGCAATCGGAATCAGCACAGGCACAAACTCGTTTTGGATGGGGTATTTTGCGGCAGGTGGGGATGCGTTCAGCCCCGGTATCGTGATTGCAGGCATTGGCACGGCACTGGTTTTTCTTTCGCTTTATCCCGTGTCGCAGCTCTATCAGATGCGATCAGATTCGAAAAGGGGCGATCGTACGTTCGCCATCGAGTTTGGTGTAACAGGGGTGAAAAAGTTCTACAGAAACGCATACCATATCGGCCTGATCATGTCTGGCATCCCTCTGTTATTGATCCAATGGCCCATTGGGTTGGCGTTTATCGCCTCAGGATTCGTCACCGGAAGACTTGTCGGCACTCAAATCAATCGTCTTACGGGCGATGCCAGTGAGTATGGGCCGGTTATGAGAGTGAAATACCTGACATCCTTGTCATTTGTGGCTTTCATCCTTGCGGCCATGGTGTTCGTTCACATACTCATGAAATGATATGCGTATATTTGTTATAAACAACTAATGGTACCGATTCTATAATGACCAGCCCATATTTCGAAATAAAAGACACAGCATTTTCTTATGAGGCCTACGAGGGACTGATCAACTCCCTGCTCGACGAGGGTAAGTCGACAGGTGAAAAACAGACCCCGAAACGCACGGAAGTCTCGAAACTGAATGTGCACCGCATGGCCCGCGTACACAAGACCACGAAGTTATCCGAAGAGCTGGTTGCTGCCGCCAAGACTGCTGAGCCCCAGTACTGGATGGTGATTACCGAGGGCTGGTGTGGCGACTCTGCCCACGTGATTCCGGTTTTCGACCTGGTTTCGAAAGCAAGTGACGGCCGTATACAGTTGGGTATGATCTTACGTGACGATAACCCCGATATTATGGATCAATACCTTGTTAACGGCGGAAGATCCATACCAAGACTTGTTGTTTATAAGGCACATACGGGCGAAGAAGTGGGTACTTGGGGTCCGCGTCCGGCACCTGTGCAGCAAATGATGGCCGACTACAAGGCGAACCCTGACGAAACACGCGACATCCAGATTGAAATGCAGCAGTGGTACAATTCGGACAAAAGCCGAACCCTACAGCAGGAGCTCTTGGCGATCATCCAAAGGTCTGGAAGCTAGACAGATATATCATCGGGTCGTCGGAGCACCGGGTCATCGGATAAGCATCATTTTTCCCGTGCGAGTGATTTGGTTACCGTTCTCGGCGCTTATTACGGTCAACCGATACAAATATGCCCCGCTGGCAAGATTGCCTGCATCGAACCTCACCCTGTGTGTTCTAGGACGCAGCTCCTGATTGCTCAATATGGTCGATACGGGTCTGCCGAGGATGTCGTATACCCGCAGGCTGACAATGGATGTCTCTGGCAAGTCGAACATTATCGTCGTTTCGGGGTTGAACGGGTTCGGAAAGTTTGGATACAGGGCAAAGGTCTCCGGCAACTCCGGCTGCACGACCGGCAAGCGCAATATACCCGAGAAGATGCCTCTGCCATGTGTGCCGGCTGCAACGGTGCCATCACTCATTCTTGCTGCAAGCCGCTCGACCACCACCGTTCCGATCTCATCGAAACCTTCGCGCGCCCAGACGGTCTGAGCGCCGTTGAGGCGGTCGGTCGAGTAGATGCCAGTGCTCGTCGCGACAACGGCAAACGTACCGTCCTCTATCGGCAGTAACTGCGCACTTCGAACCGACGGACCCGGAATTGACCCGATATTTCCCAGGTTCCCGTCAACCACCTGGTACGAAAGCCCCCCGTTCAAGCTGTGGAACAGCCTGTTGACGTTGTAGTTCGATATTACCACCAATATCTCGTCGGCGTTACCAGGGTTGACGGCAATATCGTGCACATATGACCCAGGGGTGACGGCATTGGCACCACCACCGCTTGGAAGAGGTATGGGCAGGACGTCGGTTGCCGATCTGGAATTATCCATTCGGTAAACGCCCGGCAACAATGCAGTGCCGGACGAACTTCTTTGGCTGGCTCCGATATATAGGATATGAGGTGGATTTTGGGAGACCTCAAGAGTCGACACTGTCAAGGTGGTGGGAATGCTCAGGGTCAGCTTGGTCCACCCGTCGGTTGACCCGTCAAAACCACGTGGATCGCCAACAGCCGTCGAGATCTTCGAGTTTCGCCAGATCGTATTCCTCTCGGGGTAGTACATGATCTCCTGATCGATCGGATCCAAGGCAAACGGATGGATGAACAACTGGCCCGAGGCGCTCGATGGCTGGATGCTCGTCCGGCTTCCCTGGGCGATGGTGCCGTCTGTATTGTACCTCAATCGGTATGAGTTGCCACTTTGAGTGGCACCATATGCGAAGTTTTGGCCCAAAAATGTGTAACTGCCGTCGCCGGAGGTCACATCTCTGGCATCTCCTTGGCCGACAAAAAACAAGGTGCCATTATCTTGGGTTCCGCCGATCACCCGCTGGTCTCCGGCCTCCTCGGCCAATGCGATGGTATAAAACTGAGTCGTGACATACCCGCGGTTTTTATTTTGCCAGGTGATTTTCGAGAGGGTGATGTCTTCCGTGAGGCTCACGCCCCCGTCGTGACCACTCCAAACACGATTCGGATTCTCAGGGTCGAAGAAAATAACGTGCTGATCGGGATGATGTGAAGGATAGCGGCTGGCGTTGTTTGTGATGTTGTAGCCGCCAATCCAATTCACTTCGGCATTACCGGGATAGGTCTCGAAGCGGTCGATGGTCCTGTATAAGTTGGTTCCGCCAAGCAGTACGATATTCGGGTCATCCGGCTTGACGGCTATGACCATGTTGTAACCTCCTTGTGGATTGAATGACCCAACCGTTCCGCCAAAGTTCGGAATCGTTCCAGTTAAGTTGTCGCTCTCGCCAGTCTCCACATTGAACCGGAACAGGTTCATGCGGAAGTTGCTCCCTTCAAGCACTTCATGGGTGAGTATGTAAACCCAGTTGGGTTCCGACTCACTGTAGGTCATCACCGACCGGTGATGATTCTGCGGAAATCCACTCGGTGTGATCAACTCCCAGGTGCCGGGTGCGCCATCCTGTGTAGATTTGTAAATGCCAGCGAATGGGGCTGTATCGGTTGCACGGTCGCCACTCAACGAGGCGACAACCGTCCCGTTTGGCAGAACGATCACATCGTTGTAGGTGTGCTCGTTGATGTTTCCCAAAACGATTCCACCGGCAATGTCTTCGCCGGTGATGAAATTGTTCCCTCCATCTGTCGAACGGTAAATGCCAATGACGTTGCTGGCCATGAAGATGGTGCCGGTTACGGGGCTTATCACGATTCTGGATACATAGTCGAACGGGGAGTCGAACACGACTGGATTTCTGATCACAGTTGACGGAATTGCCTGCCAGGTGTCGCCGTTGTCGGTCGATTTGTAGATGCCACTCCCATACGTGAACGCACGCCCACCCCTGTCACGGGATGATCCGCCAATGTATTCGCCACCGGCATAGTACCACGTATCTCGATGCCCCGGTCTTGGGTCTTGCACCACCCACGTTATGCTCAAGTTCTGATCGGGGGTGTTCCTGAGCGACCATGAATTGCCACCGTCAATCGATTTCCACATTCCACCCGACACGCTTCCCGCCAGAATAATGCTGGGATTGCGAAGGTCGACGGCCAGAGCCCTGGTTCTTCCTCCAATATTGGATGGTCCGCGCGCCACCCAGTCGATCTGGGGGTCGGCAGAGGTTTTCATTACGGCAGTCAGCCGTGCGTGTTCCAACTCCATCTGCCTGATACCCGACGGAACCGTGTTTGTTGCCGGGTCACGCAACATCCAAAAGTAATAGTCGTCCCTGGCAGCCTTCGATTCAACCGATGCTTTGGCTGATCCGGATGATCTCACGCGCAGAGGCGACTCAGCCGTTTCGGAAGTGACGAGCGTGGCTGGAACCCATACAGCCAAGGCCAACACTGCAATGGTGACCAATACGAAATGGTTTCTGCCAAGACGGTAGTTACTGTTCATGAGTTCTCGATGGGGTACTGATCGGCCGTTAAAAAATCGGAAATCCAAGTTTAACCAAATAAACTAATTTCATGAATGAAAATTGCAAAATTGAGGCAACTCGTTCCCGGCAGGCTCACTATTTCGAGAAGCACCGTGCTTAGAGTTATATTTCGGACATGACACATAATCCTGATATCGAATCCCGGCGGTGGGAAGAATCTTTTTACAGCCATGTGGCACAAACGAGCGATGCGCCGCTTGGCTTGACCATCGTTTCTGCCGAAGGGACCCATTTGCACACGTCGGACGGCAGGTCATTCATCGACTTCATATCTGGAATCGCGGTTTCCAGCCTCGGTCACCGTCACCCTGAGGTGGTGAGGGCCATCCATGACCAGGTTGACCGCCATTTGCATGTAATGGTGTACGGCGAGTTCATCCAGAAGCCACAGTCGGAGTTTGCGTCACTCTTGGCCTCCGTTCTTCCGCCGAAGTTGGGACGGATCTACTTTGTCAACAGTGGAACCGAGGCCAATGAAGGTGCTTTGAAACTTGCGAAGAAGTACACGGGTAGAACTAAGCTCGTCGCCTTCAAAAACAGCTACCATGGCGACACGCACGGATCGCTGAGTGTGACGGGACGCAATGTGTACCGCGATCCCTTTTTGCCGTTGCTCCCAGACGTCGAATTTCTTGATTTCAACGACGAGTCCGGTTTGGAATCGATCGACGAACGCACGGCAGCCGTGATATTGGAACCCATCCAAGGTGAAGGAGGGATTATTCGGGCGGATGGTGGCTGGCTTCGGTCGGTAAGGGAGCGATGCGACGCGACTGGCGCATTGCTCATTTTCGACGAAATCCAGAGCGGTTTTGGAAGAACGGGCGAATTGTTTGCCTTCATGAAATACGGGGTCGTGCCCGACATCCTGACGATGGCGAAGGCCATGGGTGGCGGACTCCCGGTCGGAGGTTTCGCTTCTTCCGACGCCATCTTCAAGGTCTTTACCGACAACCCTCCGTTGTGTCACGTTACCACCTTTGGCGGGCACCCCGTGAGCTGTGCAGCCGGGCATGCGGCGCTCAAGGTGCTGCTGGACGAAAGGCTCTACGAGCGTGCGGCCATCATTGAAGATAAGATTCGGACGCGGCTCAAGCATCCGTCAATCGTAGAAATCAGGGGTACAGGCTGCATGCTGGGACTTCTGTTGCCCGACTATGACACAACCAGAAGAGTCGTCGAATTATGTTTTGACGCACAGGTGCTGTTGGGTTGGACGCTGCACTCTAACACGCTCATACGTATCGCACCGCCCCTTACGATAACCGACGAGGTACTCGATCAGGCGTTGGATGCGATCGCTGCGGCTCTCGAAAAAGTGTCCGGTTTACCCTGCCACTAGTTGGTGGAAGTGCCCAACATCGTGTGGATCCGCTTCCTGAAGGTGCCCGGGGCTTCGTTCTGGACCTTTCTGAATACACGGTTGAACTGCGATAACGACTGAAACCCCGACTCGTAGGCAATCTGAGTAATGTTCTTGTTGTTGTCGCGCATAAGCTTCTTTGCCCGCTCGATACGCGCCATCGCCAGATATTCGGTAAAGGTATGCCCGGTTACCTGCTTGAACATCCTGCTGAAATAAAAGGAAGATGTATTGACCGCTTCCGCCACTCGGGGGAGGGTGAGATTTTCGTCGAGATGCTGTGTGATGTAGGCTCTTGCCATAGCCACACGTTCAGGCTCCTTCTCTTGGTCCGTCTTGTCGAGTGCCAGCTGGTTGACGATGGTTGACAAATGCCCGGCAAAGATCTCGAGCATGCGGATCACGGCATCATACTGCTCTTTCGACATCACATGGTTCTCGAGGTACATTTCCCTGACGTTGGCGCTGCTCATGTCAACGCCGTGTGTCTTCAGGCTGCCGACGATTTCGTCCACTTCCTCGTCGCTCGGAGCCTGCATGAGCACTTGGCCAGTCTGAAGGAATCCGATCACTTCCTCACCAAGCTTGACCGGAACAACCGATTCTGTAAGGCCAGCAAAGCACTGGGCTGTATACGATTGTGATTGGCCGTGCTCGCGAAGTCGTTCATGCATCATCGCGCATGTGCCACAAACGGACGAATCGTCCTGAAAGTGACGGCACAGCGGGTTGTCATGCTCGGTGATTCCATCGATCGCCTCGTCGCTGCCTACAGGGATGTAATGCAGGGGCAAATTGGTGAGCTTGTGAAAGGCATCCTCAAAATCCCTGAATATGGCTGACTTGGTCAGCTCTAAACCCATCTTAAGTGCGTGGTCTCGATCCATGTACTAGCGTCTTCATTTTTTGTCATAGTACGAATTAAAGCAAAATAAGTAAAGAATGTGGCATAATACGGGTAAAGAAAATAGAAGTTTATTTATATAGTGATAGTAGGTGTGAACCCACAACTAATGGAGAATACGATGGTCGTGATGATTGAAAAACGCAAAATCGAGCTCCGCATAAGGGGGCCACATGCACCACCTTGTGCTGAAGAATTGGCACGTGCAACGCTTGAAGCATGTTGCGGCGAACATACTCGGGAATCTCGCCGGCCAAGCGAGGAAGCCACGCATCCTTCTGTTGGTATCAGCAGGTCCCAATGCATGGCCGAGTTAATCGTAACCAAATATGGTCCACATGGATAAGCAAATCGACACCGTGCAGGCGTGTGATTAATGGTTCGAGTTTGTAACTTTGATCATGAAATTCACCCGCCTGCTTTTTTTTATCTTACCGGCACTGATGTTGCTGCCAAACTGCACGAACCCGCAAGAGCGAACTACAGTGGGTTTGCCACTCATAGAAAAGGATGTAGGAAACCATATCGTCCACTTCAGCAACAAAAAGGGGAGTTTTTGGTCTGCCGAGTCTCGAGCGTACAACAACCATTGGAGTACGGGGTACGTCAGCCACCGTGAGCGGATTTTTGGGGACGTATCCATTTACCTCGACGGCACGCTGCTTCCAAGGGACGCATCGAAGATCGCCCTCACACCTGTCGATTTCGAGAGAAGGTATGAAAATGGATCAACGGAACACTGGTTCATGCCCGATGGGGTCGACGCCATTATCGTGCGGTTGGATGGTCACGGCTCAACAGCAATTCAATTCAGAATCGAAGACATCGCATGGCATGCAGATATCGCGACAGACTCGCTCGTGATCGATTCCACTTCGATTGGCATCCCACTTCGACACAGCTTAAACCGATTGATGACGGTCCAGCTGTTGGGCGGGGCACTTATTGCCGCCGATGTGGTGGACGGTTCACACCTTAAGATCGATATCAGACCCGACGCAGCGAATCTTTTCTGCGTCATTCGAATCGGTGATGGTGAACCAATGCTCACTGAAGCCGACATCGAAGAACATATGACCGCAAAAAGGAAACGAATTGAAGCACTGGCCACGGCATCGACATTTTTCACAGACGACCAAAGATTGAACGATGCTTGGGTTTGGGCACTTAGTTCGTTCGATGCACTGAACATGGATGAAGAGTTAACCGGTTTGGGCAAGGGGATCTATGCGGGATATCCGTGGTTTCAGGACTATTGGGGCCGAGATTCGTTCATCGCATTGCGCGCCCTCACAGTGACGGGTCAGTATCGGCTCGCTGCCGACAATCTCGAATCCTTTCTCAAGTTCCAGAACTTGGATTCGTCGAGCAGCGATTACGGGAAGATCCCGAATCGCGTGCGTCCCGACGAAATCATCTACAACACGGCGGATGCCACACCTAGATTCCTCATCGAGGCCGACCGCTATGTCGCCTACTCTGGTGACACTGCCTTTGCCAGACGCGTATTCCCAAACGTTGATGCTGCCATTCATGGAACCCTGATCAATCGGACCGATTCGAGCGCGTTGCTCACGCATGGCGCCGCAGATACGTGGATGGATGCCGTTGGCCCCCTGGGGCCGTATTCGCCAAGGGGCGACAGGGCCGTCGATATACAGGCGCTTTGGATCGACGCGCTACAGGCCGCGGCAAACCTTGCGAGGTTTACGAGGGGCTCCAGGGCCGATCAGGTCGTTGCCATCGCCGACCAAACCCGCGATCAGGCACTTGAGTCATTTCAGGTCCTGTTTCGCAACACAGGTGCCGACGACCCCCAGGTCCCCAACCCATATGTGTATGATGCGATCCTACCAAATGGGGTGCCATCGTTTCAACTAAGGCCAAACGCACTGTTTGCGACGCACCTTGTCCCCGGGACCCAAACGAAACGCGACATCATCTTGCAGGCTACCAACCGCTTGGGCACACCGTGGGGAATTTCCTCGCTTGATCCGTCCGACCCGAAATATCTGGCCTATCACAAAGCAGAGCCGCTCTACGAGCAGGATGCCTCCTATCATAACGGTATCGTATGGCTGTGGAACACAGGTATATGGATCGAGCTGCTGCTCCGGCAGGGCATGGTGGACAAGGCCTGGGAAGTGACCCGAAATTATGTCGATCTCATGCTCGAAAATATCACGCTGGGCACTTTACCCGAGTTGATCGACTCCAAGCCGAGAGAAGGTGTCTTTGCCACCACCTATCCGGATGCCGAAAATTTTGCCGGGATATCCCGCTTAGATCAGATGAGCCTGCGTAACGAAGCAGGTGTGGCCGATTCCATCCCCGCGTTATCGGGTACATGGTCGCAAGCGTGGAGCCTCTCCGAGTTCATCAGGAACATCGCTGAGGATTATGTCGGACTGCGGTATACGATCGGAACCGGTTTCGAGTTGAAACCGCAGTTTCCGGGCACATGGGGCAATGTCATGGCGACCAGGACATTTGCAGGTTATACTCTTGAGCTTCGCAGGGTGGTTTCGCAAGGCAACTGGACCTGGCTGATGCGAGTCGAAGGGTCGGAGGCGGCCAGCCCGATGCCGCTGAGGTTCATGGTTCCGGGCATGGAGCACCCCGTGATCCTTGAGTTGAGCGGAAATGAACAGCGTTTTGAAATCCGCGAAACCAGGGGAGGGATGGCCATCATCTTGAATAATGAAGTGATCGAACCTGATCCTGCCCCACCTTCCGCATGGAAAGAGTGATGCATCAGCCACTACTTGATTAAGGTCATCTTTTTTGACTGCCGGAAGCTCGGTGTGCTGATTTGGTACAGGTAAAGACCGCTCGCCAGGCGCCCCAAATCGACCGATATCGAATGAGAACCTGCGTTTAGCGTCCCGAAATCGACCGATTTCACAAGTTGGCCTGTCAATGAGTAAATTTCCAATCGAACAGGTTCGACGGCGCCGATCCCGAATTGTATCTGCGTAGACGGGTTGAATGGATTCGGGAAATTTTGCCCTAGATACCACTCATGCGGAACGTCCGTTTCGTGCATAGTGGTCGATTCGATCACCGTTGTGAAGCTGCGCCGCAATGACCATGGGCCCCATCCCTGGTCGTTTTTTGCAGATACACGCCAATACCACTGTATGCCGTATCCATATACAGAAAATCGCGTGTTTGCCACGTTCACTGTGCTGTCTTCGACAACCATCGCGAAATCAGCATCCATCGCAAGCTGCACCCTGTACTGGTATGCACCGTCAACTTCGTTCCACTTCAACTCGACCTGGTTGTCGAAAACGAATTGCCTCGATGCTGGGCTGGTCAGGCTGGGGGCCTTCGGTGGGACCTCCACAGGCTGGTTGTTTGTCAACAGAAGGGCAGGAGATACCGTCTGCCGAAATAAGTTCTCACCCTGAAATTGAAGACGTACATCGACGTCGACATAACCCGTGGGTAACCCTTCGGGTAGTGCAAATCGCGTGATTCGGCGGTCGTCCAGATAGGTTATCGATCCTGATAATCTGGTGGACCCTTGGTTTTTCCAATCGCTAATCGTCACGTCCGGCACGATGTCGCAGTTCCGGCTTTCGATCACTAGGTGAACTCCCGAAGATGTCGCAGTTCGTTGGACGACAAAGCCGTCTGGATCGATCATCGCGACTCTGTGGATGCAGTTCTGGGCCGTTTGGATCGATATTTCGTTCAGAGCAACCGAAACGCTAGTCACTTGATTCCTGGTTTCGAGCCAGGTGTCAGACCGTGTGAGGTGGAGGGAATGATAATCGTTCGAAACGGGGATGGTGATCCAATCTTCGGTCTTGATGCTTCCGAGATTTGGGATGCCGTTTTTAACGGATTTTCCAAGTACAGGTTGTCCACGTTCGTCGAGCACCTCGAGTTCCACTATCCCGGTCCTCATCTCACGGTTCCATCCTAGAAACCATGAATTGGTCGTTGGGATCTGGAGCACCTGATCTGTCAATGTCATGGACCCCGGGCTCCAGCTGTCGGGACCTGCACCGATCACGATCGGCTCCCCGTCGTACGGCACAGTCACGTCTCGAGCACTCGGCAGCTCCGCAACACCGAGAATCAAAGAGTCGTTTTGGATGAGGGCGGCCGAGGGTGTCGTCAACAACACCGCGTCTTGGTCAGGATCAAACTGATTGGCCTCCATGGCATAGATCTTGTCGTATTGCCGATGGAATGGCGCAAACGTGCGGTCAGGGTTTGCCGTAAGATATTCGGTTCGGTACCAAGGATCCACGATGGCATACTTAAGCCAGCTGGGAGGGGTATAAATGTTGCCGCCTATCGTTTCATAAATTCTGATAAACGATGCCGACTCGATCCCAGACGGCATGACATAGTGCCATCTGACGGGTTTAAAATCGGTACCACCTGATCGAAGCAGCCTGTTTCCGGTTATCCCACCGTCGAATCGGAACGGATATCTCAGATACTCGTATGCTGTGGCAGCTCCATAGGCGACATGGCTGACCTCATACAGATAGTGCGAACTAATATCCGATATCTGATTTTGGATGACCAGTTCGGATACTTCTGCACACGAACGCTCATATTGGTACGACAAGGCTAATTTGGAGGGCTTGTGCCTTAAAAACTCCCGCGAGTATCCACAAGCTCCGACATTGACCCCGTTGGGATCCGACAGATCGTAGCGGAGCGTGTTTTTGGCATCAGTCTCGTTTACCGTTAAGGTGGTTGATCCGAGCACCTCGACACCTTCAAAGACCCATTTTGTAGCATCCTCATCCCTGATCGCCCAAACATCGTACGATCCGGCACCCGTGAGCATCGAGAAGACGCGTCCTGGGTTGCCTCGGAATTCAAACCCGCCCTTACGGTCGTGCACTACGACAATGCTCGGCGGGCTCTGGAACTCGAATACGATCTCGGAAGGCCTTGCAACGAGAATTGGGATGACGACGGTGTCTGCATGTGCAACAATACGGATGCTTCCCATAAAAATGGGCGGGCTATCGGTTGGATAGGTCACAACATTGGGGTCTATCAGGATGCGGTATGGAATCTCGATTTCCCCCAAAGACGGCAAATTCACAGTCTGAGGCATTTGAAGGTCGACTCCGGCGGGTACATCCCAAGTTATCCGCGCGTTTGTTGCAAAGTCGCCGAAATTCCAGGCCCTCAAGGAACCCTCTACGATCTGGGTTCCGTCAATCGTTTCAGGTTTGGATACCCGTACGCTTATGGAAGCGGGGTGGATCGCCACCTGCCGGCTGTGAGCGATGTCTGATGACGCCTTCCCCAAACCGGTGTGCCACAACGGCTGATTCAGCGGCCGTGCCGATTGGATGATCCTGGCCTTGATGGCGAGTACGTCAGATTGCGGCATCCGTTCACGATAGAGTGCGGCGATCCCGGCCACATGGGGCGCAGCCATCGAGGTTCCGCTCAGTCGTAGGTGGCCCCCTCCCGGAACCGCCGACAAGATGTCGACACCTGGAGCGCTGACATCCGGCTTCAACGCGAAGTTAATACGGGATGGCCCTCTCGAGCTGAACGCGGCGACCATGTCGTCCGAACGAATTGCGCCCACCGTAAGTGCAAGCTCCTCGTTGCCGGGCGATGATATGGTCCCCCATTGCGGTCCGTTGTTTCCGGCCGAGGCCACCACCAGAACCCCTTGTTTCACCGCCTCCCTTACCGCAAGGTTAAGAGGGTTCCCGGGAGGTGCGCTCGAGGAACCCAAGCTCATGTTGATGATGTGCGCGCCGTCGGCTATTGCCCGCTCTATAGCCTCGATGGTTGTCGCGAACGTGCCAGACCCTGCCGCGTTCAGCGCCCTGTAGGCAAGGATCTTGGCGCCCTGCGCAACTCCGTTCGATAACCCCGTACCCGCTGCTATTCCCGCCACATGGGTGCCATGGCCGTTTTCGTCGAATGGATCGGGATCGTCGTCGACCGTGTCATATCCACCGATAACCTTGCAGGTCGCCCCAAGACATCCGCCAAGGTCCGGATGGGTGTAGTCGACACCTGTATCGATGATGGCAATGTTTACCCCAATGCCGCCATCAGCCACCCTCGTAAGGTTTCGACCAAAATAGCCAGTTGATATGGTGCCTGCATCACTGACAGGATGTAGTGTCACCTCATGGTTAATGTCGATGTACGCGATATAGGAGTGGTCTAGTAGCTCCGGCAGAACCCTGGTCGGAGCGGAGAACACCGCCCCGTTGATCAGGGGCAATGCCTTTACATGCGCTTCGGATGCTTTCAGGGATCCAGAATGGCGGTTTAATGCCCTTTGAAGGTCCGATTCAAACCGGTTAGCAAGTGCTGTCTTTTCTGGTAAACGATCATCGAAAACGACGATCCACTCACGAGTTGAATCGGATGGCTGCGTATTGATCCGTATTGTCTCCGGCGTGTTCGGTGTCGTGAGCTGAAACGGAGCGTGCTGAGCATGTGCAAGGGTGCCGACCACCAGCGAAATGGAAAACGCTAGGTATAGCCCGTGAAGCTTGTGCCGTTTGCCGGCATAAGCAGCCCTGATGTCCGAAGTCGTAAAAAAATGCTGTGCAGCCATGCACCAAAATAACGCAGAATGAAACTAAAACGTGTAAAAAGGATTCTCAGATGCCGGATTCCACTTGTATTTGTCCTAGCAAGTCATTAAAATAAGATAAAATACTCCGCAATATATCAATTGCCACATGATACTGTCACAAGCATGCAACTACGGTATCCTGTCGATGCTTTACATCGCAAAGGAATCCAAGCCCGGCGAGTACATATCGATTCGGACCATCAGTACGGAACTAAACATCAGTTTTGCGTTTCTGACGAAAATCCTCCAGATTCTAACCCAGCATGGAATGCTCCACAGCGTACGAGGTGCGAAGGGGGGAGTGGCGCTAGCGAAGCCATCGGCTGACATCAGCATGTACGACGTGATCAAGGCGATCGATGGCGAGTCCATGTTCGTACAGTGTATCCTTGGGCTGCCCGGGTGCGGCGAGCAGAAGCCTTGTCCGCTGCATCATGAATGGGCAAAAATTCGCGAGGACCTCAAGGGAGCCTTTATATCGAGGGGCCTGGCCGACATTACGGTGGATATCAATTCGCTTGGTTTGAGGCTTCATTTGTAGTTTTTGGAAAAATTATCTTGTTTGCTATTGATAAAAGATAAAATAGTACTTAATATACAAACAAATCACCGCACCTTGCCTGCCGCCACTTCCGCATCATAGTCTTTTCGTGTCATGTGGCATACTGCGGCCATAAATTAGGATAAAATTGTACTAAATATGAAATACCTTCTCTATTCACTAGCCCTCTTCGGTATGGTCGCGTGCTCCACAGGGGATGATCCGGCATCGGATGCATCGTCTGCATCAAGCACGACACCCGGAAATGGGCTGTCTGCCTTCGAGCAGGAACACGGCATCGGTCCAATTACCCAGCAGTTCGACTACGGCGATATCGACCCCGCGATGGTGGAGAGGGGCAAGGCCATATTCGACAGCAAATGTATGTCGTGCCACAAATTTGGCGACCGGTATGTAGGTCCCGACTTAGCCCAAGTCACCGAAACACGATCGGGCGCCTACATCATGAACATGATTCTGAATCCGGCAGAAATGGTTCAGAAGCACCCAGAGGCAAGGGCAAAGCTGGCCGAGTACATGACGCCCATGCCATTTCAGAACGTGACGGAGGAAGAGGCCAGAGACATCCTCGAATATCTGCGCTCCCAAAACAACAACCAATAATGTCAATGCCATGAAAACAAGGATAAATGTGTCAACCCTTACCACCAGGATCATTCCGCTCCTGCTGATGCTGTCGGTCATAGGCTGCTCCAACAACGGAAATCTGGTCGGATCGGGCGACGCCGCCTCGAAAGTATATGTGGCTCCCGGCGAACACGACGAGTTTTATGCGTTTATGTCGGGAGGCTTCAGCGGGCAGGTGTCCGTCTATGGTCTGCCTTCAGGGCGCATGCTCAAAGTGGTGCCCGTGTTCTCGTTGAACGCCGAAAACGGATACGGTTTTAGTGAGGAGACGAAGCCTCTGCTAGAAACATCGTATGGATCGATTCCGTGGGACGACGCCCACCACCCGCAGTTGTCGCAGACCGCTGGTGAGACGGACGGTCGCTGGCTTTTCATCAATGCCAACAATACGCCCCGTATTGCCCGTATCGACCTTACCACCTTCGAAACGGCCGAAATCATTGAGATTCCCAACTCCTCGGGTAGCCATGCCTCACCGTTCTTGACCGAAAACACGGAATATGTGGTATCGTCGAGCCGATTCAGCGTACCTGTGCCTAATGCGGATGTGCCCATCGACTCATACAAGGAGAATTTCAAGGGGGTGTTCAGCTTCATCAGCGTCGACCCGACGCACGGACACATGAAATTGGCCTTCCAAATCAAGATGCCGGGCTTTAACTACGACCTGTCGCATTCTGGCAGGGGTCCGTCGCACGGCTGGTCGTTTTTCACGAGCTACAACTCCGAGCAGGCCCACACGCTTCTAGAGGTAAACGCATCGCGCAATGACAAGGACTTCATCGCCGCCGTGAACTGGAAATTGGCCGAAGAGTACATCGCATCGGGCGGTGGAACAAAAATGGCAGCCGACTACCGTCACAACATCATGGACGAGGGCAGCCGTGTGGCCACGTCAGAGTCGCTCAACGAAGTCCTGATGATCGATCCAGCCGATGTGCCGGGCTTGGTCTACTTCCTGCCGACGCCCAAGTCGCCTCACGGCGTCGATGTGGACCCATCTGGCGAGTATATCGTAGGCGGTGGCAAATTGGCGTCGGTCATTCCGGTGCACAGTTTCAGCAAGATGCTTGCCGCCATCGAAAACAATGAAGTTGACGGTGTGATCGAGGGCATCCCCGTGCTCAAATATGAGGCAACCATCGCAGGTGAGGTGCAGGATCCGGGCTTAGGACCTCTCCACACCGAATTCGACGGCAAGGGTTTTGCCTATACGACGGCATTCATATCATCTGAAATCGTCAAGTGGTCGCTCAGCGACTTTAAGGTGGTCGACCGCATTCCGACGTACTACTCGGTGGGTCACCTTATGATCCCAGGCGGGGACAGCAGCAATCCAGACGGCAAGTACGTCGTGGCCCTCAACAAGATCACCAAGGACAGGTACCTGCCTACCGGTCCGGAGCTAACCCACTCGGCACAGCTCTACGACATCAGCGGTGCCAAGATGACGCTGCTGCTCGACTTCCCGACCATTGGCGAACCGCACTATGCACAGGCGATTGCGGCTAGCAAGATCAAAGACAAACAGGTCAGAATTTATCCGATCGAGACGAACACGCACCCGAAGGCGACCAAGTCTGAAGGCGACGTAAAGGTTGTGCGCAATGGTAATGAAGTCGAGGTCTACATGACCAAGATCCGAAGCCACTTCGCACCCGACAACATCGAAGGGATTGAGGTGGGCGACAAGGTAACGTTCTATATCACCAACCTCGAGCAGGACTGGGACGTGCCCCACGGCTTCGCCATGCAGGGTGCCAACAATGCCGAGCTTCTCGTGATGCCGGGCGAAACGCGCACCTTTGTTTGGGTCCCTCAGAAACCGGGCATCTTCAGCTTCTACTGCACCGACTTCTGTTCGGCCCTGCACCAAGAAATGCAGGGTTATGTACGAGTGTCTCCTAAGGGGGCAAATGTTCCGATTAAGTTCGGGACAGGCAAATAGGGTTAACACCCTGTGCGGAAAATATCCCGGGGTGGATGATACCATCTCGGGAAATTTCCCGACAAATCAGAATCTTCACCCTCAAAAGGGGACCTATTATGACTACGCGAAGCAGAATATTAATCGCAATTTCCGCACTTCTGCTTTTGGGAATCTACACCGTGCCGATCTGGCAGATCAGGTTGAGCGCGCCGCAGTACCCCGAAGGCTTAGGTTTGCTGATTCACCACAACACGATTACGGGTCACTCCCCGAATGACCTGAAGAACATCAACGGGCTTAATCACTACATCGGGATGAAAGAAATTGTGCCCGACATGGTGCCCACACTGAAGATTATCCCCTACGCAATCATGTTCTACGTGATTTTCGGCATGATTGTTGCGATAACGGGCTCGGTTCGCCTAGGCTGGATATGGTTAATCTTGATCTTAATAGGATTGACGGCGGCCTTTGTAGATTACTTCATGTGGGGTTACGACTATGGTCATAATCTCAACCCTGAAGCCGCCATCCAAGTGCCTGGCATGACCTATCAACCGCCCCTCATTGGGACCAAGCAGCTCCTGAACATGAATGCTGGTTCATGGCCGCATTGGGGTAGTGCTTATGCATTGGCCTCCATTATGCTGGGATTTGGCGTGCTGTGGACAAACAGGAAGAAGGGGAAGCGGGCATGAGACGTTTAACCTCTATTTCATTTCTGCTTATGGCCAGCATGTTTTTCGCTGGATGCACGACCGAGCCTGATCCCATTTTGTTCGGAGTGCAGGAGTGCGCTCATTGTCGCATGACGATCACCGAAAAGGCATTCGCAGCACAGCTTGTGACCGACAAGGGTCGCACACACAGTTTTGATGCCATCGAATGCATGATGAAGTACACGGCATCCAATGTTGGATCAACCGACGAAATCAGGCTTTTCAGAGTGGCGGACCAAATTGAGCCAAACGACATGTTCGATGCAACCCAAGCAGTGTATGTGGTAAGTCCGTCCATCCCAAGCCCTATGGGGGGCAACCTGAGCGCCTATCAAAACCGGGAAGCTGCTATGGCCAGGCTCGGGGGACATGAAGGCGGCATTCTCACGTGGGTGGAGCTGATCAATACGTTCGACAACAGATAACTGGCAGATAAGGACGCAGGTATGCTACGTCTCTACATCATAATATCGATCGCAGTGGCTCTTCTGACCCTTACGGTTGGGTCAGCCGTCGGTCAGAAGGTCGTCGTGTCGGCCGGTGACGATTTGCAGTCGGTGATCGACCGTGCGGCTCCTGGCGACACGCTCCTCTTGGGCGACGGTGTCTGGGATAGGAACCCATACACGGTCCACAAGCCCCTGAGCATCATCGGGAACGGGAACTCCCGGTTTGAAGCCGTTGCGGTGAATTCCATCTTCCATGTGAGGGCCGATTCCGTGAGGATCGTCAACATCCACTTTTCGGGTGTCAAGTCGAGTTCCATCATCGACAACGCCGCCATTTTGGTCGAGTTGGGCAACTTCTGCGAGATCAGCGGCAACAGGTTCAGCATGAACTACTTCGGGGTTTACTTGAAGGAGTCCCATTCGTGCGTGATCAAAGACAATCAGATCGAGTCGGACGCCGTATCTGAAACGAGTGCCGGAAATGGGATCCATCTGTGGAAGAGCAGGGGCGTCCAGATCACTGACAACAACATCATGGGTCACAGGGACGGGATCTATCTTGAATTCGCTGACTCTGTAACCGTTTCAGGAAACCTGAGCCATAACAACCTTCGTTACGGCCTGCATTACATGTTCTCCAACGATTGCGCATATATCCGAAACAGGTTCGAAGCGAACGGCGCGGGTGTTGCCGTGATGTACAGCAGCCGCGTGTTGATGGAACAGAACGAATTCGTGATGAATTGGGGGCCTACGTCGTACGGATTGCTCCTCAAAGACATCAATGATTCGCAGATCATAGGAAACCTCATACAATCGAATACGACCGGACTCCATTCGGAAGGCTCGAACCGTGTAACTATCCGGCACAACCGGTTCCTTTCGAACGGCAAGGCCGTTGTGCTGATGGCTAGCAGCAACGACAACAATTTCGTGGAAAATGATTTTGTCGACAACACGCTTGACGTGAGCACGAACAGCCGAACCCATTACAACCACTTCGAGTCGAATTATTGGAGCGCGTACGCCGGGTATGACCTCGACCGCAACGGGGTCGGCGATGTGCAACACCGTCCAGTTCGCCTGTTCGCCTACCTCATCGAGCGAAATCCGGTGGCCATGGTGCTGCTGAGAAGCCTTTTCATCGAACTATTGGATGCCGCAGAGAAAGTATTTCCCGTGTTGAGCCCGGAAATGCTGGCCGATTCATCACCTTCCATGAAACCCCACAGGTCATGATCGAAATACGAAACTTAAATAAATCATACGGCCGTAACAGCGTCTTGAAGGATGTCAACCTCGACATCCCTAAAGGGCAGGTAACGGCGTTGCTGGGTCCGAACGGAGCCGGTAAATCCACCCTGATCAAGTGCCTGATGGGCATGGTGCACCCCGACAGCGGATCCTTTGCCTGGAATGGAGTGCCTGTCACCGACCCGATTGCATGGAAAAAGATAATCGGGTACATGCCTCAGCGTCCCTCGTTTCCCGAAAACCTGAAAATCAGCGATATCATCAACATGCTCAAGGACATACGGGGGAACGATGCTCAAATTGCTGATCATTGGCTTGTCGATTCCGGTTTGTCCGAGCACATGTCAAAACGGCCGTCGGAATTGTCGGGTGGAAACCGCCAAAAGCTGAATGCCCTGGTCGCCTTCATGTTCTCGCCGGAAATCTTGTTTCTCGATGAGCCGACCGCCGGCATGGACCCTATCGTCGGCAGCCGGTTCAAAGATGAAGTGATCGGCCTTCGAGACTCCGGCAGAACCGTCATACTGACATCGCACGTATTAAGCGAGGTCGAGCAGATGGCCGACCATCTCGTGTACATCATCGGTGGGCAGGTCGTGCTCGACACCCCATTGGAGGAGTTGCTCGACAGGACCGGAGCGTCCACCTTAGAACGCGCCATGGCGGCTCACTTAATGGAGATGGCGTCATGAGTAGTAACACCTTGCTCAAATATCAAATTCTGGATGGTCTCCGCAGCAAGGCCGTCATTGGATTCGGCATCTTTTTCGCTGTAGTGTCGGAACTGCTCATCCGTTTTGGGGGCACCGGCGACGGCACCATGCTCAGCTTGATGAACCTGTCGCTCTCGATCATCCCGCTATGCGGCCTCATCTTTGGAACCATCTATGTGTACAACAACCGGGAGTACATCGAGCTGATGTTGTCGCAGCCAATCAGGCGCCGAGATTTGTACGTCAGTCTGTATGCCGGTTTGGTAGTCCCTCTGATGGCAGCGTACACCTTGGGTGTCGGCGTGCCCATCATGCTTCGGGCTGCATTTGGCCCGTTCCTCACGGTAGTGGGCACAGGACTCATCCTGATGGCCATCTTTGTAGCGATAGCCTTCGTGATCGCACTCAAACAGGACGACAAAATCCGCGGGATGGGCTTGGCAATTGTGACATGGCTGATCCTCACCATTCTATACGACGCATTGATCATGTTCGTGATCGCCATGTTTGCCGAATACCCGCTGGAACGTCCGGTTCTGGCGCTGACGCTTGCGAATCCCGTCGATTTGGGGCGCATCATCTTGGTGTTGTCGGCCGACGAATCGGCCATGATGGGCTTCACCGGCGCGTTGTACCGTCAGTTTTTTGGTTCGTCGATTGGAGTATGGGTGAGCGTATCCATGCTTATGATTTGGGCTGCTGTTCCCGTGATGCTGGGTGGGAGGAGATTTGTCAGAAAAGACTTCTGACATCCGTATATTGGGGTGATGGCAAAGCAGAAGCTATTTCGTTATGCCGAAGTAGGCAAACTCGATAACGTTATCGAGCTGGATCCCCGCCTGAAGGGGAGATGGGCGGCTGATTTCTTCCATAATTCCAACCCGATCGTACTGGAGCTTGCATGCGGCAAGGGTCATTACACGCTCGAGCTTGCAAGGAGGTATCCTCATAAGAACCTCATCGGCGTCGACATCAAGGGTGAGCGCATTTACATCGGTGCCTTGCAAGGCTTGCAGGAGAAGCTAAGCAACGCAGCTTTCTTGAGGACTCAGATCGAAGATCTGCTCCATTATTTTGAGCCTGGCGAGATCAGCGAAATTTGGATCACGTTTCCTGACCCCTATTTGCGCAAACCTGGCAAAAGGCTCACATCTCCGAGATTCCTGAAGATTTATTCCGAACTGCTTCCCGACACCGGTTTGGTCCACCTCAAAACGGACGACCCCGTGTTGCATGATTACACCCTAAAGATGATCGAACTGTACGGATTGGAGCTTATTGAGCACAACGCCGACATATATGCCGGCGCGCCAGACGGCTCAGACCTTTTCATACAGACCTTTTATGAAGGAAAGCACCTGTCGGAAGGACGTATCATTCGGTATGTCTGTTTTCGGGCCACCCCAACAAAACCATTTGAATGAACGACCATGAGCGAACTTAATTTAGCCGATCTTCGGCGCGAATATACGAAAAACGGTCTTCTTGAAACGGATGTCGACGCAGACCCATTCCGTCAGTTCTCCGTTTGGTTTGAGCAGGCCACCAACGCCGGAATCGTCGAGCCAAACGCGATGTCGCATGCCACCGTGTCGCCCGACGGCCAGCCCAGCATCCGCATCGTGTTGCTCAAGGGTGTTGACGACAGGGGGTTCATATTCTTCACGAACTACGAGAGCCGAAAAGGAAAGGACATGGACCAAAATCCTAAGACCTCCCTGCTGTTTTTCTGGGGGGAGCTCGAACGTCAGGTCAGGATCGAGGGCGACATCGAAAAAATCAGCAAGGACCAATCGAGGGCGTATTTCGATTCTCGTCCAGCCGGAAGTCGTATTGGTGCATGGAGCTCGAACCAAAGCGAGGTGGTTGCTTCAAGAGACTTCCTGGAGAGGCGTTATGAAGAGAACGTGGCGAAATATGTGGGAGACGACATCCCTATGCCGGACTATTGGGGCGGGTACAGGCTAGTACCGAACATGATCGAATTTTGGCAGGGCAGGGGAAGCCGCATGCACGACCGTATTCGGTTCCGGCTCGTCGATGGGAGCTGGGTTATCGACCGTCTGTCGCCCTGATCCGAACACAAGGAATGATAGTGCTTACATGCCATTTTTTCAGGTGATATACGGGCATGTCGAGGCCATCTGGAATATTGGTGGCTGACGAATTACGGCCAATCGAGGGAGATGGGGTGCTTTTTTTCTAAAAGTTATGAAAGAATAAAAAAATGGCAACTTTTTGCTTGTAAGATGTAAGCGCTTTCATTATTATTCAAATGTAAGCGATTACATAAAACAAGGAAAAGGTATTGTCCACTGTAAGATGCCATAGCACCAAAGGAGGAATCGTATCGCTCGACACGGTGTTTCGGTATGCGCTGTTGGCTGCTGTGATGGGCGGCTTGGCGGCTTGCAACCGGCACGATGACAGGCAGGTACTGGCCAGCATTGGCAAGTATGAGGTCACAGATCTCCATTTTCAAAACGCATTCCGAAACTACTATTACCAGACGGGCCAAGCTGTGCCTGTAAACGACGTCACGCTCAAGGCGGTGCTCGATGGCGAACTGGAACGTTACACGGTCGTAACCTGGGCCGAGGACAGGGGGTGGGACAGCGACGAGGCAGGAAGCAGGCAGCGCGCCCTCATCGAACGGCAGGTGCACATGCAGGAATACGAGAGGTTGCTCGTGCACGCGAACGTTAGTGTCGACGAGGATGATCTCCGAGAGCTGTTCCGTAGGTTCAACGCCCGCGTACGTGCGTCCCACTTGTATGCCCCCGACCGGTACACCGCCGACTCGCTGTACGCGATCCTTCAAAACGGAGGAAGCTTCGAGGATCTGGCGGCCGAGATTTTTACCAACAAGCACCTTCGTGAAAACGGTGGCGACCTCGGTTATTTCACGATCGACGAAATGGACCCCGCTTTCGAGAACATCGCTTTCCGAATGGATCCAGGGCAGATATCGCCTCCAGTGCGCACGAACCAGGGCTACAGTATCATCAAGGTGACCGATATTGTCACAAAACCGATCGTGACGGAGACCGAATTTGCCAATCGGAGGGCAGCTCTATCCGATTATGCACTGCAGCGGAACCGTGAAATGGCGACCCGCCGTGACCTCGAAAATCTGACAAGCGAAATTCGAGTTGACGACAAGGTCCTCGAGGAACTTTACCAGGTCATGCGGGTAACAACCGAAGGGAACCGGTTTAATGTCAATTTGCCAGAAAGTACCGTTGTGGCCGAGCTTCGCGGATTTACGATAACCCTTGAAGACTTCCGCATCGAAGCTGCACTCCTGCCAGACTGGCGATTTGCCTCCAGGAAATCACTGCGTGAGATCATCGACGGCATCGCCTACAGGTCTTATGCAATCGATCAGGTTCGTAACCATCCTGAATTTGACGCATCCTTTGCTGGACAAACCGTCGAGGCGACCTTCCACTCCTGGCTTATCGACCGTTTCAACGAGCATCTGTACCAGGAAGTTGTGATCCCCGAGGTTGAACTCCGCGCCATGTACAACTCTAGCGCGGAATACCGCACCGGCACCATTGAGCTGAACCTTGGCGAATTGGTGACGGCCAGCAAAGCAGATGCCGAGGAGGCCATTACTCTACTGAAAGCCGGTTCCGACTTTAAAACTGTTCTGCTAAAATACGGGGTGATGGGCGAGGCGCTGTTATACGACGGCGAGCTCGGCTTCCGGCCAATAGACTCATTTGGCAAGTTTGCGCCCAATCTCCGAGACCTCCGACGGGGAGGTATCGCTGGTCCACTCGAGTACACACCAGACCGGTGGATCGTCTACCTGTGCATCGACAGAAAAGAACCAGGTCCGGTCAGCTTTGATCAGGCCAAACTAAACCTCATTGAGATCCGCAAGGCCGACGAGGTGAAAAAACTGCGAAACGCCATTATCGACGAGACCAAAAAGACTCACGGCGCCACGGCAGACTACGAGAAAATGAAAACGGTTACAATCACTATCTGATACGAAAAATGAACTCACGGTTTCTATTACTCATCCTTTGCCTCATTGCATTCGTAGCAATGCCAGCCGACATTTTTGCCCAGTCTGGGAAAATTACCGGACGGGTTCTCGATGCGACCGACGGCGAGCCGCTTCCTGGGGCAAACGTATTCATCGAGGGCACGACCATCGGTGCGCCAACCGACATCGAAGGACGCTTCCTCATTCTGAATGTCCCACCTGGCACGTATAAGCTGGTCGCCAGATTCCTGGGGTACGTCACGCAAACCACCGAAGGGGTGATTGTGCGTACCGACCTGACCACAGAGGCCAATTTCCGTCTGCGCACGGAGTCATTTGTTGGCGAAGAGGTTGTCGTACAGGCCAACAGGGATGTCATCATCAAGGATTTGACCAGTACCGAAGCCCGTGTGAGCCGCGAGGAGATCGCGAAGCTTCCGGTACAGGAGCTGCGCGACGTCGTGCAGTTGCAGGCGGGTGTTTCCGTCAGCTCGACGGGATCCATCCACATCCGTGGCGGCCGCTCCACCGAGGTTTCGTACATCGTCGACGGCGTTCGCGTGACCGACAACTTCGACAACAGCCAGGGCGTGCGTATCGAGAACAACTCCGTGCAGGAGCTCCAGGTGATATCTGGAACATTCAATGCCGAATATGGACAGGCGATGTCCGGTATCATCAATGTGGTGACCAAAGCAGGATCAAACAAATTTGACGGCAACTTCCGCATCTGGGCCGGCGACTACCTCACTTCGAACGGCCATATTTTCAATGGGACGAACACGGCTATCACAGGGCTCAATCCGCAGCGGCAGTACAACATCGACGCGAGTGTGTCCGGTCCCATCATCAAAGATAAACTGACGTTTTTCATAACGGGCCGACACTTTAAGAACGACGGATGGCTGAATGGATACAATGCGTACTCACCGCTCGGGCCATTTACCGACACGCTTACGACGGGTGGTGTCAACCGATTTGGTGACCGTGTCGATTTCAGCAGATCGTGGTATCTGCCACTCGACACACTGGCAAACGGGAACATCGTTTATCGCGACACAGGGGTGCGCGACTCTGCTTTGGTCGCCATGAACACCTTCGAAACCGTATCGGCCCAAGGCAACTTGCAGTTCAACGTGAATAAAAAGCTGCGCTTCAACCTGATCGGTTTATTTGGCGACGAGCGTGGCAGGGGATACGACCACCAGAACCGCACCGTTCCCGATGGCCGTGCCCAAAGTCTGCGCCAAAACTATTCGCTGAACCTGAAGACTACCGTGACGCCGTCGAACAACACCTTCCTTACGGCAAATATCGCTCAGAAGGAAAACAACTTCAGGAGCTACCTGTACAAGGATCCATACGACCTCAGATACTTCAACTACCAACGGCTAGGATCGCTCGACCCCATCTTCACTCCTGGCCAATCCGGCAGGTTCAACCGATTGGGAACCAGCAACGGATTCTTCGAAAGAAACACCAAGACCTTCATCGCAAAGGTCGAACTCTCCAGCCAGGTAAATCAGCGCCATTACATAAAGACGGGCATTGAATTTCAGTCGGATGTTCTCGACTACGATTCATTCTCGCTGCAGCCCGTGAACGAGCAAAACGGGGTGACGGCACCTCCCGGAGTGTCGATGGGTATCCCACCGATCAACACCTCCGATCACCAGCGGTATCAACGTAAGCCCTATGCTGCAGCGGCATTCATTCAGGACAAGATGGAATACGAGAACCTGATCATCAATTTGGGTGTTCGCTTCGACTATTTCAACGCCAATGCCAATGTGCCGGCCGATCCGAAAGATCCAGACATCTTCAACCCCTTCCTGACCGAAAACCGCAACAACACCCTGCAACAGCGCGAGTCCTACTGGTTCCGCAGGGTGGATCCGAAGTTTGCCCTAAGCCCACGCCTCGGTGTGGCATATCCGATTTCGGACCGTGGTGTAATTCGTTTCTCCTACGGCTACTTCTTCCAGATTCCTGAATATGACCGACTATTTACGCGCGATCAGATCATTCTTGAGGAAAATTCCGGTATTTACGGCATCTACGGAAATCCGGATCTGAAGCCACAGAAGACGATCCAGTACGAGCTGGGTCTGCAGCAGGAAATCATTGCCGGAACCGCCATCGATGTTACGGGCTTCTATCGTGACATCCGCGACTGGATATCTTCGGGTCCGACCACCGAGACTTACATCCCCAGCGTGCGATATGGTACTTGGATCAACCGCGACTATGCCAATGTGCGCGGCATCACGGCATCCCTCAACCAGAACGTGGCCAATGCCATCAGCGTCAGGTTCGACTACACGTTTTCGATTGCCGAGGGGTCGAACTCCGATCCTGCCGCCGAGTTTTTCGCGGCCCTCTCCAGAAACGACACCACAGGTTCGGCACTCACAAAGCTTCTGAGGCCACTCGATTGGGACCGCAAGCACATCTTCAACTCGTCCATCTTTTATGCCGGCAAGTCGTGGGGCATGAACATCCTGCAGAAGTTCCAGACCGGAAACCCATACACACCCGACACGTCCATACCAAGCCGGGTGGGTATCAATGCCTCCACCGATGTGCTGACGAACAGCCTGGTGCGTCCGTCTAACATCAGTGTCGACGTGAATGCATACAAAGATTTCAATATCAAAGGGCAGACGGCGAGGATATTTTTGAATGTGTTCAATGTGTTCGATTCTCAGAATCCGATCAATGTCTACGGAGATTCGGGCAGGCCGGAGTCGCCATTGCTGTTCCCCACAAATTTTGACCCGGGCTTCTACACGAACCCGACGTTTTACTCCGAGCCCCGCAGGGTCCAGTTCGGATTGCAATTATCCTTTTACTAAGCCATACCAGGACCAATGAAATCTATGTTTGCACTCAAATATTTGTTGACTGGAGCACTATACCTGGCCCTGGTTGCACCCGTGGTTGCACAGAGCAACGGCGAGCATATTCCGAGCGACGAGCGCTCATCCTTTCAGGACAGGCGCAAGTCGATCCTCGATGGCAACAACGTGCGCGCCACGTATCACAATTTCGGGTGGGCTGGACGCATTTCCGGTCAAGACGAAATCATCTTTGAATATCCGAAGAACACGGGACGCCAGTACATGTACCTGTTCGCGATTTTCGTGGGCGCCGAAGTAAACGACCAAGCTCCAGGAGCCACTGGCGTGCTGCGCATCGTCAACACGCCCAACGGGCGCACGAGTCAGGGCAGGAGCTGGAACATGAACCCTGTTTCAGGCTATTTCAATGCAGGAAGCCCTGAATTGGCCCGAAGCGATCGTGGACCCGGTTCCACCTTGGGTAACACCTGGCCGTCGTTCTGGCCTGACAAAATTACTGACACCGTCGATCCCGGTTGGCCAAACGCATGGAACGGCTTCTTTGGCAAAGACATCTTCAACGCCGACCAGGAGTTCTTCTATCGTGCCAGCGATGACAACTACACCCGATTCATCGAGAATGGCCGCTTTGCACCGGATCAAACGGATCCTACCCGAGGCGGACTCGCCATCAAGCTCGACACCCGTGTCTTGGCATGGTCGCAGATCCTGATCAGCGACGTTCACTTCAACATCATGGAGGTGTTCAACGACGGATCCTACAACTACGACAAGATGGCCTTCACCCTTTGGGTTGCCGACTGGGTGGGCACTCCTTCGAACGACCGTCCCGAATTTGACCAGAGACGTGCCGTCGCCTATTTGACAGATCTTCAGCGCACACAGTCGCCGCCCGAATTTAACGGCCAGCCAATTGGTATGCTTGCCATGAAGTTCCTCGAAACCCCGGGCAATTCCATCGACGGCATCGACAACGACGGCGACAGTGACCAGTACGATGGCACGAATCCACAAAACGAGGATTTGTTCAATTTGCTCACGGGTCCGAACGGTTTTTACAACCGCAACCAACTGGTTTCGGAAGTGATTCCATTCTTTACCGCCGAAGACTTCGCTTCTCGCACACTGCGTCCTGGCGACAAGATCGTCCTGATCCAGGAAAACGGTGATCGGGTGATATCCACTTACCCACAAGGTGGTGGTACGGTCGTATCCCAGGGCAGGCAGATTGTTTTGCCCCCCAACGGTATCACGCTCATTGAAGATGCCATCGCCATTCCGGGCTCGACGAACGAGTTCTACAATACAGATTTGTTAGATAACGACTTGGATGGACTTATTGATGAGAACCGTCCAAACCACCTCACCAAGCAGACACTTGTGAACGGCAATTTCCTTCCAAGACCTGTTCGCTACATTAATTACCTCCGATTTGAGGTAGGCGATACCATTCAACGTGGCCTGATCGTACCCAACCGCTTGATCACGCAGCGACGCGCATCGAGTCCATCGTTCCCGGCCGAAGACCGCAACTACTTCACCAGTGCGCCGATGATCGACGAAGCTCGCGACGACTTCTTCGACAACGACCGCGATTGGGTTGAGGTTAGCGACGATGTCGGACTTGATGGGGTCGAGGCTACGGGAGACACCGGCGAGGGCGACGGAAGGCCGACATCGGGTGCGTTCACGCCGTTTCCTGGCGAGCCTAATATTGACAAGACAGACGTCTCAGAATCAGACCAGATCGGTATCTCATCCGTCACGTTCCCCGGTGCCGGCACGTTGGGATCTGGAGCCAACTTCGCTGCCGACGAGAGTTTCTGGAACAACAACATGCGTCCGGGTGTCTTCGAAGCCGGCGCCACGAGCCAAGACTCTGACATTTTGATCACCTCGTCCTTCTTTCCGTTGCGGCGAGGATCCATCGAACGCTTCGCTGTGGCAATATCGGTCGCCCAGACCAATGGTTCGCTCGAGCAGGACCGGGTGAAAAACAACGAGAACTTGAACCAGGCTACAAACGCATACGAAGCTGACTATCAGTTTGCCGTGGCGCCTAAGCCTCCAAAAGTGAAGGCTGTAGCCGGCGACGGTTACGTCACACTGTATTGGGACACTGACTCAGAGCTTTCATTTGACCGCTATGTCGACAAGCTTGGACTTCCTGGAAACGATTTCGAAGGTTACAAGATCTATAAGTCGACCGATCCTGCCTTCGCCGACTCCCGTACGATTACCGACGGCTTCGGCAACTTGATATTCAACCGCCCAATTGCTCAGTTCGACAAGGTGAACGGATTCTCGGGTTTCCATCCTGTCGATGTAAACGGCATCAAGTTCTTCCTAGGAAACGACACCGGTCTGCAACGTCAGTTCACTGACACCGATGTAATCAATGGTCGTGTGTACTACTATGCCGTTACCGCCTACGATTTTGGGGCAACCCCTGCCGGGATTTCTCCTTCTGAGTCGCCGATTCAGATCAACCTGAATCCGGACGGATCGGTCGTAACCGGCGAGAATGTTGTTGTCGTGCGCCCACGTGCCAGCTCGGCAGGCTATATCAACCCTGACAACCCGATGGCGCGTTTAGTGCAGGGTTCTGCCGGGGGAACCGTCGAAGTATCGATCATTGACCCCGATTCCCTGCGAGCTGATAACACCTACCGTGTCGTTTTCCGCGATACCTTGATCCGGTCGGGCAACCCAAACGTACCTGATACGGTCAAGACCAAGGATTTCTCATTATTGAACATTTCAGCCGGTCGCATCGACACCCTGATCAAGAATTCGCCAGGCTTTAACGGAGAGAGCAATCCGGTGCAGCAGGGCTTCAGGGTTATCGTCACCAATGCCGGTGAAGTGACCGCGTACAACCCAACATTGTCGGGATGGCGTACCGATCGAAATGTCTCCATTCACGATGTCCGGTTTGAGGTGTTCCGCAACCAGACCAAACCGAGCGATTATGAAATCGTGATGGGTCCGCCGGGTTTTGGCACCTCGAAAGACACCACCATTCGCATCGGCGCCATACCGGTGCGGGCAATATCGCGTCCAACCAACTTTAAGGTGTTCAACCGCACCGAAGACCGGGAGGTGCAATTTGCGTTCTTGGCAACCGACGGTCAGGACGGCAACTTCTCAGCTTCGTCATTCACCGTACGAGACGACATCATCTTCATCGAGAATGTAGGGGCATTGCGCAACCAGTTCACCTGGCGTGTGTACTTAGTGCCTAGCAACGTCGTGCAGAGTGTGAACCCAACCAATGGCGACAGACTAGAACTGAAGACCATCAAACCGTTCACGGCAAACGACATCTTCGAATTCAAGATCGATCCCGAACTGAATATGGCCAGGGTTGAAGCCGACTCCGCAAAGAATGCCCTCGATAAGATTAAGGTCGTACCCAATCCATATGTCGTGACCAACATTGTTGAGCCTCGACCAACCACATCTCAGCCACAACAGACGCGGCAGATGCACTTCAACCACTTGCCCGCAAAGTGCACGATCTACATCTATACGGTGTCTGGTCACCTGGTGAATAAGCTGGAAGTGAACAACCGAAACGACGACGGGACCTACATTTGGAATATGCTCACCAAGGATAACCTGGAGCTCTCCTATGGGGTCTATCTGTACGTAGTTGATGCCCCAGGCATAGGGGTCAAGAAAGACAAATTCGCAGTCATCAAATGATATCAGGGAGAAAACACACTATGAAAACACATCTGACTCTCCGATTGACCTTCCTGATGATGGCGATTTGCTTTTCCCCCGTCTCATCGTTTGGTCAAACCGTTTCAAAAACGGGTACAACGGCCGCACAGTTCTTAAAAATTCCGGTGGGCTCGCGCTCGGCAGCCTTGGGGGGTGCCGTTGGTGCTTCCGTCAACGATGCTTCCGCCATGGTCTGGAACCCAAGCGCCATTGCGAATATCGAGAACAACTCGCTCATGGTTGAGCACGCCGATTGGTTCCTCGACCTTAAGCATAACTACCTTGGTTTCGTGATGCCCATGGGTAACCGAAGCGCTGTAGGTGTGAACATCACCGCATTGACCATGGACGACATGACCGTGACCACCTTTGAAGATCCAGAGGGTTCATTGGGCCTGAAATTTCGTGCGTACAGCTATGCGGTAGGTGTGACCTACGCCAGGTATCTCATCGATAAGTTTGCCTTAGGTGCCAACGTCAAATATGTGAACGAAACCATCTGGAATTCGAGCGCCTCCGCAATCGCCTTCGATATCGGCACAACCTACGAAACGCCCTTCGATGGCATCATCTTAGGAGTGAGCATCACCAACTTTGGTCAGAAGATGCAGATTAACGGTAAGGACCTGACCACGACGGTCGACATCGACCCTACCAACAACGGCAACAACGGCCAAGTGAACACGCGGCTTGAAACCGACGAATTCGACTTGCCACTCATGCTGCGTGTAGGTCTAGCCTGGCAGCCGATCAAGACGGAGCAGATTAGTGCGACGATCATGGTCGACGGAACCTCGCCCAACGATAATTATCAGAGCGTAAGCCTCGGCACCGAGGTGACCTTCCTCGGCGACCGCTTTGCCCTGCGTGCAGGCGTGCCGTACATCACAGGACGCACCGAAGATGAGCGCACGCTCAAATTCACGGCCGGTGCCGGAATCAAGCACAGCCTCAACAACGGTCTTGGCTTCGATTTCGGATACGCACTCAACTCGTACACCAACCTCGGGTTGGTTAACCGAGTCTCTTTTTCAATTTCATTCTAACCGAAAAGCTTACGGAAAAACCCGTACCAACCAACAACCAAGGAGAAAACCATGAAAACGGTTACTAGGCTAGCAATAGCTTCGCTGATGATGGTCTTGGGGCTGGCCGGTTGGTCATATGCACAGGATCCTGTGAAAGTGACCTTCCGAGTCAACACCTCGACGGTGAAGGATACCGTACGCACAACGGATGTTGTGCAGATGCGCGGTGCCATTCAAGGGAAGGCCCCCCAATATAATGGTCAGGTCATCGACTGGAACGCAGGTTCCACACTCATTATGGAGTATGTCGGTGATAACACCTGGGAAATGGAAGTCATGATGACCCCAGGCGACACCTTTGAGCACAAATACTGGGTCGGCTACCGTAATGCCGACGACCAGATTGTGAACACGGAAACAGTCCCCAACACAGGCTGGGAAAGCGCACCAAACCGTCTTTACACACTTCCGGCTAATGCAACGGCCCCTGTCGTGCTGCCGACAGTGTTTTATGATGAGATCGCCGTCTTTGGAGCAACACACCCCGACACGGTACAAGTCCAATTCCGTGTAAACGTGGGACGTATGATCCAGGATGGTTTGCTTGACGACACCAACAGCAACCACTTGGTTCAGGTACGCGGTGGTACTGCTCCCCTCGACTGGGGAAGTGCGACGGTTACACTGGCCAGAGAAGCCAACCCGAACAACAATGTCGGAGTAACGTTCTACAGTGGTGTAGCTAAGTTTGCGAAAGCAAACTTGCCAGGAAATGGCGTTGTTGAGTGGAAATACGCAATTGATCGCGGTTCAGAAGGCGTGACATGGGAAGATGGCAACAACAAGCAACTGAATCTTTCTGGCGATATCACAACTAAGTCTGTCGAATGGTCTTTCTTCAACGGCCTGCGCCCTACTAACGCAAAACGCATCAATACATCGTTCAGCTTCGCCATCCAAGTGGGTGCTCTTGAAGACCTCGGTTACTTCGATGCCGCAAAGGGCGACTCTGTATTCGTTGCGTCCGACTTCACGGGATGGGCAGAAGACAGCCCCGACAGCTCCGACCCAAGACCAAAGAGAGGTCCGGCAGTCGGCGGTATGACGTTCGAGTCATCACTGCAGGCATGGACTAAAGTAATTCCAAGCGACAACGTCGCTGTCGGCTCAACGCGTAAGTTCAAGTACTACATTCAGTGGGCACGCTCACGCTTTGTGAACAACCCGCTTGACGTAAACTACCGCCCAAATTCGTATATCCCAGGTTTGACCGGTGATACAGGCTACGAGGAGCCAGGTGAATTTGGTGGAGGTGACCGCGTGTACACCGTCGTTGATGCTGAGATCCAGGATACCTTCAATCCGCTAGAGGGTATTTCCTTCTTCAACGGAATTTCGAGCCAGGCGTTCATCAACGAAGAAAACACCGTTGGCAACGCCTCTACGGTGACCTTCCGTATCGACATGAATCCTGCCAAAACCTTTGAAACACCGTTTGTACCAAGCTCTGACTCCGTTTTCGTCGTGTTTGAGACCAACTTCTTTGCTCTTACCCAAGGCATTCGTCCAGGTGAGCAGTCGGTAAACGGTATCGAGGATCTAAACAATCCGACACGTAACTACACGCCGACCACGGCGGAGCTTGAGCGTATCATGATGCGCGATCCCGACGGCGACGGCATTTATGAGCTTGTGATGCCTCTGGTCATGCCTACGCTGAACGACATCGGATTCCGTATCGCTTACGGACATCCACGTGGCGCTAAGAGCACGTTGTTGAATGGCGGTGGTTTCGACTCTGGCCGTCGCTACTACCAATTCATCAAGCCGATCGTTGTGGACGGTGAACTTCGCTGGCCTTCGACCTATCAGTTCCCATTACTGACATGGACCCGTGAAGACCTGCCATTCGAGCCGCTTCCAAATTATGGCGCCATCTTGTCTAGCGACGAGGGCGATTTCTCTGATCTGCCAGCAGGCTATGCTCTGTCGCAGAACTACCCGAACCCATTCAACCCAAGCACGACGATCAACTTCACGCTTCCTGTTACCAGCGAAGTGCGCCTTGCGATCTACAACACGCTTGGACAACGAGTGGCCACGGTTCTGAACAACCAGCGCTTTACATCAGGTACACATGCCGTGAACTTCGATGCTTCACGCCTGGCATCTGGTGTTTACATCTACCGCCTCGAAGCCAACAACTTCACGGCCGACCGTAAGATGGTACTTATCAAATAATACCTTCACGATGCGACCCGCACCCCAACTTTGGGGTGCGGGCACGCGTCGAATTCGATACTGCGTTGTCCATCAACATATACGATATCGCCAAGTCAGCCGGGGTAAGCATCGCCACCGTCTCACGCGTGTTCAACAACAACACGAACGTAAGTCCCAAAACGAGGCAAAAGATCCTAGATGTCGCCGAGTCGATGGGCTACCATCCGCGGGCATTTGCGCAAGGTCTGGCGCGCAGAAACACCAAGACCATCATTCTTATCGTGCCAATCCTCTCCAATTATTATTTCATGGAGATCTTGGCAGGAATGCAAGACAAGCTTCTTGAATTCGAGTACGACCTGAACATCTACAATATTAAAGGTTTCGAGACTGCCGAAGAGCTCCGAAATCAGGTCGAGTACGTGATGAAAAAGGGACTGGCCGACGGCTATGCACTTGTCTCTGTGCATCTACCCGAGATGGACTGGGAGTCCTTGCTTCGATTCAAGGTACCTATAGTGCTAGTCGACGAATTCTCGCCCAAATTCGACTCTGTGAGCGTCGACAGCGTGGAAGGCGCCTACACGGCCACAAAATATCTGATTGACTCAGGATGCCAAAGTGTGGCTATGATATCGGCTGTGGAGTCTTCTAAACCGATACGCGACCGTATTCACGGTTATAAGCGGGCTCTTGAAGATTCGGGGCGTTTGGTCGACCCCGACCTCATCGTATGTGGCGACGACACCTACCGCGATGGTTTCACCGAACAGGCCGGTTACGCCGCCATGATGAAAATCCTAAACCATCCGATCAAGCCCGATGCGTGCTTTTGTGCATCCGACATACAGGCATTGGGAGCTTTGAAGGCCATGCGGGATTCAGAAAGAAGCATACCTATCATCGGATTCGACGACATTCAAATTTCCCGATTCCTGGGATTGAGCACGATGCGGCAACCCATGTACGAAATGGGCGCAATGGCGCTCGACAAACTTATGGACCGTATTGAAAATCCGGAGCGCATGGTGTCGCACACCATTTTCTCACCCGAACTCATACTGCGATCATCCACCACGGTTCTAAACCAAGCCACCGAGACCGCCCAGCCATAAATCCTGCCGGCTCTCAAACCTTCTTAAAGATGCGTCTACGTTCTAGCGGCCTACTGGCCTTTTTTCTTTTGATGGGTATCGGATCTGTCCGTGCTCAGGTAACCACGATCCCCGCTGTCCCGACACTCGATCAGCCGGTCACCATCGTTTTCAACGCCAGCCAGGGCAACAAGGGACTCGAAAACTACGCCGGCAAGGTGTACATCCACACAGGCGTGATCACCAACCTGAGCAGCGGTCCGTCCGCGTGGCGGTGCGTGGTCACCAACTGGGGGCAAGATATTGATTCGATCAACCTGATGACCCGCGACCCGCAGAATCCGAACATCTACCGACTTACCATCAACGACATTCGCGCCTATTACAACAAAGGATCCAACTGTCTCGGGAATGAACAGATTTTGAAACTGGCGATGGTGTTCAGGAACGAGGGTCCGACGCCAAACCGAGAAGGTAAGGGCGTGGGGAATGCCGATATCTTTGTAGATGTGGCCCAGGAGGCCGATCTCGTCCGTTTCACAACCCCGTCGTCATCGGCATTCTACCCAGCGTTCGCGGAAGTCGATGAGCCTACTCTCGTGCGCGCAGTCGCACAGACCACGTCTGGCGTTACATCCATCAGCCTCAGCATCAATGGTGAGCAAGTGTCAACCATCGCAAACGACACCCTCAACTACACCCTGACACCCGAGGGTCCAGGCGCCCTTGAGCTGGTTGCCACCGCCACGTTCTCAAACCAAGCCATTAAGCGCGACACGCTGCGCATCATCGTGAATCCTGGACGGACAAACGTGCCCGTACCCGTGGGCATGAAGGACGGCATCAATTACAACGAATCGAAACCGTCCGAAATCACTCTCGTACTGTATGCACCACGTAAGGATTTCGTGTACGTGATCGGCGACATGAACGATTGGCAGGCTGATCCTGGCTACATCATGAACCGACACGAAATCACCCCCGACAGCGTGCGGTTCTGGATCACCCTCGACATATTCGAGCCCGGGCTCGAATACGGCTTTCAATATTTGGTGGATGGCAGCGTACGAGTCGCCGACCCCTACAGCGAAAAGATCCTCGACCCGTTCGACGACCGGTTCATCCCGACTACCGTGTATCCCAACCTGAAGGCATATCCCTCAGGGAAAACGGAGTTTGCCGTTGGCCTGCTTCAGCCGGGCAAAGCCGAATACCAGTGGGAGGTGACCGATTTCGTGCCGCCACCCAAGGAGAAACTGGTGATCTATGAGCTCCTTCTGCGCGATTTCGTGGGCACGCGCAGCTACGAAACCCTCGTCGACACCCTCGATTACCTGCAGCGACTCGGCATCAACGCCATCCAACTCATGCCGGTGAATGAGTTCGAAGGGAATTTAAGCTGGGGCTACAATCCGTCGTTCCACGTCGCACTCGATAAATTCTACGGTACTGAACACGCATTCAAACGGTTTGTGGATGAGGCCCACAAACGCGGAATTGCTGTCATTTTGGATATTGTTCTCAATCATGCCTTCGGCCAATCGCCTCTTGTGCGGATGTACGCCAGCGGACCATACGGTCCCGTCACACCCGATAACCCGTGGTTCAATGTCACCCCGAAGCACGATTTCAACGTCGGTAACGATTTCAACCACGAATCGACGGCCACCCGTTATTTCACGCGGCGTGTGATTGAGCATTGGATGCGTGAGTATAAGATCGATGGATACCGCTTTGACCTATCCAAAGGATTCACTCAGAAGAACACCCTTGGAAATGTCAGTGCCTGGGGACAGGTAGATATCAACCGCATCAACCTGTGGAAGGATCTGTCTGACTTCATGTGGGACATCAATCCGAATTTCTACGTCATCCTCGAGCACTTCGCCGAAAACACGGAGGAGCGCCAACTGGCCGACTACGGCATGATGCTATGGGGCAACCTGAACCATGTTTTCAACGAAGCCACGATGGGCTTCAACTCCAACTCGAATTTTAACAGCCTCTCCTACAAAAACCGTGTCTGGCAACAGCCTCACCTCATCGGCTACATGGAAAGCCATGACGAGGAGCGCATCATGTACCGAAATCTAAACTTTGGATCCACTTTCGGCACTCCAAGTGTACGGATTCCTGCCGTCGCACTCGAGCGTACGAAGGCAGCGGCGGCATTCTTGCTTACGACACCGGGACCCAAGATGATCTGGCAGTTCGGCGAGCTCGGGTATGCCCAGTCGATCAACCGATGCTTGAACGGTTCCATCTCTGATGCGTGCCGACTCACCGAAAAACCGCTGCCTTGGAACAACATCTATCTTGATGACGACAATCAACGTCTGTTTTCGGTCTATTCGGAATTGATACACCTCAAGAAAACCGAGCCGGCATTTTCGACTACTAACTTCACGATGGACACGGGTGGCGCCGTAAAGCGCATCATCCTTCAGCATGAGGACATGGATGTCGTGCTGGTTGGCAACTTTAGCGTTGTTGCGGCGAGCGCACCCGTCAATTTCACGAAAACGGGCACGTGGTACGATTACTTCCGAGGTACGTCGATTACGATCGATAACGTATCCAACACATTCCCCATGCTTCCGGGTGAATTCCGTCTCTACACGAGCAAACAAATTGCGGGCGACCGCCGTGGCATGATCAGCACAGACCTCGACGACGAGCCGTCGGCGTTGCCCACCGAGCTTGCCTTGCTGCCGAACTACCCGAACCCGTTCAACCCGAGCACGGTGCTCTCGTTCGAGCTGCCCGCGCGCAGCGACATCACCCTCGAAATCTACGACATCCTCGGCCGCAGGGTCGCCTCCCTCCTCAACAATCGCACCCTCCCCGCAGGACGCCATGAGCACGTCTTCGACGCACAAAGCCTGGCCAGCGGAACCTACCTGGTGCGCCTCACTTCGAACAACTCCGTCCGAAACCAGAAAATCCTGCTCATTAAATAAGCCCGTCCATGGCACCCATATCACGCACCCTACTCGCAGTCATAGCTCTGAGGCTGTCGGCATGTGCCTCTCCAACTCCACCGCCTGATCCGCAGGCCACCCTGCCGATCGACCCCGATTGGCACCTTTCCGCCAATTGGTACCAGATCTTTCCCGAACGCTTCGCTAACGGCGATCCCTCGAACGATCCGACCCGCGAGCGGATCAACGGTCCCGAAGGCTGGGAAATTACGCCATGGACCTCCGACTGGTACGAGCTGCAGCCTTGGCAGCAGGCAGTGTCCACCGATTTTTACCGAACCGCAACCACGCGCCGTTATGGCGGCGACCTTCAGGGAGTGATCGACCGCCTCGACTACCTCGCCGATTTGGGAGTCAACGCCATCTATTTCAATCCGGTCTTCGACGCCGTTTCCATGCACAAGTACGACGGCAGTACCTTTCATCACATCGACCGCTTTTTCGGACCCGATCCCGCCGGCGACGCCGCCATCATGGAACAAGAGGATCCCAATGATCCGACTACATGGCAGTGGACCAGCGCCGACAAGCTCTTCTTGAAGATGCTCAACGAGGCAAGAAAGCGCGGCATACGCGTCGTGATCGACGGGGTGTGGAATCATACCGGACCCGATTTCTGGGCTTTCCGCGACATTGTTTCCAATCAGCAGGATTCACCCTACAAAGATTGGTACAGCATCACATCCTGGGATGATCCTGCAACACCCCAGAACGAGTTCGACTACGAAGGATGGTGGGGCTACAAGGGTTTGCCCGAGTTTCGTGACCATGAGGGCGGACTGCCCGACCCGGTACGCGATTATATCTTTGCCGCCACCAGCCGCTGGATGGATCCAAATGGCGACGGCGACCCCTCCGATGGCATAAATGGATGGCGTCTCGACGTGGCGGAGGAGGTCGGCAACCGCTTCTGGACAGAATGGCACGCACACGTGCGAAGCATCAATCCGCACGCCGTCACCATCGCAGAGATATGGACCGACCGTGCCCTCGAGTACGTAAACGAGAGCATGTTCACGGCAGTGATGAACTACCGCTGGGCGTACCCAACAGTCGACTTCTTCATCAACGGAACCGAAACGGCGTCCGGCTTAGCCCGCAGGCAGATGGAGGTGTACGAGTCGTGGCCCGCCTCATCGAGGCTCGCCATGCAGAACCTGCTCGACAGCCACGACACCGACCGCCTCTTCTCCATGATCGTGAACCCTGGCCGTGAATACGACCGTCAGGCGTTGCCTCGCGACAATGCCGCCTACAACGTCTCATACCCAGGTTCACAAGCCCGTGAGACGCTCATGTTGATGGCACTCTTCCAACACACATGGCCTGGGGCACCTATGATCTACTACGGTACCGAGGCTGGAATGTGGGGTGCCGACGATCCTGACGACCGTAAGCCCATGATTTGGCCCGATTTCACCTATCAAGACGAGGCAACCCATCCGCTCGGCGATGCAAGAAACCCCGACAAGGTCGTTTTTGACAACGAGCTGCACGGCTGGTACCGCACCTTGATGCGCCTGCGCAGCGAGTACAAATCACTCCGGTTGGGTGACGTAAACATACAGATCGCAGACGACGAAACAGGACTGTTCGGCTACACACGGTCCTTCGAGGATGAGACGGTTTTTGTGCTGCTGAACAAGTCGGCCGACACGCTTTCTGTGCGAGATGCCGTTCCACCAATGCCGTCACCTGACGTCGCCCTCATCATCGGCGGTGATACCGTCGATATGCCGGGTGGAACACTTTTAGGATTTCTGCCGCCACGTTCGGCCCTTGTTGTGAGGTTGCTCGAAAAGTGAACCCTTCTTTCTCTATCTTTGGAGAAAGAATTTATTATGGCCCAAGATCTCACACTGTTTAATCGGGTTTTGTTCGGGATAGGCATCCTGGCGGTCGGCTTGATCATCATCTTCAGCGTTCGGTACGCTGAGAATCAGCGTGCAACGATGACCGATTTCGTGGCGGCCGATTCACTGATACACCAGCGTTGGTTCCAAAATCTCGACGGAACCGACAGCCTTCAGCTCTCATCCTACCAGGGCAGGGAGGTGATCCTCATCTTCTGGGCCTCATGGTCCGGCAAGAGCCTCGAAGTGCTCGAAAATCTCGACTCCCTGAAAATGCAGAGAGGGGATTCCCTCGTCATTGTAGCAGCTGCAGTTAAGGACAACGGGTCCGAAGCTCGCGAGTACATCGAACGCAAGAGCCATGACTTCGAATACGTGGACGGTACGATCCATTACCTCGATTTGCGTCTGCCCGGCGTACCTTCAGCCATTCGCTTCAATCGCGAATCCAAGCCCGTCCAAATTCTCGTCGGCGAATCTCAACTCTCAAACCTCCAATGACCCGATGAACTTCGCTTTTCTGAACGACCGTTTTTTGCCCGTTTCTGAGGCGACGATTCCCGCAGCTTCACGAGCTTCAGCTTATGGCGATGGCTGTTTCGAGACGCTGAAGACCTGGAATGGGCGCATGTTGGCCCTCGACCGCCACGTCGACCGACTTAACAGCGGCCTCCACCACTTGGGCATCACCCCACCGAGAGAATCGACCGAGGCTCGCTTCGCGCATATCATTGACGGACTTCTCGAAAGGAACCAACTTCAGGAAACCGAGGCACGCATCCGCATACAAGTTTGGCGGTCGGGTCCGCTAGGATACCAGACGCAAGATTGGTCCGATGCCATCTTGCTCGTCAATGCATTTCCTATTGGGAATACACCCCCACCAAACCACATCGGGCTTGTTCAAACAAGAAGGATCCCCAACGCCAGCTTGCCGTCGAACCTGAAGATCTCGAATGGGCTCAACTACATTCTGGCCCAACGTGAGGCCCAGGCTGCCGGATACCAGGAAGGGGTAATGTGCACCATCGACGGCCACCTCAGCGAAACCACCATGGCGAACCTGTTCTGGTTGAAAGAGGGGGTGCTCTACACCCCAGACGCCACCTGCGACATCCTCCAGGGGATCATGCGGTCACTTGTCATTGAAGCAATGAACGGGGTTGTGGATGTCGTTGAATGCAAGGCAAGCCCAAACGTGCTCGAAACCGCCGATGCGGTGTTCACGACCAACTCCCTACGCGAGTTTCATCCTGTTCTCACCTACAACCGTACGACCTACCAAACTGAGAGCGACATGGTCTTGCGTTTGCAAAGCAAATGGGTCGAATTCCGCAACGACGCTCTGGTCTGATGTCGGATCGCCCTGTACGCCAACTCGGAGAACTTCTGCCACTGCTCGAAGGCAGCAGCGCCACATTTCTGCTCGAAACGCAGCACCCCTTCGTCGGTAGCAGCTTGCTAGCATCATATCCGACTAGAATCTTGACAGCCCATGGCAATACGCTTACGCTAAAGCACGCAGACGGAAGCTCCGAAGTCTGGAACGCAAACGCCTGGGATGCCCTCGACGACACCATCGGCAAGTACCCGGGCTGGTGGTTTTGTGCGTTGGGATACGATTTGAAGAATCAGGACGAGCACCTTCACTCGAATAACTCTGACCCGGTCGGCCTGCCCGACCTTGTTGCCATACAGCCCTCGCTCCTTGTTGAAATGGACAAAGACGGCAAGGTCACCTTCATCGAAGGTTCGCTTGAGCTCGCAACGAAATCTATTCCACTGAAATCCTCACATGTGGTATTGACTGGTGGAACGACGTCGAAAGCTGACTATCTGGATACCATCCGACGCGTAATGGCCGATATTCACGAGGGGGAATACTACGAGCTGAATCTGACCCATCAGCTTGAGGGGGAGCTCAATGGCACCATCTATGACCTTTACCGACACATGACGGCCAAAGGTCCAGTGCCCATGGGTTCGTTCGTCAGCTACGGCGATACTTCTGTCGTGTGTGCCTCACCAGAGAGGTATTTGAAAAGGGAAGGCGGTACGGTTATTTCAGAACCCATCAAAGGCACGCGCCCCAGATCGTCGGACCCTCAACTGGACCAAACCATGATCGACGATCTCGTCAACTCGGAAAAAGATCGTGCCGAGAATTTGATGATCGTCGACTTGGTACGCAACGACCTGGCACGAATCGCCGACAAAGGCAGCGTGGAGGTCGAGCACCTGTTCGAAATACGGACCTTCGCTACCGTGCACCAGATGGTGTCGACTGTGAGGGCGAGCGTCTCGCATCTCACATCCAGTGTGGACATTCTCAGGCATACATTCCCGATGGGTTCGATGACCGGTGCCCCCAAAATACGGGTGATGCAGGCCATCGAGAGCTATGAAACCTACCGAAGGGGCCTGTACTCGGGCGCCATTGGCTACATCGCACCAAATGGCGACTTCGATTTCAACGTGGTGATACGTTCGGCCTTTGTGAAAAATGGAAGGGT
>CAYWCV010000005.1:5806-14591 GCA_964456845.1 uncultured Chitinophagales bacterium | reverse complement strand
GAGCCGCTTTTCCCGGGCATCTATGGATACGACAGCACGGTGATCCCGCAGTTGCGCCATGCCTTGCTTGCACGGCACGACATCTTGCTGCTGGGGCTGAGGGGGCAGGCCAAGACGCGACTCCTGCGCAGTCTGGTCAACTTTTTGGACGAGTACATGCCCATCATCGAGGGCTCAGAGCTCAACGACGACCCCTACAACCCTCTGTCGCCCTATGGCAAGCAGATGCTCGAAGCTCATGGCGACGACACCCCGGTAGCCTGGGTGCACCGCAGCAACCGTTATGTAGAGAAGCTTGCAACGCCCGACACCACCGTGGCCGACCTGATCGGCGATATCGATCCTATCAAGGCAGCCACAAGGAAGCTCGACCTCAGCAGCGAGCATGTGATCCACTATGGCCTCATTCCTCGCAGCAATCGCGGGTTGTTTGCGATCAACGAGTTGCCCGATTTACAGCCCCGCATCCAGGTGGCGCTTCTGAACATCATGCAGGAGAGGGATATTCAGATCCGAGGCTTCAATCTGCGGTTTCCGCTCGACGTCGCTTTGGTGTTTTCGGCCAATCCGGAAGACTACACCAACCGCGGCAACATCATCACGCCGCTCAAAGACCGCATCGACGCACAGATCATCACCCACTATCCTAAGGACATCGATACGGGGATGCGCATCACCGAACAGGAGGCATGGATTCAAAGGGGAGAGTACTCCGAGATCAAAGTCCCCTATTTTGTGAGGCAAGTGGTTGAACACATCGCCGTCGAAGCACGCCAGTCGGAGTATGTCGACCAAAAAAGCGGCGTCTCCGCACGCCTGACGATCACCGTGATGGAGCACATCATCTCAGCCGCCGAAAACCGGATGCTGATGACCGGCGAACAAAGCACGACCGTGCGCATCTCTGACCTCTACCACGCGGTGCCAGCCATCACGGGCAAGCTCGAACTGGTCTACGAGGGTGAGCAGGAGGGTGCCATCCAAGTGGCCAACCACTTGGTGGGCAAGGCGATCAACACAGTATTCAAGACCTATTTCCCCGATCCTCAAAAGAAGCAGAAGTCAAAGGCAGGTTCCAAGGAGAGCTCCGCATCCGATGACGTCTATTCCAAGATCATCACATGGTTTAGTCGTGGCAACACGGTCGAGCTGCCCGATGTATTGCCATCCGAAGAGTACGGAAAGCGCCTCGACGGCGTCGATGGCCTCCGGGAGCTGGTGGAAGACCGTTTCGTCGGCGCGGAACTCGAACGGCACACGATGATGGATTTTGTGCTCGATGCACTCCACCAAAACTCAATGCTCGGCAGGACAAACCTCGACGAGGCACGATCATACAGCGACATGCTTGGCAGCATGCTCACAAATCTGAGCTTCGGCGACGACGATGACGACGACCTCGACCCATACGGACGTTGATGCCGGCACTTGAATGAATATGAAATAAATCGTACCTTACGGGTCTACTCAAAAAAGAAATTCAAACACCCCGAACGAGGGCGTCGACCATGAAAAAAGACATCCACCCAAAATACGAAGAGATCACCGTCCAGCTCTCTGACGGCACCGAAATCAAGACCCGCAGCACGATGAAGGTCAAAGACGGGGTCTACCGTGCCGAGATCGATTCGCGCAACCACCCGTTCTACATTGGCGCCGAGCGTATGATCTCCACCGCGGGCCGTGTTGACCGCTTCAACAAGCGCTACAACAAGGGTTGATTCTACACTCGTTCACGGTCAACCCCTTTGCCGAGAACACCTATGTGCTCTCTGAAGGCGGCAAGGCTCTGATCGTTGACCCAGGGTTCTTCTATCAGGCCGAAATCGACCGCCTGACAAGGTACCTGGCCGAATCCGGATTGACTCCGGTGGCCGTGCTCCAAACCCACGCACATATCGATCACATCATTGGAATTCCGGCTGTACTCAAGTTATGGCCGGAATTGCCTGTTTATATGCACCCCGATGAGAAGGAAAATTGGAGGAGGGTGCCCGAAACAGCCGCCAGGTTCGGCTTCAAGATGGATCCCATCCCCGATGTGACCGTCGCGCTTGAAACGCTCGGAGAGGTCGACATTCACGGGTTCGAGATGCAGGTGCGCCATGTTCCGGGGCATGCTCCCGGCCACCTTGTTTTCTATTTTGACAAAGATGCCGCCCTCATTGCCGGCGATACGCTCTTCCAAGGCAGCATTGGGCGGACAGACCTGTACAAGGGGGATTTCGAGACGCTCGAATCGGCCATACGGTCACAATTGTACACCCTTCCAGAGCATACCGTCGTCCACCCGGGACATGGGTCACATACCACGATCGGTGAGGAAATGCGATCAAACCCTTACGTCAGGCCAGCCTGATCGCTAAGGGGCAGATCGCAAAGAGGCGATTTTATCGAGGTATTCGTCAGCTTTGCCGGGGCTATTGGCCAAAAGCGCCTCATAAACCTGGGCCGCCTTTTCATGTGCTCCCTGGTTTTCATAAATTTTCGCAAGCGTCTCCGTTGCCAACATCTGGTCATACACAGTGTCGTCCAATACGGTTTCTGCATCGGGTTTGAGTTCAGTCGGACCATCCTGCAGGCTGATTTTGCTGTTGTCGCCACTGCTCAGACGCTCGATCAATTCGTCAAGGCTTAAGGTCCGCTCCACAAAAAAGCCGGGCAGTTCCCCTTCGTACGCATCTACGGGCACGATGGCGTCAAACTGGTCGGAGTGATCCAAATAGTAGGAGCTGAACGACAGCAATGGGCTCCCCGGTGCAAATAGCTTCGCCTTTATGGCATAGTAGCTTGCCGTGCTTGCGTCACCAATTTCTTTGTGAAACCAAGCCAACAGTATGGTGCAGACAGGATCGTACTCCCTTTTTCGCAGCTGGTTCTCCAGGCGTTTTATGGCTTCATGCGGCTCGCGCTGAAACAGCTCGCTGTATGATTGCAGCGACGGCGGCAGAGGGAGCGGGAAAGGTCGGTGTCCTTGTCGATTATCCATGCACCAAAATAGCGATTACAGCGGGAAACAGCATCTCAAAATATGTGGACAACTCTTAAAGCGAGCCTTTGATTAGGGAAAAAAATTTGTTGACCCTACGCTTGTTCACGCCGAGGTCTGATTCGCCTATCCTGCTGCTGCTGCGCACCCAAATCCGGCTGCCTGCGTCATTGGCCTCAACCACAACCTTGAAGTCGTCGATGAACACAAAGATCCTGAATTCGGCATCGAACGAATTTCTCTGTATGCTGATCTTTCGGGCACCCATCTGTTTTAGGGTTCTGTGCACGACACCCAAACCTTTATCGACGCTCTCCCGTATATCAAGGTAGTCGATATGGCAATTTGGAGTTCCAGGGCAAGGTTTAAACGGGAGTTTGGACCCCTTGAAAAGAATTTCTGAGTTCATGCAGCGATTGAGGTTTGGGTTGCATCATACTGTTATGATCGGCGAATCGGGACACTTTGCACTACAACCATAATTGGAGATTTCTCATTCCATGCAGACCATCATGCATTTATCATCATCTGTGAGGGCGGCGATTTTTTTTGTGGCGATATCCATTTTTTCAGGCATGGGTGGCGCCCTGGCCCAGACTGAAAATGAAACCTATCCAGAGCCAAAGCCCTGTTGTGGCCTGTTGCTGGGTGGAGGAGGAGTTGGCATCGGATTCGGCCACGTTCAGGAAATGAGGGGTATTCGCTTCAACTGGCGCGACGACGGGCTCAGACGCGTGGATGGGGTGAACGTCACGTTCTGGGTGCCGCGAGAGAACTATTTATCCACCGTGAACGGTATCAGTTTCGGCTTGATCCCGGAGGCAGGGAGGATGAACGGGCTGAATCTGGGTGTATTGGGTGTTACCGGCAACACCATTCACGGTTTATCGATGGGATTGCTTGGCGTGGGTGCCGTCGATGAAATACGGGGGATATCGTTTGGTGGACTCGGGGTTGGTTCCAACAAACGACTCAGTGGCATCAGTGTCGCCGGCTTTGGCATAGGAGGACGCGACTACATCAGGGGAATCTCGCTCTCGGGCGTAGGCATCGGCTCAGGCGGTCCAATTAGCGGCATCAGTGTAGCAGGTGTCGGAATGGGGGCTGGCGGCGACGTCACAGGCATTAACATGGCCGGAATCGGCATCGGCTCCGGCGGCAAGATGACCGGCCTCAATATGGCGGGTATCGGCATAGGTGCTGCCAATGGGATGTCGGGTATCAATGCTGCCGGCATCGGCATCGGCTCCGGTGGACCGATGACGGGCATCAACCTAGCTGGCTTTGGTATTGGCGCCGACGGTCTTGCCGGGCTAAATATTGCCGGAATCGGTATGGGAGGTGGCGACTACATCAAAGGGATATCTGCGGCAGGCATTGGTATGGGAAGCAGCGGTCCGATCAGTGGTATCGCATTCGCTGGCATCGGCATGGGGGCTGGTGGCGGGATAACCGGTGTGTCGTTGTCAGGCATCGGCACAGGATCGGGTGGTACTATGCGGGGGGCACATGCCGCCGGAATCGGCATAGGTTCACAGAACATTGAGGGAATCGCATGGGCAGGGGTGGGCATCGGAGCACAGAATTTTCGGGGCTTGGCAATGGCCGGATTTGGCATTGGTGCAGCCAATATGAAGGGCATCGGAATTGCAGGCGTAGGCATCGGAGGCGCCAACATGAGGGGCGGTTTTGCTGCACCTGTAATCATCGCCGATAATTTCCGGGGTCTGGCGCTGGCACCTGCATTTACACACATCCATAACTTGAACGGAGTTGTTGTTGGTCCGGTGAACCTGGTCCGTTGCGGAGGCAAGTCGTATGTCAACGGAAGTGAAGTGAGTTACTGCCAAGACACCATCAGCAATGGCATACAGATCGGACTGTACAATTATGCACGACGCATGGGCAAAGGATTCCAGATCGGACTCATCAACTATGTAAGGGAAAACCGAAAGGGACTGCGCGTGCTCCCTATATTCAACCGCAAGTTTGAGTAACGCTCAAATTGTAACCCCAATCATGAAACAGGCACAGCTGCATATTAACGATCCATACACGTCAACGGTGCCTGAACAGGACAGCCGTGACATCTTGCTTGCACGCGGTGGTGACCAGTTGGCCTTCAAAGCCATCTATGAACGCCATATGAGTGGCTTGTTTCGGTTTTTGACACAATTCTCGGACGACAGGCACCTCATATCCGAATGGGTCCAGTTGGCTTTCATCAAAGCATTTCAAAACCTGGACCGATTTGAGGGAAGGTCGGCATTCAAGAGCTGGCTTTTCACGATCGCCATCAACGAAATGAGGCAGACCTTCCGAAGTGCACATAGGGAGCCTGAATATGTCGACGAGGAGCAACTGTATTCCTACTCGGACCAACGCAGCTCTCCCGCCGACTGGATCACACTCAAAGACAGGATCCGTCGACTGCCAGACCGACAGAGGCTTGTGTTTCTCATGTTCGAAATCGAAGGATTCTCACATGCCGAGATAGCTAAAGTTCTCAACATAACTGAAAGCAGTTCGAGGTCGATTTTGACCCGTGTCAAAATCCAACTTCGACAATCATTGACTGATCTATGAAAAATCCGTTTTACACAAGCAACGAGCATCCATCCAGGACGGAATCCGACCTCATTTGGAATGCCATCGAACCCAACCTTGCGAAGGTTACACGTCGGTCTGCCGTAATCATCGATTGGCGGAGCTTCATATACGGTAACGTGGCCGCGATGTTGCTGCTATTCTCCGGTGTGGGTGTCTACTCCGTATTGAGTTCGGGCGCGCCAGTACGTGGCGACCGAATCGACTTGGCCTACGAGCAGGCCATGAACACGCTGGTGAGCGTGAGTCCTGAATTGATTGACGGTGCCCCCGAAGACCGGAAGGCGCGTCTTGAGACGACCGTCCTGAACATCGAGGACATCGACAGGGTGATCAACGAAATTCGGGACGACATGCTGCTGAATGGAACTTCCGAAATCAAACAACGGCAACTGCGCCAAATGTACGCCATGAAAATGGACTATCTCAAAGAACTTTTACTAAACGGGGAGGTTGATCTCTAATGCGGGTACTTACAAGAATATCAAGCTGCATCGTGATGGGATTGCTGCTTGTTGGCACAGCAAGTGGGCAGCAGGAAGATCTGATTACCGTCAAAGACAGTGGGACCCACATCTTGCCGGCTTCCAAGGCCCTCACCGTTCGAAACATCCGCAGCATGAAGCTGAACGTTGTCACAGGCTCGGGGCAGCAGATATCCTACACGGCGAGCATCACAGCCAATAAGCTGGGAATGGAGCGGCACTTCGGCGACGGGAAGCTCAAGTTCACGGTCGTCGACCAGGCGGGACTGTTGGAGTACAAGCCTATCAGCCAACCAGAACGGCGTGAGGAGAGCTGGCTTAAGTCGCTGTTCACCAAAGATGTGCGTTACGACGCAAAAGTTGATCGAGCCGAGATGACGCTCACCGTACCCGACGATGTGTTGCTCACCATCGACAGCCACTATTCCGACATCTCGGTAGGTGGACTAAAACGGGCGTTGAGCATTGTTGGACGCAACGGGGCCGTGAATGTGAAGGATCATTTCGGCGACCTCAGGATTGACAACATGTTTGGCAATGTGAGCATATCCAATATCCGTGGCGACGCCAATATCGCCAGCAGATCCAGCAAGGTCACGGCCGAGAACATCGAGGGGAGGTTCGCACTGACGGGGCAAAGCATCGATTTCAGGGGTTCGAAGTTGTTGTCCGGTGCCTTTATTGACAACCACAGAGGCAAGAGCAACGTGTCGGAAATTGAAACGGAGATACGAATCAACTCCAACTATGGCGAAATCCAACTCTCGAATGTCCGCGGTATTGCCACCATCAGCAGTCAGTATCCCGCGAAAGTACATGTAGATCGAGTGGATGGCCTTCGGGCGAATATTGAGCGGGGAGAGCTGTCAATGAGCAATGTGGGATCAGAAATCGGTGTTTCAGTGACAGGCAAATATGCGAAGGTTACGGGATCAGAGGTTGCTGGATCGTTCACCATGGAGGGTGAGCGAAACACCATAGATGTTCGAAACGTCGAAGGTGGCGCGATGATCCGGAACACATACGGATCGGTGAGCCTTGAAGGCGTCAAAGGTCAGTTGATGATCACGGGCAACAACAATACGATCAATTTCAAGGACGTGTCGGGCGATCGTGTCGACATCGATCAAAGCCGGTCGCTCATCAAGGGTGATATTTCGGGAAGCGTGCGCAGGATATCGATCACCAACAACAACGGCGACGTCGAAATTGGTGTGGGCTCAGGCTTCACGGGCAGGTATACGCTCAGAAACGAGGGCGGGCTCATCCAGCATAATCTGGGGGGCAGCCCGTTCAATGAAGAGATAAACCTTGTTCGCGAAATTACTGGAGGCAACCCAAACTCGCAGGCAGAAATCAGGGTCGTGAACAGAAACGGCAGGGTGATTGTCAGGAAGCAATGATTACCTGCTCAAGTTGACTCACGAGCTCGTCGGGGGTGCTGGCCACCGTGAAGTAGGGTTTGGGGTGCGGCCGCACAAAGCCCTTCATCTCGGCCTCGCCCAACATGGCCAGCAAGTAGTTGAAATAGCCGTTCACATTGTACACAACAATGGGTTTATTCATGATCCTCAATTGGTTCCACGTTATGACCTCGAGAAGTTCCTCAAGAGTGCCATAACCGCCTGGCAGGGCGATGAACGCATCGGCCCGTTCGGCCATGAGGGCCTTGCGTTCATGCATGCTCATTGTTACGACCAGTTCCGACAGTCCGACATGGGCAATTTCGCGGGAAGCCAAACTTTCGGGAATTACCCCAGTCACGTGAGCGCCATACTCTAAAAACGTGTTTGCAACCAGCCCCATGATACCGATGGAGGCCCCGCCGTATATCAAGTTGAAACCGTCGATGGCAAGCCGTGAACTTACGATTTTGGCGGCATCAGCGTAGATCGGGTTGTCGCCCATCGACGAAGCGCAGTAGATGCAAACGGTTGGTCTTGCCATCAGATCAAACGACGGATTTCAGCATTCGGTGTACCACGGCATCGAGCTTCTCAAGCGTGTAGTCGATGTCGGCTACGGTGTTGTGCTTGCCGATGCTCAGGCGCAGGCTTGATTTGGCCGTCGGTGTCACCATTCCCAGAGCCATCAGCACGTGCGATGGTTCGACGGCGCCCGATGTGCAGGCAGACCCGTTCGAAACGCAGATGCCCTCGATGTCAAGGTTCAGGAGCAGCATCTCGCCGTCCAGGGCCTTGTCGTCGTCAAGCGGAAAACTGATGTTCACGATGTAGTAGCAGCCGTTTTCCATGCAGCCGTTGAACGACAACAGCGAATCAAATCGGTCTTTCAGACCCCAGACCAGTCTGTCTTTGAGCCCCTCGATGTGAGTTCGGTTCTGCATCATTTCGGCGTCTGCAAGTTCCATGGCCTTGGCCAGCCCAATGATGCCGGGCACATTGAGTGTTCCGCCACGGCGGCGGCGTTCCTGCGAACCACCCTCCATCCAAGGCTTCCAAGCCGCCCCGTTCCTCACATACATGGCCCCTACGCCTTTTGGGCCGTAGATCTTATGTGCGCTGATGCTCAGAAAATCGAGACCGACGTCCCTGACATCGATGGGGTACTTGCCGATGCTTTGAACGGTGTCGGAATGGAACATCACGTTTCGCTCGCGGCATGCGGCGGCAATTTCCTTGATCGGGTTGATTGCGCCAATTTCGTTGTTCACGTGCATCAATGTGACAAGAGCGGTATCGTC
>CAYWCV010000005.1:0-5706 GCA_964456845.1 uncultured Chitinophagales bacterium | reverse complement strand
TGATTGCGCCAATTTCGTTGTTCACGTGCATCAATGTGACAAGAGCGGTATCGTCTGAGATGGCGTCGGCAACTTGCTTGGCATCCACGCAACCCGATGGTATGACATTCAAGTAGGTGGCCACTAGCCCCTCCGATCGCGCATGTTGGATCGGGTGGAGCACCGCGTGATGTTCGACGCGTGATGTAACGACATGCTTTTTGCCGGTTGCCTTGATCACCCCTTTGATCACGCTGTTGTCGCTTTCCGTTCCGCCGCTTGTGAAGATGATTTCAGCCGGCTCGGCGTTCAAGATCGCCGCTATCTTCTCTCGGGCCTCCTCAACGGCAACAGTGGCCTGTCTGCCCATGGCATGTATGGAGTTGGCGTTGCCGAAATGGTCCCGCAAAAACGGCAACATGGCATCGAGAACCCTTGGATCGAGGGGTGTAGTAGCGGCGTTATCCAAATAAATCATCATCAAGATGGACTTTTCAATATTGAAGCGAACCGCAAAGATACACCTTTTGAATTATTGTTGTGTTAAGGAGTAATTTTCAGGCAGGTATTGATCCCGATTAATTACTTTAAAAGCGTACCTTACGACAACAGCGTTTTAATAATTATTCATATGTCACCATGGCTAAACGTACTCTAGAAGATTTGAATCCACAAGGTAAAACGGTGGTAATGAGAGTTGATTTCAACGTTCCAATCAAAGATGGCGTCATAACGGACGACACACGCATTCGAGAGGCGATGCCCAGCATCAACTACGTTGTCGATGGCGGCGGCAAGCTGGTCCTTCTGTCGCACTTGGGAAGGCCCAAGGGTGAGCCGGATTCCAAGTACAGCCTGCTTCCAGTTGCGAACTACCTGAAGGAAAACATGAAATGCAGGGTGTCGTTCGCTGAAGACTGCGTAGGCCCACATGCGCAGGAAATAATTGCCCAAGCCTACTTCGGCGAGGTGGTGCTTCTCGAGAACGTTCGTTTTCACGCCGGTGAAACAAAGAATGATGCGACGTTCTCGAAAGATCTTGCCGAACTTGGCGATGTGTTCGTGAACGATGCCTTTGGCAGCAGCCACCGAGCGCACAGCTCCGTGGCCGGCATCACCGAGTATTTGCAGCCTGCCTATGCCGGCTTTCTGCTCCAAAAGGAAATCCGTTACCTCAATGATGCCATTCTGAATCCTTCGCGGCCGTTTGTGGCGATTTTGGGCGGGGCGAAAGTGTCCGACAAAATCGGAGTGATCGAAAACCTGCTCGACAAGGTAGACACAATCATCATTGGCGGCGGCATGACCTACACCTTCTACAAGGCGCTGGGGCTTCCGATCGGCAATTCGCTTCTTGAGGAAGACAAGGTCGACCTTGCGGCCGAGCTGCTGCGTAAAGCGGAGGAGGCTGGCGTTGAGCTGATGCTGCCCGTCGATTCCGTGGTTGCGAAAGCCTTCGACAATGACGCTGAGCGCAAGGAAGTGAGCCAGGACGGCATCGAAGACGGATGGATGGCACTCGATATCGGCCCCAACACTGTCGAGCTCTACACGAGCCGTATCTTAGATGCAAAAACGGTGATCTGGAATGGGCCGATGGGCGTGTTCGAAATGCCCAACTTCGCCCACGGAACTTTTGCGGTGGCACAATCGCTTGCGGAGGCCACCGCCATGGGAGCCACTTCGATCATCGGCGGCGGCGACTCCGCCTCAGCCATCAATAAAGCGGGACTCGCCGATAAAGTGAGCCATGTATCGACCGGCGGCGGCGCTAGCCTGGAGTACCTCGAAGGTAAAAGCCTGCCTGGCATCGACTGTTTGACAGACAAATAATGATTCCCGCCTGAAACAAAAAAGGCTGCAACTTGCAGCCTTTTTTATATATCACATCGAGTCTTAGTCGCGGTAGAAAAATACACGGTTATTTTCCGAGTCTTTTCCGCTTTTGATCTTAATGCCTGTTTCACGGTTGTACGTGTAAACGATGTTGCGGATCGAGTTTAGTTCCTTGGTGTCGGTAAAGGTAACTTCAAGTGCTTGGCCACCCGCTGTCAAGTTGCCGAGGCTTTCTACAAGTTGACGAAACTTTGATGAACGTCTTTTTGATACGCGAATCTTTTCGCGGTTTACAAATTTGAGATTCATAATAATGTAATTTGTGTTGTTGGGTTACATGAATATTCAAAGATAAGCATCTTTATTTAGATTTGTAACTAATGTAAGAATCAAATTGTTCCTGACTGTTGCAATGAAATTAGATTTGAATTTAATGTCATAAAAAAAGCTCCTGCAGTATATGCAGAAGCTTTTATCATATCATGAATGCGGATGTATATCTATGGTACTTGAACGGTGCTTAAAATGCGTTCGACGAGGTCCTCGCTCGTAATGTCTTCGGCTTCTGCCTCATAGGTGGGTATCACACGGTGACGCATCACGTCCAACGCTATCTTGCGCACGTCTTCGGGTGTGACGTATGCCCTATGGTCCATGAAGGCAGACGCCCTAGCGGCAAGGTTCAAGTTAATGGTGGCCCTTGGCGAGGCACCGAAGCCGATCAATGGCTTCAGGTCCTGCAGTTTGTACCTGTCGGGATAACGGGTGGCAAAAACCAGGTCGATGATGTATTGCTCCACTTTTTCGTCAATGTAGATGTCGTTGATCACCATGCGGGCTTCGATGATCGTTTTGGCGTCGGTGACGGGCGAGAGCTCGCCCTTTTTGCCTGTGCGGGCCATCCGCCTCATAATTTCCAGCTCGTCGGTCTCGGTCGGATATCCGATCTTGATCTTCAGCATGAAACGGTCGACTTGTGCCTCGGGGAGAGGGTAGGTGCCCTCCTGTTCGACCGGGTTCTGAGTGGCCAACACCAAAAATGGCTCCTGAAGCTTGAAGGTGGTCTCGCCGATCGTGACCTGGCGTTCCTGCATGGCCTCCAACAAGGCACTCTGCACTTTGGCAGGGGAGCGGTTGATTTCGTCGGCCAGGATGATGTTCGAAAATATGGGGCCTTTCTTGACGGTGAATTCGCCGGCCTTCTGGTTGTAAATGAGGGTGCCCACAAGATCGGCAGGCAGCAGGTCGGGGGTGAACTGGATGCGTTGGAATCCCGTCGAGATCACTTGTGCAAGCGACGATACCGTCAACGTCTTGGCCAACCCGGGCACGCCCTCGAGCAGCACGTGGCCGTCGGCCAAGAGCCCGATTAGAAGGCGGTCGACCATGTATTGCTGCCCTACGATCACCTTGTCCAGTTCTGCGGTCACATCGTCAATGAAACTGCTTGCATGTTCGATACGCTCTGTAAGCGCCTGCATATCAACCTTCGAGCTGTGCATACGAAATAATTTTGATTTCTGGGTTAATCCCTGTCAGATGCGTTATCTTAACGACTTAAAAAAATGATGGAAGGCGAATATACTAAATGGAACTGTGGGAATCATTTTTATTGGGACTTATTCAGGGAATAACTGAATTTCTGCCGATCAGCAGTTCCGGGCACCTCGTTCTGGGGCAATATTTTCTCGGGCTTCAAAACGACGGCGGGATCACCTACGAGATTGTAGTCCATTTCGGCTCATTGGTGAGCATCGTCATTTATTATCGCAACGACGTGTTTCAGTTGTTAAAGACCGCGTTCGGTATCATCACCAAGCCGGGAGTTATCATGAAACCCTCTTCCATGACCAAGGACCAACAATTGGTGGGGCTGATCCTGATCAGCATGATTCCAGCGCTGCTGGTGGGGCTGCTGCTCAAGTCCACGGTCGAGAGCGCATTCGAATCGCCCGTGTGGGTCTCGGTCATGCTCTTGGTCACCGGTACGCTGCTCCTTTCCACAAAGTTCGTCAGCAAAGGAGCTGACGGGATTCGTTTGAAGCATGCAATTGGGATGGGACTGGCGCAGGCAGTGGCAATCCTGCCCGGCATAAGCAGGTCGGGTTCAACTATTGCCATCGGCCAGCATTTGGGATTGAGCAGGGAAGAATGTGCCAGGTTCTCCTTTTTGATGGTGATCCCCGTCATTGCCGGAGCGATGATCCTTGAGCTAGGCGAGCTGGGTGCGACGGGAGTCCAGCCCGATGCGGCGGTGCTCCTGATGGGCTTCCTAACTTCGGCCATATCAGGTTTTTTTGCGCTATCTGTATTAATCCACGTCATCAAGAAGTTTGGGATCCAGTGGTTTGCCGTGTATTGCTATGTAGTAGGCGCATTTAGTTTGTGGTATTTTTTAGGATGAAGGTTGCCGTAGCCCCGAAATAATGCTACATTTACGACCTGAAAAACCATCTTAAATAGCATGCTGACAACCTACCTGTTTTTCTTTTTCGCGATTCTGGCTATTGCCTCGGCTTTGGCTATGGTGTTTAACAAGCATACGGTCAACAGTGCCTTGTTCTTGGTGTTGAACCTATTGTCGCTAGCAGGAATTTATCTGCTCATGGAGGCACAGTTTTTGGCAGTGATCCAAATTCTGGTCTATGCAGGGGCCATCATGGTGCTCTTCCTTTTCGTCATTATGCTCTTGAACCTCGAGAGCGAAGCAAAGCTGTTTAATGCCGTGGCCGTCAAAGAAATCGTGGTCGTGCTCCTAAGCGCCGCAATTCTGGCCCAGCTGATGTACTCTATCAGCGGCTGGTTTAACGTGTCGGGCAATAATCCAATTGCTTTGGGCGAGCTCGGTACGGTAGAAGCCGTCGGCGATGTTCTTTACACCACCTATTTACTACCTTTTGAGGTGACCGCCATTTTGCTCACAGCCGCCGTTGTTGGCGCATTGGTCATCGCACAACGTAAAATCCACCTGGAAAAATGATTTCAGCCGAATGGTATCTGGCATTAAGTGCCATCCTCTTTACGATTGGCGTTCTTGGTGTCCTCACCCGTAAGAATGCCATCGTCATGTTCATGTGCGTCGAGATGATGCTCAATGCCGTCAATTTGAGTCTGGTAACCTTCAGTGGATGGCACAACGACATCAACGGCCTGATCTTGGTGTTCTTCTCATTGTGCGTTGCAGCCGCAGAAGCCGTAATCGGCCTTGCCATCATCATCGCCATCTTCCGTAACAACCTGACCGTCGATCTGTCGAAGATCAACCTGCTGCGCTGGTGAGCGAGACACGGGAAACGAGAAGCGAGATGCGAGAGACGAGAGACGAGAGACGTCATTTAAATTTTGCTTCGGCTTTGCGACAGCAAGTGTAAAGAATTGCGGCTAGTCTGTCGGCCTTTTGATTCAATATTGTGAACATTTGGATCTGCTCAGTGTCGGGGCTAAGGCTGATCAAAATATTCATGGTTTGTTTTACTTCCCGCATCTCCTTGAATGCGATTCTAAGCTTGTTGGCATAGTCTCTGTCTGAACCAGAACCAGTGCCTTCTGCATAGTTAAGTGCTGCTGAAGCGGCACTTCGTGACAACTGGTTGTATAGGTTCAATGTGAACTGATCATTCAATGCGAACTTGTTGAAAGCAAGCTTGCATTCAACTACAAGCTCTGCCAATGCTTCATCAAGTATGATATCTGATTTCGTCATGTGAATCTTAAGTTTGGATGTGAATGCCCTTACCTATAAGAGTCACGAAAACCGAAATACTTACGAGCGAATAAAAAAAAAGTCCAGATTACTTCTAACCTGGACTCCTTTTGCCATATTTCTCGCTTCTCGCTTCTCGCTTCTCGCTCAGCTAAAGAAGATGAACGACATGATCACGAACAGCGGCA
>CAYWCV010000004.1:76360-80078 GCA_964456845.1 uncultured Chitinophagales bacterium | reverse complement strand
TGCTTCGTAGGACAGGAAAGTGGTAAATTTAAGGTTCAGTTCTTCGTAGGAAGTTTAGTGGTAAAAATCCCTGCCTGCGTATAGCTGAGAACCGTTACCCGCAAGCCTGAATTCCCCCCCCCCTACCTCCCCCGCACAAACGTCTTCACGCACGTGCCCTGGCGGTAGTGGTATAGCCACTGGTCGGGGTGCTCGTCGTCGATGATGGCCAGCGACGCCAGCTTGCCCGCCTCGATGGATCCAAGGTCGTTCTCCCTCAGTATTGCCCTTGCCGCATATCGGGTGGCACCCATGAGCGCCTCTGCCGGGGTCATGCGCTGGAAGGTGCAGGCGAGCCACAGCGCCAGATGCATATCGTAGCTGGGCGCGCTGCCCGGATTGAAATCAGTAGCCACGGCAACAGGTACGCCCGCATCGATGAGCTTCCGTGCCGGCAGGGGCGGCTGGGCGAGCACCATGCTGGCGATTGGCAGACTGACGGAAACGGTCCCAGCGGCAGCTAACGCTTTGATGCCGTTGTCGGATACATATTCCAAGTGGTCGGCCGAGGTGGCCTTGAATTCGGCGGCCAATGCGGCCCCATCGCCATCATGCAATTGGTCGGCATGCACCTTTACGTGTAGCCCCATCGATGCCGCCGCCCTCAGGTAACGACGCGCCTGTTCGATGCTGAAGGCGCCGTCCTCGACGAACACGTCGGCAAACCGCACATCGCCACGACGCGATACAATGGGCAGCACATCGTCGATGAGGTAATCGATCCATGCATCGGCATCGGGAAACTCGGGCGGCGTGGCATGCGCCCCTAGAAAGGTCTGGGTCAGGCGCACGGCATGTCGCGAGTCGATGGACCGCGCCGCATCCAACTGGCGGATTTCATGCTCGATCGACAATCCGTAGCCCGTCTTGCACTCGGCGTGCACCACACCGAGGTGGTACATTTGGTCGAGATGGGTGAGTCCGCGGTCGACCAGCTCGTCCATGCTGGCTTCGCGAGTCTGCGTCATACTCCGGCGGATGCCACCTCCCTGTCGAGCAATGTCGCGGTAGTCTTCGCCCTTGATGCGACGCACGAACTCATCGGCCCTCCAGCCCCCGAACACGAGATGGGTGTGGCAGTCGATCAGACCCGGGATGACCATGCGTCCACCGGCGTCGAAGACGTGCTCGTCTTTTATCGCGGGTAGATCGGTCTCCTTTCCAACCCAGGTGATATGCTCATGCTCCCAGACCACGGCGGCCTTAGTGATGGGATTCAGGCCGTCCTGACGGTCGGTGCTGCAGGTGGCGAGGTAGCCTATGTTGCGGAGGATGGGCATGGCTTAGTCGATGTCAAATCCGCTGGCGATGAGAAGCAACGGGAGGGCGTGTCCCTCGATGAACTCGATGCACTGGTTCATGTCGTTGCCCACAAGATAATCTTCGGTGGCATGGGGTATCATCGAGCGGATGAACTCGTGGCAAAGCTGTACGCCGACGCCCGGCTTGAGGGGCTCGCGGAAATCGAGGGCCTGGCAGGCTGTGAGCAGCTCGATGGCGAGCACCCGTTCCGTGTTCTGTAGCACACGCAGCAGCTTGAGCGCGCTGACGCTGCCCATGCTCACATGGTCTTCCTGGCCGAGGCTGGTGGGGATGGTGTCGACGCTGGCCGGGTGGCAGAGTACCTTGTTTTCGGAGACGAGGGCAGCCGAGGTGTACTGGGGGATCATGAATCCCGAGTTGATGCCGGTCTCGCGCATGAGCAGAGGTGGGAGCCCGTCGTGCCCCTCGAGCAGCAGATAGGTGCGACGCTCGCTGATGCTGGCCAGCTCGGCGACGGCGATGGCGGCAAAGTCGAGCGCCAAAGCAAGCGGTTGACCATGGAAGTTACCCCCGCTGATGATATCGTCGTCAAAAACCAGCGGGTTATCGGTCACGCTGTTAAGCTCTGTCTCCATGACGCGCGCGGCATAGTTGAGCGCATCGCGTGAGGCGCCGTGAACCTGTGGCACGCAGCGCAGGCAGTAGGGATCCTGCACCTTGCCACAGTCGCGGTGCGACTCAAGGATTTCGCTGTTTTCGAGCAGCGTGCGGATGTTGGTCGCCACGATGCTTTGGCCTGGATGCGGGCGTACGGCATGGATGCGGCTGTCGAAGGGTCTGATGCTCCCTTGCAGCGCCTCCAGACTCATGGCGGCTAGGATGTCGGCCGACACCATGAGCTGTAGCGCTTTCTCGATGATGTAAGCACCGTATGCCAGCATCATCTGGGTTCCGTTAATAAGCGACAGCCCATCTTTGGCGCCCAGTGTAATCGGCTCGAGACCATGCTCTTTCAATACCTTATCGGCGGGGACGGTAGCGGTACCCTCCTGGTTCCAGAAGTGGCCGAGTCCGATGAGGGGTAGCGACATGTGCGCAAGTGGTGCGAGATCGCCCGATGCTCCTACACTGCCCTGGCTTGGGATAGCGGGGATCAACCCCTTGTTGTAAAAGAGGACGAGTCGGTCGAAAGTCTCCACCGAGATACCCGAATATCCAAGCGCAAGCGAATGGGCTTTGAGTCCGAGCATCAGTTTTGAGATTCCTTTCGGGATGAGCGGTCCGACACCAACCGCATGACTGCGTATGAGGTTTTCCTGCAGTTTGTTCAACAGTCCGTCGTCGATGCGTGTTGACGCAAGTGCCCCGAAGCCGGTATTGATGCCGTAATAGGCCTTGCCGTCGCCGAGGGCGGCTTCGACACGTTCTCTGCTGACCAGTATTCGACCACGCTCTTGGGAAAGAAGCTCCATGCGCTTGTCGAGATCTACATAGAGGCTTTTTAGTCGCAGGTTCATGCTGTTGGGTTGATCATTGGGAGATGGATGCCACGTTCGTTGGCGGTTTCGATAGCGATGTCGTATCCAGCGTCGGCATGGCGCATCACGCCGGTGCCTGGGTCGGCAGTGAGCACGCGTTGCAGGCGGGCAGCCCCGCTGTCGGTGCCGTCGGCTACCACGACCATGCCTGAATGGATGGAGTACCCGATGCCCACGCCGCCACCGTGGTGCAGCGATACCCAACTGGCGCCACAGGCTGTGTTGAGCATGGCATTGAGCAGGGGCCAGTCGGCGATGGCGTCGGATCCATCGAGCATGGCCTCCGTTTCGCGGTTGGGCGATGCCACCGACCCGGTGTCGAGGTGGTCGCGTCCGATCACGATAGGCGCTTTTACCTTGCCGGTCTTGACGAGATGATTGAAGCGCTCGCCAGCTTCAGCGCGTTCGCCATACTCGAGCCAACAGATGCGAGCGGGTAAGCCTTGGAAATGAATTCTTTCGCGGGCCATCTTCATCCAGCGCTGCAGGCTTTCTTTGTGGGGGAAGGTCTCCATGATGACCCTATCGGTGGCATCGATGTCGGCCGGATTGCCCGAAAGGGCCGCCCATCGGAAGGGTCCGCTGCCTTTGCAAAAGAGTGGACGGATATACTCGGGCACGAATCCGGGGATGCCGAAGGCTTGGGTCATGCCGCGGCGGTCGGCGACTTGACCGCGCAGGTTGTTGCCATAGTCGAATACAATGGAACCTCGTGCCTTTAAGTCGAGCATGGCTTGGATATGCGTCTGCATGCTGTCGAGCACCGCCTCGTCGTACGCCGCTGGGTCTTTGGTGCGAAACGTCGCGGCCTCGTCGAGCGAATAGCCTGATGGGATGTATCCGACGCGCAGGTCGTGGGCGGAGGTCTGGTCGGTAAC
>CAYWCV010000004.1:67326-76260 GCA_964456845.1 uncultured Chitinophagales bacterium | reverse complement strand
AGCCTGATGGGATGTATCCGACGCGCAGGTCGTGGGCGGAGGTCTGGTCGGTAACCACATCGGGCACGATGCCACGACGGACCAGCTCGGGCATCACCTCGGCCACGTTGCCGACAAGCCCGACAGAGAGGGCCTCGCCCTTGTCGCGGGCGCTGAGCACGAGTTCGAGGGCGCGGTCTAGGTCGGTCTCCATGCGGTCGCAGTATCCGGTTTCAACGCGCCGCTGTATCCTCCAGGCATCCACGTCGATGCCGAGGAAGGCGGCTCCACACATGGTTGCGGCAAGCGGTTGTGCTCCACCCATGCCGCCGAGGCCTGCGGTGACGACCAGGCGTCCCTTCAGGCTGCCTCCGAAGTGCTTGTCGGAGCAGGAGGCGAAGGTCTCGTAGGTTCCCTGCACAATGCCCTGGCTTCCGATGTAGATCCAGGATCCTGCGGTCATCTGTCCGTACATGGTGAGTCCCATAGCTTCGAGTCGGCGGAACTCATCAAAAGTCGCCCATCGTGGCACGAGGTGGCTATTGGCGAGAAGCACCCGTGGGGCTTGGTCGTGGGTGCGGAACACACCGACCGGCTTGCCCGACTGGATGAGCAGGGTTTCGTCGTTCTCAAGGCCTTTGAGGGTACGCACGATAGCATCGTAACTGGCGGCGTTGCGCACGGCCTTGCCGGTACCGCCATATACCACGAAATCCTCTGGACGCTCGGCCACATCGGGGTCTAAGTTATTCATCAGCATGCGAAGAGCGGCCTCTTGGTGCCATCCCTTACAGCTTATCGATGTGCCTCTAGGAGCACGAATACCGGCCAATGCTTGCAGTGTAGTGTTCATATTCAGTTCGAGGCGTCCCGTCAAATAAAAGCAGAGTAACTAATAAAGGTATGAATTGGGTGTCGATCAAGCAAAGAAGCCCTTTTCTTATGTTTCGTGTCATAATATTGTATTGCATGGGCGACGTCGGATTGCTATAATGCGACGTTTACGGCTTTGGATACAAACCGCATCGCCCGCAAGGCGCACAAACCCCTAAATCCCTTTTCATGAGTACAGAAAATACGACCTATTCGCAGGATCGCTCGTTTTTTGGGCATCCCAAAGGTCTTTCAACCCTCTTCTTCACTGAAATGTGGGAGCGGTTCTCCTACTACGGTATGCGCGCCATTTTGGTGTTGTACATGGTTGCGACCATCGATCGAGGGGGGATGGGGTTGGATGACGTCACCGCGACGGCCATCTACGGTCTGTACACCATGTTCGTGTACCTGCTTGCGCTTCCGGGTGGATGGCTGGCCGATAACTTCCTTGGTCAAAGGAAGGCGATTTGGTACGGAGGTATCATCATCGCCGCCGGACACTTCAGCATGGCGCTTCCCTCGAACGTGTCGTTTTTTATCGGTCTGATGCTCATTGTCATCGGCACGGGCTTGCTCAAACCGAACATCAGCACCATCGTCGGTGGGTTGTATCCCGAGAACGAACCGGCACGTCGCGATGCGGGATTCTCCATTTTTTACATGGGCATCAACATGGGGGCCTTCTTGGCGCCTCTCATCGTCGGATTTTTGGGTGAGAAGGTCGACTGGCACCTCGGCTTCGGAATGGCTGGTATCGGGATGGTATTTGGTCTGATCCAATTTAGACTCACAGAATCGAGGCTCTCCGATGTGGGTATTCATCCACCCGTGCAGCACTCGCCGTCTATGATGGGCAAAATTCGTATGGGCGTCATCGTTGCCGCATTGGCTGCCGTAGCGCTGGTTGTGGTAGTGGCCACAGGCTTGGTCACTATCAATCCTCTTGGAATTGCGCAGGGCTCGGCGTATATCATTTTGACCCTTGTTACAGCCTTCTTTGCTTACGTCATATTCTTTGGCGGCTTGGATGGTGCAGAAATCAAGCGGGTGATCGTTATTGCGTTCCTGTTCTTGGCCGCCGCCATGTTCTGGAGCGGCTTCGAGCAGGCCGGCTCATCATTGAATCTTTTTGCCGAACGCTACACGAATCGCAATATTTTTGGATGGCTCATGCCGACCAGCTGGTTCCAGTCCATCAATTCGATGTTCATTATCATCTTGGCCCCTGTGTTCGGTTGGCTGTGGGTGGCATTGTCGCGGGCGAAGATTGAGCTCAGCATGCCCTTCAAGTTCGGCCTCGGCTTGGTGCAGTTGGGTCTAGGATTCTTCGTGCTGGTGTTTGCGGCCAACATCGCATTGGCCAACCAGGCCGGTGCAGGTCCAGGCTGGCTGGTGCTCACCTACCTACTGCACACGATGGGCGAGCTGTGTTTGAGTCCGGTGGGATTAAGCTCCATCACCAAGCTGTCGCCGAAGAAGTTCGTCGGACAGATGATGGGTATCTGGTTCATGGCCGCAGCGCTTGGAAACTTGATTGCCGGCTTGCTTGCAGGCCGCTTCAGCGATGCTGCAATTACCGCGAATCCATCGCTCTTGCCCGATCAGTTCCAGCTTATTTTCTACACCACTGCCGGCATGGGTTTGTTCGTTATCCTGATCAGTCCGTTCATTAAGAAGCTGATGGGGAATGTGAAGTAATGCGGGGATCGGTGATCGGGGATCAGTGATCGGAGATTGGGACTCTACCCCGAAGGGGTCTTTCCTTTTCAAACTCTTGCTGTCATCCCGACGAAGTCGGGACCTATGCCGGAGGCATCTTCACATGCTTTTACTAATCGCGGCTGTCATCCTGTAAGGACCTATGCCGAAGGCATCTATCACATATTCAAGCGACCCAATTGCCGCAATCGCCACGCCTCCGGGTGAGGGTGGGATTGCGGTGATACGGGTGTCGGGCAAGGGGTCCATCGAGTTGGTCGACACGATATTTCGTGGCAGGGTTTTGGCGAAACAGGCTTCACATACGGCTCATTTCGGCAAAATAGAGCGAAATGGTGAGGTGGTGGACGAAGCGATCGCCACGGTATTTCGTGGCCCAAAGTCGTTTACCGGCGAAGATACCGTCGAAATATCGTGCCATGGCGGCGTGCTGGTGACCCACTCCGTACTTGAGGCGGTATTGTCGGCGGGCATTCGCATGGCCGAGCCGGGCGAGTTCACGATGCGGGCTTTCTTGAACGGGAAGATGGAATTGTCGCAAGCCGAGGCCGTTGCCGATATGATCCACGCCAAGAGCCGCCGTGCACTGCAGGCGGCCCAGCAGCAGCTCGACGGTGCGTTGGGCGAGTTTGTGGCACGGTTCCGGCAGTCAATCATCGACGCTACGGCCATGCTCGAACTCGAGCTCGACTTCATCGAAGAGGATGTCGAGTTTGCTGACCGATCCGGATTGATGAAGCTTCTCGTCGACCTCGACGCTCAGATTGGCGGGCTGCTCGAGACCTACGAAACCGGTCGTCTATTGCGCGACGGCGTTCGCACGGTGTTGGTTGGTCGTCCTAATGCGGGCAAATCCACCTTGCTCAATACGCTCACGGGCAAGGACCGCGCCATTGTGAGTGCCATCGCCGGAACCACCCGCGACACCATCGACGCCGACTGGACCTATGGTGGTATCTATTTTAAGCTCATCGACACAGCTGGACTTCGGATCACCGACGACGTGATCGAAGCCGAGGGTGTGAAACGATCGGAGAAGGCCATCGATGAGGCCGACGTGGTGATGGTGCTCAGCGACATGACCACCGATCATGGTCGGACTGAGGCTTACGAGCAGCTCAAGCTCGCGCATCCCGAAAAGCCCATCCTGCATATTGGGAACAAAGTTGATATGGCCTCGCCGGACGAGGATCTAGGCTCCTACGATGTTGTCATATCGGCAGCATCTGGACGTGGTGTGGAGCAACTCAAGCAGATGTTGCTCGAAAAAGCCCTGGGTAGACACGATGCCGATGCTGGAAGCTTGGTCATCACGGCCACGCGTCATCGCGACGCCCTGCAGAAAGCCCGCAATTTTGTGCAGTCGGCCATTGCCCGCCTCAACGACGGATCGAGCAACGAGTTTTTGTCCATCGACTTGCGTGGAGCGCTTCAGGAACTTGGGCACATTACGGGGAGCATAACCAACGAGGATATCCTAGATTCAATTTTCAGCCGGTTTTGCATCGGCAAATAAGGCCGATTTAGTGGTATATTCCCCTAACTTGTGATCTAAATCTGAATTCGCCTCCCTCCGCCCCTACCTTTTCTGTCCCTGTTTCTCCCTTTTTCCTTTTTTCAGTCCTCAATCCTCAATCCTCAATCCTCGAAGCTCATGTATACCGGTTTCCAACACCTCCACTCCACATTGGCTTACGTTGTTTTGGCACTTGGCGTTATCGTCATACTTTTAGCATTGATCGGTAAGCTCGGTGGAAAGCCTTTTTCATCTAGTCTGAAGCGCTTGGCGTTGTGGACGATGATCGGGGCGCACCTTCAACTCGTGATTGGCTTCGTACTGTACTTTTTGTCGCCACTGGGTTTTGCTGCGATGAGTGGAGCTGCGATGAGCGACCCAATCTCACGTCTCTACGTTGTTGAACACCCTACGACCATGATCCTTGGCATCATCCTCATCACGATTGGTCACGGTAGAATGAAGCGAGCGATCAATGATGACCGTAAGCATATGCAACTGATCCTGTTTTACATCATCGGATTCGCACTCATGTTCTCCCGTATTCCGTGGAATGCTTGGTTAGGCTGATCTTTGCTGAGCGGGATAGAAACTTATACTGTGCGCCATGGAATTAGGTCTGTACACGTTTGTCGAAAACACACCCGTTCATGGAATGGGTTGGAGGCTACATCCGGCGGACAGGCTACGCAACCTTCTTGAGGAAATTGAACTCGCCGACCAAGCAGGCTTGGATATGGTGGCAATCGCCGTGCGCGAGGCAATTAAAGGTTGAGTGATTTTATATTGACAGGCGCAATCACAAGATCTGTCAATATCCGCAACAAGAACTGATACGTTTTCGTAAGCGCTTTTTTGTAAGTTAAACGAGGGACATTGTTTGTTCTTTGTTACTTACTTCAAGGAGAATGCCATGAAAATGCTCAAAGATAAGGTTGCAATTGTAACCGGTGGCGGGTCCGGCATTGGACGCGCTGTAGCACTCAGCTATGCCAAAGAGGGTGCCAAAGTCGTAGTATCCGACATCGACGACGAGGGCGGAAAAGCAACCGTCGACATGATATTCAGCGAAGGCGGCGAAGCCATGTATGTGCACGCCAATGTAGCCAGTGCAGCCGACAACGAAATGCTCGTAAAAAAAACGGTTGATGCCTATGGAGCGTTGCACATCGCGTGCAACAATGCTGGAATAGGCGGCCCGGCATTCCTCACCGGCGAATACCCGCTCGATGGGTGGGACAAGGTGATCGGCATCAATTTAACGGGTGTATTCTTTGGTATGCGCTATCAAATTCCCGAGATGCTCAAAGCCGGCACTGGTGCCATCGTCAATATTGCGTCCATACTGGGCAAAGTAGGATTCGCTACCGCTTCGGCCTATGTGGCCGCCAAGCACGGAGTTGTTGGCTTGTCGAAGAATGCTGCCATAGAGTATGCCGATAAAGGCATTCGTGTGAACAGTGTTGGTCCAGCCTTCATCAAGACGCCGTTATTAGAGAAGAATCTTACACCCGATGTGATGGACTTCTTGGTCACCAAGCACCCGATCGGTCGCATGGGCGAAGCCGAGGAGGTTGCAGAGCTTGTGCTTTGGCTAAGTTCCGATAAGGCCTCGTTCGTCACTGGCAGCTACTACGCCGTCGATGGCGGGTATCTTTCGGTCTAGTAGTGTGATTATTTGGCAATCGTTAACTTGTCCTGATGGACAAGCCAACGAAAGACCGATTACGAAAACTGCTCGAACGGAGAATTACCGAAGTTGAGCAAAAGATTGCCGAATATGAGGAAGTGACGCGGCCAGTCGCACCTGAAAATGCGATTGGTCGGATCTCAAGAATGGATGCCATCCAAAATAAGAGTGTGGCAGAAGCTGCGCTTTGGGAATCACGGCAACTGCTGAAGCGCCTTGATAGGGCTAGGTTGAATTTCGAGAAAGAAACGTATGGTATTTGTATGAAATGTGGCGTTGAAATTCCGCTTGGCAGGCTCGAGTTGATGCCTGAAGCCACACGATGTGTCAATTGCGCATAGTGACACAGCTCATTTTTCTGATGAGATACTATCGAGCTCCAAATGGAGTTATCTTTTGCAGACTCAGCGACTCAATATTACCCAATGACAAACAAGATTCTACCTACACTTCTGGCTGTTGCCGTCATATCGTGCGGCACGAACAATGATAAACAGACACCGGACACTCATACAGTAAGAGTGCAACCTCATGTCATTACAGAACAGGTTTTACATGACTCCGACGATCCCGCCATTTGGATAAACCCTGCCGATCCTTCACAGAGTCTCGTGTTGGGGACGGACAAGGGAGGAGACACCGAGGAGGGTGGGCTCTATGTGTTTCGATTGGATGGTACCATCGACAGAGAACGTTCTGTATTCCCATTGAACAGGCCTAATAACGTTGACATTGCATATGGTCTACAACTTGGCGGCGCTAGAGTCGACATCGCGGTCGTCACAGTTCGACGCGAGAATAAAATCCGCATTTTCAGCCTACCCGACATGGTGGCCATCGACAACGGTGGCATAACCGTGTTTGACGGCGACAGCCTCCGCGACCCTATGGGAATCTCGTTGTATACCGACTTGGCGACGAATCGCATCTTTGCCATTGTAGGCCGCAAATCGGGTCCGACTGACGGAACGTATCTGTGGCAGTATGAGCTCACCGACAACGGCAACGGCACAGTAGTCGGAAACGTGGTTCGAACGTTTGGCAGCTATAGTGGCAAAAAAGAAATCGAGGCGATTGCAGTAGATAACGAACTTGGGTACGTCTACTATTCCGACGAGCAACACGGAGTTCGGAAATACTATGCACACCCCGACAGCAGCAACGCTGAGCTTGCTCTATTTGCAACGACGGGAGTAATCGACGACCATGAAGGCCTGTCAATTTACAAGAATGAAGATGGCACTGGCTACCTAATGCTCTCCGACCAACAGGGTCAACGGTTTCATATATATACACGGGAGGGATCTGCGGGCAATCCTCACGATCACACACTCATTCAGGTCGTTGATGTGGCCGCACTTGAGAGCGATGGCAGCGACGTCACCAACGTGAATTTGGGGCCAAATTTCCCAAACGGGTTGTTTGTGACGATGTCGGACGACAAGACCTTCCATTTTTACCGCTGGGAAGACTTTTTTGGAGCTAACAAGTGATTTAAGGTCAGTCTAGCTTCGATTTGAAGCTCTGAGCACTCGTGCGAATCATCATTAATGTGGAGTCTGGTCCCATCCAGCCGTTGGATGCCATCATTCCAGGACCTTTATAGCTCATAAACCAGTCTTCGAGAATCTGAAGCATCTCTGGGTACTCACTTTCCAGGCATGAAAGTGATTCGCAGGGTACCAGTCGTAAGCTCTCGTCGGTGGGAATCAGCAGGACCTTGTCATCGATTTCGCCTCGGTCGATGAGCCTGAACGTCCCCAGTGGTAGAGCTGACACGAATGAGCCGGTCGACTGTCGTTTTGATAAAAGAAGGACGTCGACCGGGTCGCCATCACCGCCCATTTCGGGATCTGAGAACGTCGATGGTATGAATCCATAGTTCACAGGATATGGAAGGAAGCGAATTTCCCGAGGTTTGCCGTCGATCAGTTCTGCCTCAAATTGGTGCAAAATCTTGTTGTATTCAAACTTTTGGGATTCACCCGCTGGTATTTCAACCACGACGTATACAGTCGACGAGTCGGAGTCTGTAAAGGTCGGCAATGAATCATATTTAACCTTGCCGCTACAACCAGTGAGAACAAGGAATATTGAGAAGACGAGTATAAAACGCATGTGTGCAGAATAAAAAAAAGCCACTCACCATGTGATGAGTGGCTTGATTGAATTTAGGTACGATTAGTTACCAAACAAATCCATCTTGATACCAAAGTTCATTCTTACATTGTAGAATTCTTCTTGCATCATGCGGGAGCGAATGCCTTGGTAGTAACGGAGTGGTTGATTCGTCAAATTGTTGACTTCGGCAAAGACACGAATTTTTGGGGTAATGGTGTACGAGCCGTTGACGTCAACGAACGTTTGACTATCGTAGAAGCGGTCTTCGAACGCTTCACCACCGAGTTCGTCGATGTAATCGCTGGCGTAATTGAGCGAAGTACGTAACGACAGGCGCGATGTTTCGTACGACAGCGAGCCGTTGAACATGTTCTTTGCAGTTCCTGGCAGTGCGAGGTCGTCGTCGCGGCCTTCAACACCTGTGGTTGACGATTCGGTGCGCGTATAGTTCAAGTAGACGCCAAGACCTTTCCACAACTGGCGCTGGATCGCAACCTCAAATCCATACACATTTGCCGTTCCACCGTTTTGTGCAGTGGTAAACTCGAGACCCGAGCCGAAGGTTGGGTCGGTGTAATTACGGGTGGTCTGGTTGTAGATGAAGTTGTTCACATCTTTGTAGAACGCACCAGCCGAAACGATACCCACGTTGCTGAAATAGCTTTCTGCCATCAAATCGAAGTTCATCGATGTCGTTGCCTTCAAGTCTGGGTTTCCACGCTCAAGCTCAGAATCCTCAGAAACAAACAAGGCGTAAGGAACTAGCTGGAAATATCCTGGACGAGCCAAAGTGTTGGTCCAAGCAAAGCGGACGATGGAGTTCTCGTTAACGGCGTATTTAAGGTGGACACCTGGCAGCACGTTAACGTAGGAATTCGAACCTGTGTTCTCAGTCACAACTTCTTCGTCGATGTCGAACTCGTTACCGGTGTAATCGATAGATGTGGCCTCGATGCGCAATCCGACAACTGCCGACAGTTTGTCGTTCAGCTGGTGATCGACCATGGCGTAGGTAGATGCAATGCGCTCGTCG
>CAYWCV010000004.1:28941-67226 GCA_964456845.1 uncultured Chitinophagales bacterium | reverse complement strand
TTTGTCGTTCAGCTGGTGATCGACCATGGCGTAGGTAGATGCAATGCGCTCGTCGGCGGTGTAGTTGGCGGAGATGTACTCTTCAAGAACGTCTTCTCTCTCGAATGCTGACCCATTTTCCAAATTAAGTCCACCTAGAAAAGCCGCTGTCACAAATTGACCAGCACGGTACTTTGAGCCGGGCAAAAAGCCGGCGTCCGTCTGGCTACTGTTCGGAACAGAACCCAAGGTCGATCCGAATGTGCTAAGGTTAACAGGATCATAAACAAAGAAGTTATTGTCGCGGTCCTTGCTCTTCGAGCGAATCTTACCGCCGAACTTGACGAAACCATCGCCGCTATATGGGAGCAAAAAGTCAATTTTCGCATTTACATCCTGATCGGATGTGTATCCATATTGCTCAGACAACTCATTGAAGCCGATGGCTAGATTATCGGCAGCATTCGCCAGCTGGGCGTTAGGCTTGTTTGTGTCAGCGAGATCGAGTATGGTTGCCCTTCCTGCTGAACGATAGCTGATGTATCTCTCGTTCGGACGCTCTTCGCTTGCCTTGGCGGTCGATACTGACCAGTTCAGTTTCAGGCTGCCCAAGAGGTGATCGCCACCGAGCGATAAATTTCGAGTACGCTGATCTTCAAGACGGGTTCCCTTGATACGGTCGTTATCTAGACCCCCCTTAGTTTGGAATTGGACGCGTGCTGGAAGGTTGTAGGTGCCGTTCCCGTTATCGGTTACTTGGTTACGGTCGAATGCACGCTGGATCTGGCTCACACGCATGCGGTAACGATTCTCCCAGTCGTCGCGCCAGTTGTACATGCCGTTCAAGAAGATGACGTTCCGGTCGTTTACGCGGTAGTCTAAACCAACCGATCCGCTGCGGCGGTCGCGGCGAACGATGTACTTGCGAATATCGAATTCGTCAATAATTGCACGACCATCGCTCAATTCTGTCCATTCAGCCTCGATGTTATCTGATCCAAAATTATGGCTATGATAAGCTCCAGAAATCATCACCCCAAGTTTGTCGTCGGCAAAGCGGTTGCCCACCGAAAAGGAGCCGTTCCAAATGGGTTTGTTACTGAGGAAGTTCATCCCACTGGCTGCAGTGCCCGATATACGAAGGCCACTCGGGGTGCTTTTCGTTACTAGGTTTACTGATCCACCGATGGCGTCGGCGTCCATGTCGGGCAATACGGCCTTGCTGACCTCGATGCTCTGGATCATGTCGGCAGGGATGAGGTCGAGCTGGATGAGACGGTTGTCTCCTTCGGCCGACGGCATGCGCTCTCCGTTCAAAGTTACGGAGTTAAGCTGTGGCGCCATGCCACGAATAATGATATTGCGGGCTTCACCTTGGTCATTCTGAATGGTGATGCCGCTCACGCGCTTGAGGGCATCTCCGATATTGGCATCCGGGAAACGGCCAACCTGATCAGACGACACCACGTTCGTGATATTCATGTTGTTACGCTGCTGGTTAAGCGCACGTGCCTGACCGCGAAGATTGTCGCCTAGAACGATGACTTCGTCTCCCACTTTCGCCGCCTCTTCCAAGCGTACGTTCAATGGAGTGGAAACGCCTTGGCGTACTTCCACAGGGAGATTCAATGTGGCATATCCGATATACGAAATTCTGACGGTGTATGATCCAACTGGAACATTCACAAGGGTGTAACGACCATTCGCATCCGAAACGGTTCCTTTGGAGGGTAATTCCGTCAGTAGAATCGTGGCTCCGGGCATCGGGAAGCCGTCTTTGTCAACAACACGGCCTGTAATTGACCCAGTTTGTGCCGACACAACGATCGGCGAAACAAGGAGTAATAGAAGGATACAAAGTAACTTTTGCAACATAAAGGCAAATGTGGTTTTGGGTAAGCCGAATGATATTACCCCCACGTAATGCCAGTGTTAAACAAATGTTATCGTATTGTTACTCGCTTTGCTTTCTGATGAGCCATTTCTACAATGGCTTCAAAGGGAAGCGCTCGCCACCCAGCCAGTTATCGTCTTTCCCATCGATTTCGGCGCGGTAAACGCGACTGGTCGGATACGCCCACATGATGTCGTCGTTGGTGAGAACCATGTCAAGAATGGCCTCGCTGATCTGCTGCTGGGTACCCCTGCGACGTCTGGGTTCAGTGAGGTATCGGATGGTCAGGTTGATGCCATACTCCTTGATGTCAACATACACGGTCGGCGTCAGGATGCTGTAATTCAGATAGTAGGTCGATGCGGCCTCGATCATCTCCTGTTCCGCTTTTTGGGTCACTTCCGCCGAATACCGGTTTGCAATTTCAAGAAGCAGCTCCTTTGCCTTGCGCCAATCACTCTCGAATGCAAGCCTCACCGTCACTTCGTTCCAGATGTACTTGAAGCCACCTGTATAGTTGTAAATATTTCCAGAAAATATTTTGTGATTCGAAATATGTACAACACGCCCCGTGCTCTGGTCGGCATCGACCCACTTCCCGATCTCCATCAACGTAAACTTGAACAACCCCTGATCGATCACGTCTCCGCTCACCTCGTTCACCTCGATGCGGTCGCCAAGACGGAATGGATGTCTCCACATGATGAACAGAAATGCGGCTATGTCTTGAACCGGTTCGCGCAGCACGATGACCAAACCCGCAGCAACGAGGGCAATGTAGGTCCCAAATGCTCCGACACCCTCAAACCAGATACGACCAATCAGAAGGATGCCGATGATTGCAATGATGAATCGGGTGGTCTTGCCCCATTTATACCTCAAACCCGTGTCATTAACATTGCGGAGTGCAATTTTTAGTATGGTGAACTGCACAACACCAAGCACGACGGCCATAACGACCGATAAAATGAGCTTGATGGAGGCATCCTCGCTGATGCCCAGAAATTCGCTGATAATTTCTAAAACTCTATCCATGATAGCTGCCAGACTTGGCATGATTAATGGTGCAAAAAATGGTGACGCTCGCCTTGGGTCGATTGCTTTGGAATGGCTATAGGGTATCCGATGTTTTACGACAGACCTGTGGGATAAGATTCAACATAAATCGAGCGGTCCGTAATTTGCCCCATCACATGAACCATTGTCCCAATAATCTCGTCGTCACCCGCCTACAAAGATACCGCATTCTTACTTACCCGAATGGCGGTGAGTGCAGGCACGTTCAGCATGTATTGATCTTAAAACCCGGTGGGGTCAAGCCGAAGCAAAATGTCCGTACCTTTAGAGCATGCAGCTATATCCAGATAATTTGACTCACAAAATTGGCTTCGAAGCCATTCGCGAAGCCACGCTTCAGAGTGTTCTCACAAACATGGGTGTTGAACGCCTGGAGGTTCTCCATCCAACGTCCGACATGATCGAACTGCGGGAGCGGCTTGAGTCGACGGGCGAAATGCTGCGGATATTGCAGCTCGACGAGGGCATACCATTGGAGGGCCTTCAGGATATCCGTCAGGCCGTGAAGCGATCGAGGGTTCAACGCAGCATCCTCGACCCGGTGTCGTTGCTACAGATCGGTGCCATGGCTGTCGCATCGAGGCGAATTAGGCAGTTTTTTCAAACCAGAACCGACACCTATCCACGCCTATCCTCGACGGGCAACCAGATTCTGCCCATGAAAGAGCTTGAGACGGCGATCCAGCAGGTTTTAAGCGAAAATGGTGAGGTCAAGGATTCTGCAAGCAACGAGCTTCGAAATATTCGCCGTTCGATGCATCAGAGGAAGGCCGAATTGAGGACAACGCTCGATCGGATACTCCGCGAGGCCGCCCGCAACGAAATGACGGGCGACGAGGGCATGACCATTCGAAATGGCAGAATGGTGATTCCGGTAAAGGCCGAATACAAGAGAAAGATTCAGGGCTTTATTCACGACATATCGTCAACCGGGCAGACCGTGTATCTTGAGCCCGTCGAAGCCCTGCATCTGAACAACGAAATACGACAGCTCGAAATTCAGGAAGCACAAGAAATTGAGCGGCTTCTGATGGCACTTACCGATTTGGTAAGAAAGTATGCCGACAGCTTGCAACACAATACAGAGCATATCGGCAAACTGGATCTTATCCACGCGATATCTCGTTTTTCGTATCGGCTGAATGGACAGATTCCTGAGTGGGGTACTGCCCAACTCAGTTTGATCAGGGCTAAGAACCCACATCTTTTGCTCAAGAAGCTCCGGGACTCAGCCAGAAAGGAAGAGGTGGTTCCACTCGACCTCGTGCTCGACTCCAACGAACGATGTCTGTTGATCACAGGACCAAATGCCGGAGGCAAGTCGGTGGCTCTGAAGACGCTGGGGCTGTGTGTGATCATGTTGCAATGCGGATACGCCATTCCGGTGGCCGATGGTACGCAAATGCCCGTTTTCGACAGTATTTTCATCGACTTGGGAGACGACCAGTCGGTTGAGCAGGATTTATCCACCTTTTCATCGCGCCTCACTTGGATGCGCGACACCCTCAAAGATGCTAAACACGGCAGCTTGGTGCTCATTGACGAGGCGGGCACGGGAACAGACCCGGAGGAAGGTGCCGCTCTGTATCAGGCATTCATGGAGACCATGATGGAACGCGGCGTTTTGGTTTTGGCCACCACCCACCATGGCCATCTCAAGATTTTTGCACACGACCACCCTAAGGCCGTCAATGCGTCGATGGAGTTCGATCCTGTCACGTTATCGCCGACGTACATCTTCCGGAAAGGTGTGCCTGGCAGCAGCTATGCGTTTGAAATTGCTGCCCGAATCGGAGTCGATCATGCTTTGCTCGATCGAGCACGCACAAAGATTGGAAAGTCGAAGAACAGGGTTGAATCGTTGATTTTGGAGCTTCAGACAAAGACTCGTGAGGCTGATTTGGCGGCCTTTCAGGCGGCTATGACACTTCGGGAGGTGGAGAAGCAACGAGGCGACCTCGAAACGAAGCAGAAGGCGATCATCAATGAGCAAAGCAAGCTTCGTCAAAAGGCACTCCAAGAGGCGAAGAACATCGTGCTTGGCGCCCAAAAGCAGGTCGACGATGCCATCAAGCTGATCAAAAAGACAGGAGCCGACAAAGAGGTTGTGAAAACGGTACGCAAGAAGGTGCGCGACTCGATCGCCGCAACCGACGGCGAGTTGCAGCAGATTGAAGAGCAACGCATTCTCGAAGTCTCGAGCGACCCGCCCGCACCTGGCGACCTGATCCGATTCCTCGACGGCAAGAGCACCGGCGAGCTATTGGAGCTCTCGGGCAAGCAGGCCGTTGTGCTCGTTAACGGAATGCGGATGAAGACCCGCGTCGACAAGCTGGTAAAGGTGACCGAGCAGGTAAAAAAAGCACAGACGCCCATGGTGAAGATCATGTCGTCAGCGTCGATGCCTGTGCCACTGCAAGTGCCGATTACCCTCGACATTCGAGGCATGCGTGCTGACGAGGCCGAGAAAAAGGTGGTGCGATATCTCGACGATGTGATCCAAACGGGGCTGCACCAGGTGGAGATCATCCATGGTAAAGGAGATGGCGTGCTCAGAAAAGTGGTCCACGATCACCTCGCATCGCGCAGCAGCATCCGAAAATATTACACTCCTCGATGGGACATGGGCGGCCCTGGAGTCACGGTAGTCGAGGTCTAATTACCTAGCTTACTCTAACAGGTTGATTTCGTCGTTTACGATGCTGAGTTGATGGTGCAAATAGTGGCGGATGGAAGTGAGGTAACTTAATCTCGATTCTTTGTCGTCGAGATACGTCACGGGGTCTTGTTCGGTACGCTCTGCAGGAAAGTGTCCGGCATATTTAGTCGCAATGTAAAACTCAGATATTGGCACTCCAAGCGCAACGGCCAGCTTCTGGACGTGGTCGTTGCCGGGTGCGTACTCCTCTAGTTCCCACTTGCTTATGTGCGTATGGTGCACCCCTATGAGTTCACCCAGCTTGCGCTGCGTGAGAGCCCTCGACTTTCTGAGATTCCGTAATGTGTTGCCGCTAAAAGTCACTTCACTAACAGCGATAGTATGTAGTAGAAAATTCGCAGATTTCTTCTAATTTGTTGCGAACGTGTGTATAAAATTTGAATTCATCAAAATTGAATCTACATCAAAAAAGAGGGAGAAACAATGGAAATTGAGCTTGAAAAACTGCGGGTGGCCTACGAGATGGCCAAGGTTCGCAAACGAAAGACGAATGGGAGGGCATTCACAGACCGTGACGTTGCCAGTGAATTCCTTACGCAGAACAGCAGCATGATCAGCAAGGTGTTAAGCGGATCCGCCAAGTCGGAACGGGTGGTGGAATCGCTCATCAAATTTATAAACAGTGTCGATCCAAGCCTTCTCAAATAGCTTAAGAACTAGTTTCTCGTTGTAAAGTTTGCTCGATCTGTGTACCTTAACGCAATTTGACAACAGGCGAAATGAGCAAAGCAAAAATCATATCGGAGTTTTGGGAGTTCATCAAAGTCAGAAAGAAATACTGGCTCCTCCCGATCATAGTTGTACTGGTAGGGTTGGGATTGCTCATTGTCGTAACTGGCAACACGGCGTTGGCGCCCTTCATCTATGCGTTGTTTTAAATCTTGGAGTACCACGGCAGCATTGAAGAAGAAACCCAAATGTTATCCATTTCATGAATCCGGCAATTCATCGGTTGAGTTGTCGGATTTTTTTTGTTTATCAGACAGCATAAATCATAGATCATGTCCCTCAAACCACGCAAACCGGCCCTACTAGCCCTTGCCGACGGAACCACCGCATCGGGTTGGTCAATCGGGCACGAAGGCACCACCGGTGGTGAGCTTTGCTTCAACACCAGCATGACGGGCTATCAGGAGATATTTACCGACCCTAGCTACTACGGTCAGCTCATGATGATGACGTACCCTCACATCGGAAACTACGGAACCGCCTCCAGAGACGACGAGGCTTCGAAGGTGATGGTTTCTGGGGTCATCGTTAGAGATTTCTCGATCGACTACAGTAACCCAATGGCCGACGGCAGCTTACAGGAGTACTTGCAAAGGAACAAGATTGTAGGGATCACCGGTGTCGACACCCGGAAGTTGGTCAGGCACATCCGCAGCAAGGGTGTGATGAATGCCGTTATTTCGACCGAAATATTGGATCCGGACGAGCTTGTTGCCGAAGCAAAGGCCTGGGTTAGCATGGAAGGCCTAGAGCTGGCTTCAAAAGTGACCCGCGAGGAAGCACAAACCATTCCAGGAGACGGTGGATTCCGCATTGCGGCAATCGATTATGGGATCAAACAGAACATCCTGAACAATTTCACGGCAAGAGGCTGCACCGTGAGGGTGTTTCCAGCGAGGACATCCTTCGAAGAGATCATGTCGTGGGGTCCAGATGGCTTCTTCTTCTCAAACGGTCCTGGCGACCCAAACCCCATGGGATACGCCATCGAGACGGTGCAGCAGGCAAAGGCAACTGGAAAGCCGATCTTCGGTATATGTCTCGGCCATCAGTTGATGGCGTTATCGGAGGGCATCAAGGTGGGCAAGATGTTTGTCGGCCATCGTGGGGCCAACCACCCGGTGAAGAACGTTACGACAGGGCTGGTTGAAATCACGACACAAAACCACGGATTTTCGGTTCCTCTTGAGGCCGTTGATCCCGATGTGGCAACCATATCGCACATGAACCTGAACGACGACACCGTTGAGGGCTTGGAATTTAGACGGTTTAACGGATTCTCAGTACAATACCACCCTGAGGCATCGCCCGGGCCACACGATTCAGCATACTTATTCGATCAGTTCATGAACCGCATCGCTGAATCAAAAGCTTAAAATTTTATCATCCAAAAGAATGCCTAGACGCGACGACATCCATAAAATCCTGATTATCGGTTCAGGTCCGATCATCATCGGCCAAGCCTGCGAGTTTGATTATTCAGGAACGCAGGCCTGCAGGTCATTGAAGGAGGAAGGATACGAGGTTGTGTTGATCAACTCGAATCCGGCTACGATCATGACGGATCCAATCATGGCCGACAAAATATATTTGAAGCCGCTCACTACTCAATCGATACGCGAGATCGTTGAGATCGAGAGGCCCGACGCAGTGCTTCCTACCATGGGCGGACAAACTGCCCTGAACCTAGCCAGGGACCTGCACAACGAGGGATTCTGGGCCAAAGAGGGTATCGACGTGATCGGTGTGAATATCGATGCCATCGAAATCACCGAAGACAGGGCCAAATTCCGCGACCTGATGAATGACATCAGCATCGGGCAATGCCGCAGCCGCACGGCGAAGTCGCTGCTCGACGCTAAGGAAATCGTCGAAGAGCTCGGAGGGCTTCCGATAGTCATTCGTCCGTCGTTCACCCTCGGCGGAATGGGTGGCGGAATCGTGTGGAACGAAGATGAATTTGAGCGCAAAGTGTTGCGTGGACTCGAACTGAGCCCCATACACGAGGTTTTGATTGAAGAGTCGGTGTTTGGCTGGAAGGAATATGAGTTGGAGTTGCTTCGCGACAACAACGACAACGTGGTCATCATCTGTTACATCGAAAACATGGATCCAATGGGGGTCCATACAGGCGACTCTGTGACCGTAGCACCGACCCAGACGCTTACCGATAAGCAGCTGCAGATTCTGCGCGACGCCGCCATTAAGATGATGCGCAGCATTGGAGCCTTTGCGGGCGGATGTAACGTGCAGTTTGCGATGGAGCCAGGCACTGACCGTTTTGTTGCTGTCGAAATCAACCCTAGAGTAAGCCGTTCATCAGCTTTGGCCTCGAAGGCGACGGGTTATCCGATTGCCAAAATCGCCACAAAACTGGCCGTTGGATACAATTTGGACGAACTGAAGAATCAAATCACCGGAACGACTTCGGCTTGTTTCGAGCCATCGCTCGACTACGTCGTAGTGAAAGTGCCACGATTCAACTTCGAGAAGTTCCCTGGCGTTGATGAGACGTTGGGCACCCAGATGAAGGCAGTGGGCGAAGTTATGGCAATTGGCCGGACATTTGCCGAGGCCATGAACAAGGCTTGGCAATCGATGGAGGTTGGCCGAGCCGGCCTTGGTGCCGACGGGTTCGACGTGCCCGACCGCAAGACCGTGCGCGAACGCCTGCTGAAGCCATACTGGGATCGAAGCATACAAATTCGAAATGCCTTTAAGCTCGGTGCATCCGTGGAGGAGATTGCCGACATAACAAAGGTGGATCCGTGGTTCCTGCAGCAGATACGCTACATGGTGTCGCTCGAAAACCGCACGGAGGGGCAGTCGCTGTCTAGCATCGGCCGTGAGGATCTGTATGAAATGAAGCAGGCAGGCTTTTCCGACAAGCAGCTGGCATGGCTATTGAGCAAAAGCGGCGAACTTGTGACAGAGGACCAAGTTCGCGAACACCGACTCTCTATCGGGCTCAAGCCCAGCTTTCGTTTAGTGGACACTTGTGCAGGCGAATTTCCTGCTCAAACGCCCTATTATTACTCGACATATGAGGAGGAAAACGAAAGCGTCGTCACCGAGAAGAAGAAAATACTGATCCTCGGAAGCGGCCCCAACCGCATCGGTCAAGCCATCGAGTTCGACTATTCGTGCACGCATGCCGTATTGGCAGCCAAAGACCTGGGCTATGAAACCATCATGGTTAACTGTAACCCCGAGACCGTATCAACCGATTTTGACATTGCAGACAAGCTCTATTTCGAGCCGGTATTCTGGGAGAGGGTCCTCGACATTTATGAACATGAGAAACCGGAGGGGGTTATCCTGCAGGTCGGTGGCCAGACTGCGCTGAAATTGGCCAGCCGGTTCAAGGCGTCCGGGATCAAGATCTTTGGGACAACCTACGACATGATGGATTTGGCCGAGGACCGAGGCAAGTTTTCGGATTTGCTCACCCAACTGGAGATCCCATTCCCCGCCTATGGCACGGCAACAACGGTAGCAGAGGCCTTGGCGGTTGCCGACAAGGTTGGATATCCTGTGTTGCTTAGACCAAGCTATGTACTTGGTGGACAAGGTATGCGAATTGCCGTAAAGCACGAAGAGCTAGACCGATATGTGAAGCGCGTAATGGCAACCCATCCTGAAAATGCCTTCTTGGTCGACCGCTATCTCGAGCATGCGATTGAGGTGGATGTCGACTCCATTTTTGACGGCGATCAACTTCACATTTCCGGCATCATGCAGCACATCGAACCTGCAGGAGTACACTCTGGCGATTCGACTGCCGTGCTTCCTCCTTACTCGCTAAGCGACCATGTGATCAAAACCATCGAGGACTACCAGATGCGCATTGCCAAGGCTATGCACATTCGTGGCTTCATCAATGTGCAGTATGCCGTCAAGAACGAGATTGTGTATGTGCTCGAGGCCAATCCACGCGCAACGCGCACAATCCCATTCATTGCAAAGGCGACCGGTCGTCCGGAGGCTCAAATTGGGGTCAAGGTCATTCTTGGCCACAAGCTGTCCGAGTTTGATCTGTCATCCAGCCTGGATTGTTATGCCATCAAAGAGCCGGTCTTCCCATTCGACAAATTCCCGGAGGTCAAGAAGGAGCTCGGGCCGGAGATGAAATCCACCGGCGAAAGCATCTACTTTCTCAAGGACTTCAAGGACGAACATTTCCGCAAGCCGTACGAATTTAAAAACTTGTACCTGTCGAAATAGTCGAGTAATTAAGGTGAAATCGTAGGGGTAGGGCAGGCGAACATTACTCGCTTGTTCTGCCCCTTACTTGTTTCAGGCGGTGGCGGGCGATGTATGAGCAAGAGATGTAAAATTATTGCCAAGAGACGCTATATATGATGTCGCACATCCACGTAACATTCATGTAGCAACAGATATAGAGGCAGAAAACCGCTTCCACGTGTTTCTGCCTAGCTGGAGCCCCGATGGGGTAATTGATATGATGACAGATAATTCAGATAGATGAGGTACCGTTATGAGACACTTAAACCTCAAGAAGCCCGGCGCAGACGTAACTGCCAACTACACGATTAGCTTGCAGACGGGCCTGATACTCTCTCTCCTTGCCATGATCACACTTTTCAAGATTGATCTGCAAACTGAGGTCAAAGAGATCGAATTTACGCAACGCGATGAAGTAATAAGCATCGAAGAAATTGTTCAAACCGAACAGTTGACACGCCCACCCCCACCGCCACGTCCACCGGTGCCCGTTGAGGTGCCAAACGATATGTTGGTGGAAGAAATTGAGTTGAATCTTGATGCGTCCCTCGACCTTTCCGTGGCCCTCGAGCTTCCTCCAGCACCGCCAGCTCCTCCAGCAGAGAAGAAGCAAGAAGCAAAAGAACCAGAGGAGCCTGAGGTATTTATTGCTGTCGAAGAAATGCCCGAGCTCATCGGAGGACTGGAGTCCGTTCAGAAGTTGATTGTCTATCCGGAGATTGCCAAGAAGGCAGGAATAGAGGGACGCGTCTTTGTCCAGTTCGTCATCGACGAAAAAGGTAATGTCACAAATCCAGTGGTCCTTAAAGGGATTGGTGGAGGATGTGACGAAGCAGCGCTAGAAGCGGTCAAAAAGGCAAAGTTTACGCCTGGCAAACAGCGCGGCCGACCCGTTAAGGTGCAGTACAGCATACCGATCGTATTTAGGCTGACAGCAGCCGACCGTGGTAACTAACCGACATGAGATTTGGAATTGAAAGAAAATCAGGTCTAACCTGAGATGTGACACCAGAGAAACTCTGACTCGGCAAGAGGAAGAGCACTAAGCATACCTATCTGTAACGCGGACTCCTTGAAACGGGTCCGCGTTCTTTTTGTACTCAACATTGAATGTTATGCCTGTGTCTAAAGTGATTCAACCACTTCGCCACAACGGAGCATCATATCTCCAAAGTAGGGGTTGATTACCGAGTCGCTGCTGCTCAACCAGAATGCTCCCTTGTCGTTGAACGCCATAGGGCAATACTGCTTGTAGACAGGTTGGGTGGTCACTTTATAGTGAGTGACGAGTCCGATCATGTTCTCGGTCAGAGCTGGCAAGTACTCGCGCTGTGCATCGATGGTCTCTGCCTCGGCCACGTTTTGAGTGCCATAACGGATAGCGTCAACTTCGCTGGTCAGACGAACAGCTACGGCTTCATCTAGGCCATTTGTGTCGAATTGGGTAATAATTTCCAATAACGCCTCAGCTGCTGTTTTAACCTGTGCGGCATCGCTGGTCACCATTGCGTCTTTGACGGTGTAATATCCGTCGAGAATACGCTGAACGTTGCTGGTTACATCGTCCGTCAATACTACTTTATCCGCCTGGACCGGCTCCGAAGGTGTTTCGTTTGAACCGGAGCATGCCATTGTTCCAAGAGCCAAGGCTCCAGTCAGAAGGGTGATAAGCAGACGATTTGATGATTTCATAGTGTAACAGCTTTATCCGTTGATCGAGTGGGCTAGGAAAATACCAAAAACAGAGTCACCGTGCAAACAGTGGCGAGAAGCGAGAAGCGAGAGCAAAAGCGGGAGCCTTGATTGGTTGAAATGAGGTATATTTAGGGTATGATTTTTTGGGCTTACTTATTTCTTGGTTTTGTAGGGATGGAGATCCTGTCGTATGTGGTCCACCGCTATCTCTTTCATGGGTTGCTCTGGCGCATCCACAGGACGCACCACGAAGCACACCACGGTATTTTTGAGCTGAACGACGTATTCTCGACGTTGTTTGCGGTTGCTGCCATTGTCCTCATCGTCCTGGGTGTGAACGACCCTTTTGGCGATCCGAGGTTTGGCCTTGGTATGGGCATCACCGTGTACGGTATTCTGTACTTCATCATCCACGACCTGTTCACCCATCGAAGGTTTCTTCCGTTCTCGAGCGAAAACAGATTGATGCGACTCATTCGCCGGGCACACCAGCGCCACCACCAGACAGCCGACAAAGTGGGCAACGAACCGTATGGGCTGTTTTTGTTTCCGTACGACAAGTACCCGGGCAGAAAGAAGAAAGACTAAAGACGAAAGAAGAAGGAAGGAAAAAGGAGAAGGAGAAGTTAATCAATCTCAAATTTTCAATTTTAAATCTTCAATTTTCACTCTCCAATCTTCAATTCTGTTTTGTACTTTCGCAGTATCAATTAACAAAATTGCTACTGTATGGCACGCCTATTTACGATCATTTCCCTGTTTCTGCTGTCGAGTGCGGCATCGCTGGCGACAGATTTGTACTTTCCAACAAAGCCTAGCCTGACACCCGACGGGTCAACGATTTATTTCGCCTACGAAGGAGATATCTGGAAAGTGCCTACTGGCGGAGGAACCGCAGTGCGAGTTACAGCCATGGATGGTAACGAAACCTCCCCAAGGGTCTCACCAGACGGCAAATGGCTTGCATTTGCTGGCAGTCAGGAAGGCAATGCCAACGTGTATGTGATGCCACTGGCCGGTGGACCCATCAAGCAACTTACCGTGCATGATGCAAACGACGAACCAGTAAGCTGGTCTTGGGACAGCAGCCAGGTCATGTTCAACTCCAACCGTTACAATTCAGTATCTACGTATACGGTATCGATTAATGGTGGCACGCCCAAGCGGTTGTTCGAACACTACTTCAACCTGACGCACGACGCCGTTCAGCACCCATCCACGGGCGATATTGTGTTCACAGACACCTGGGAAAGCCTGAGATTTCCATCTCGCAAGCGCTATGTAGGAGCGTATAACCCAGATCTCAAGTCGTACAATATCCAAAGTCGTCAATACCGCCAGTTGACCGAACACATGGGCAAGGACATGTTTCCAAGCTTCGACCGAACTGGGAATCTCTATTTTGTGTCCGACAGGCACAATGATGAGTACAATCTGTATGTGTACAAAGATGGATCCCCTGAGCGTCTGACCAATTTTGAGACATCCGCCTATTACCCCCAGGTAAGTGCCGACGGAAGCAAGATCACCTTCACGCGCGATTACCAATTATGGGTCTACGATGTGGCCACCAAGCGGTCGAGCAAAGTGCCGGTAACTATCCATGCTGCCAGTACATTAGAACTATCGAAGGAATTCAAGACCGGAGGTAACATATCGGCCTTCGATGTGTCGGGCGACGGCAAAAAGATCGCCTTCGTCTCGCGAGGTGTACTGTTTGTGTCGGACATCAAAGGCAAGTTCGTGCGTAGGATGCCGGTCTTGTCTGCCGAGCGGGTAGTTTCCGTTAAGTGGATGGCTGACAACAAGTCACTTATCTATAGCCGCACGAACCGCGGGTGGGAGAACTTGTACACGATTAGTGGAGATGGTACTGGTACAGAAAAACAGGTAACGAACACCCGTGGTGACGATCGTAATTTGAGCTGGAATAGCGACAAGTCGAAGCTGGTGTATTTAAGTGGACGAAACGACGTCAAGGTGTTGGATTCAGCTTCGCTAAAGTCGGATGTGATCGCTTCCGACGAGCTTTGGGGATTTTACAACACGGATCCCAAATTCTCGCCCGATGACCAATGGGTTGCCTTTACTGCCATCCGCGACTTTGAGCGCGAGATCATGCTCGTCGATTTAAAGGGCAAGCGTACGGTCAACTTCACGAACACGCGCGTCGCTGAGAATAATCCGGTGTGGTCGCCCGACGGGAAGTTCATTTATTTCCACAGCGACCGTACGACTCCAACCTACCCGAGCGGCGGCGGTAATGCCAGCATCTGGAGGATTCCGCTCCAAAAATATGGACCCGAATTCAGAAGTGATCGATTCAACCAGCTTTTTGCCCAGGCCGACACGGCGAAAAAGTCCACAAATAACAGCCCAAGCAAGAAACCGACGGTCGAAATTGACTTCGACGATTTGGTACGACGGTGGGAGCGCGTCGGACCGAACTCAGGAAGTCAGTCGATTGTGCACGTGATCGAGAAGGATGGCGAACATACAGTATTGTACACTTCCAATCATGATGCGTCGCCTACCAACCTATGGAAAACAGTATTGGCACCCTTTGAGGCTCCAAAGACGGAGAAGATCCGCGGTGCTTTGGGTGGATTCGGGCTCGTTGAGGCGAATAACACCTTTTATACCCTCGTACGTGGCGACATCCATATTGTGAAGCTGGCCGCGAACGATGTCGAGAAAATCACCATCGACGAGGCTTTCTATAAGAACATGCGTGAGGAATTCGACCAGATGTTCCACGAAACGTGGGCGAATATGGACGAAAACTTCTATTCAGGCGACTTCCATGGAGTGAACTGGGAATCCATGCGCAAAACGTACGAATCGTACCTTCCGCATGTTTCAACCCGCGACCAGCTGCGACTTCTGACTAACGATCTTCTCGGCGAATTGAACGCATCCCATCTGGGCTTCAATTCATTTGGTCAGGAGGAGAACGTTTTCTTCACATCAAGGTCGATGGAAACGGGTATCATGTTCCGCCAAGAGGCTCCATTCACTGTCGACAGAATCGTGAAAGGGAGCTCAGCCGACAATAAGGATGTAACCGTTCGTCCAGGTGATGTGCTTGTTTCTGTCAATGGAACACAGGTCAATAGAAACGATAATCGAGAAAGCTACTTTCTCAACCCTGGAATGCTGACAGAAATCGAGCTTGGCTTCAGTCGAAACAACGAACGTTTTAACGTTAAAATACGTCCGATGTCGGCTGGCGCACTCCGCACTCTCCTATATGATGAATGGATGGATACCAACCAAGCCAAAGTCGACAAGGATGGAAATGGCCGTATCGCTTACATCCACATGAAGAATATGGGCGGTGGCGAGCTTGAGCGGCTCAGGATCGAAATGGCCAACGAGGCACAGGATCGAGACGCCCTTATTCTAGATCTCAGGAACAACACGGGTGGAAATGTTCACGATGCCGTACTGCAGCTTTTGAGCCAGCGCGAGTACTTAAAATGGAGCTTCAGAGACGGTGCGCGCACGAGTCAACCCAACTTCACGCCGGCCGACAAGCCTATTGTGCTTTTGGTGAACGAGCAGAGCCTGTCAGATGCCGAAATGACCACTGAGGGTTTCAAAGCGCTCAAGCTCGGCACCGTGATCGGAACCGAAACCTACCGTTGGATCATCTTCACCACGAGCTTGGGCTTGGTTGATGGATCTAGCCACCGCATGCCGGCCTGGGGTTGCTACGGGCTTGATGGACGCAATTTGGAACGGGAGGGCGTTGCACCCGACATCTTTGTCAAGAATACCTTCGAAGACAACCTATCTGGCCGCGACCCCCAACTCGACCGCGCCATTCAGCACATCCTTGACCAACTCAGATGATCAGCAAGCAAGACATCACAGAGGCTCACGAGCGCATACGCCCGTATATCCATCGAACTCCCGTTCTTACAAGCTCGACGCTCGACGCCATGTCGGACGCGTCGCTGTTCTTCAAGTGCGAAAATTTCCAGAAAATTGGAGCATTCAAGATTCGTGGGGGGATGAACGCCGCGCTATCGCTCAATGCGGATGAGTTGTCGAGAGGATTGGCAACCCATTCCTCCGGCAACCATGCGCAGGCAATCGCTTACGCAGCCCGTCAGCTAGGCATTCCGGCCTACATCGTGATGCCGGAGACATCTCCCAGACCAAAGGTCGATGCCGTGCGTGGCTATGGTGCAACGATCACGTTTTGCGCGCCGAACCAGAAAGCCCGAGAAGACACGGTGGCTGACATCGTCGAACGAACGGGAGCTGCATTTGTGCATCCGTACGACGACGACCGCGTCATTACGGGCCAAGCAACATGTGCAAAGGAATTACTCGAAGACGTCTCTGATTTGGATGCCATCACTGCGCCGGTGGGCGGTGGCGGACTTATGTCGGGCACTGCGTTGAGCGTGCATTACTTTAAACCGGATGCGAAGGCGTATGCAGGTGAGCCCGAGGGGGCGGCCGACGCTTATGCATCGTTCAAATCTGGCACGCTACTGCCAGCACCGTATATCGACACGATAGCCGATGGGCTGCTCACCCGTCTCAGCGAAAGGACATTTGCCATCATCCGAGACCATGTCACCGATATCTTCACCGTTTCGGAAGACGAAATCAAGGCAGCATTGAAACTGGTGCTCGAGCGCATGAAGATCGTCGTCGAGCCAAGCTGCGTCGTGCCCCTCGCCGCCGTATTGAAAAACAGGGACGTCTTTACCGGCAAACGCGTGGGCATTATCCTCACTGGCGGCAATATCGAACTCACCAAACTCAGCTCCTGGCTCTCTTGACCTAACCTCTTGCTCTTGCCGTTGCTCTTGCTCAGTATCCCGCTGCGTGCCCATCCTTGCGCGACTCCGACGCACCGATCCAAACCTTATGCTTATTGTCCCACATGATGGCTTGGTAACCGCCATACGGGCCAACTTCGAATCCGACCTTATGGCCACGAAGGGTCAGGTCGCGCAATACCTGGCTGGGTACGCCTGACTCCACGCTCAGCCTTCCGCCGTCGCGCAGGTAGTCGTTTGCTCCCGCCGTCACTTCCGTTGACCCGAAGTGCCTCCAGCGGGCTGCATCACCGGCCTCCTGCAGATTCATCCCGAAGTCGATCAGGTTCACAACGATCTGCACATGGCCTTGGGGCTGCATGTCGCCTCCCATAAGCCCGAAACTGACCCACGGTTTGCCGTCTTTCATGATGAACGCAGGGATGATCGTGTGAAAAGGCCGCTTCCCTGGTTCATAGGCGTTGGCATGGTCGGGATCCATCGAAAAGAGCTCGCCTCGGTCTTGAAACACAAAGCCGGTGCCGGGAACGACGATGCCCGATCCCATGCCCCTGAAGTTGCTTTGAATCAGGGAGACCATGTTGCCCTCCGAGTCGGCAGTGGTCAGATAAATGGTGTCACTATCCCTCAAGATGGCATTACCTGGACGCACCTCGTTCGCAGCCCGGTTGCCAATGAGCTTCCGACGCTCATCCGCGTATTCATTCGTAAGCAGGGGGCGGTAGTCAATTCCGGAGAAGTCGGGATCGGCATAAAATTTGGCGACATCCTCAAATGCCAGCTTCTTTGCCTCGACCATCAGGTGCAACGCCTCAACGCTGTTGTAACCCATCGATGCCAGATCGTACCCTTCAAGGATCTTGAGCATTTGAAGGGCGGCTATACCTTGACCGTTTGGCGGCAGCTCGTACACGTCGTAGCCGCGATAGTTTATCGATGCAGGCTCCACCCATGTGGAGGTGTGGCGTTCAAAGTCAATCTTGCGAAGGTAACCGCCGTTTGCACGCATGAAGGCATCGGTCTTATCGGCGATTTCGCCCTTATAGAAGGCATCACGACCCTTTGTGGCCAACAAACGATAGGTGTTGGCGAGGGTCGGACGCTTCATGATCTCGCCTTTTTCGGGTCCGCGACCGTCCATGGTCAACTCATCGCGAAACCCACCCGGGTTGTTGCTAAGCGAAGCCGCACCAGAACGCCAGTACCAGGCAATCAGCTCCGAAACGGGGAATCCCTTTTCCCCGTAATCGATCGACGGCTGGAGAATGTCAGACATCGGGAGCTTCCCAAATTTGCCGTGCAGCTCAAACCACCCATCCACAGCACCAGGCACCGATATCGGTAGCACACCTCGTGGTGGGATCGTTGTTCGTCCAAGAGCGTCAAGCTCCTGCTTGAGCTGGTCGTAACTCAATCCGAGAGGCGAGCGTCCGCTGGCATTCAAACCATACAACTTTTGTTCTTTGGCAGACCACACGATGGCAAAAAGGTCGCCACCGATACCGCAGCCCGTCGGCTCCATCAAGCCCAGTGCCGCATTCGCCGCTATAGCTGCGTCGATGGCGTTGCCGCCCTTTTTAAGGATGTCGACAGCTATCTGCGTAGCCAATGGCTGGCTCGTGGCGGCCATCCCGTGCTGGCCGATGACTTCGGAGCGGGTGGCATGCGCCATCCCAGTGATGCGGTCGGGTTGTGCCATTGCGGGTAATGTGCTTATTAACGACAGTAGAAGAATAAGTCCGGATTGAATTCGTATCATGGCTGTGATGAAGTGCAACAAGTTATATGGAACTCTAAACGGAATATAGTTATACGTTGCATATTATCTGTTCCAAATGGGCAGCCCCAACGCTTAAATCAATGTTCGATTTCATGTCAAACCCCATTATTTCACGCACTCTCATTCTATCGTTCATACTTCTGTTTTCGGGCGCAGTTGCCTGCACGCAGCAAGAAGTCAACACTGAAACCGCGATGGAAGGCGAAGATTCCCGACCTGTATCGCTCACCGACTCATTGGCAAGTCGCGCCCAAGCCTCCGACGCCAGAAGTTCGGAAGAAAGGCTCAAGATGAACGCAGACGCTTTGCAGGCACTCATCGACAGTGGGATTCTCGACAATGCGCTGAATGTGGGAGATACTGCACCAGATTTCACGTTGACGAACGCGACAGGTCAATCCGTGAGTCTTTACAAGATGCTGGAGTCTGGACCAGTAGTCTTGTTTTGGTATCGTGGAGGCTGGTGTCCGTACTGCAACCTGACGCTACAGTATATGCAGAGGTACTTGCCGAAATTCCAGGAGCATGGTGCCAACATGATGGCGTTGACCCCTGAGCTTCCCGACAGCACACTGAGCACAAACCAAAAACACAATCTTGAGTTTGAGGTATTGTCCGACATCGACAACGTCGTTGGCAAGCAGTACGGGGTTGTCTATAAATTGACCGATGACGTGGCAAATGCCTATAACAGCAGTTTCGGGTTGTCGTCGTACAACGGCAACGATTCGAACGAGCTCCCGCTTGGTGCAACATACATCATTGGAACCGACGCCGTCATCCGATATGCCTTTATCGATCCCGATTACAGAAGGCGCGCCGAACCCGACTCCTTGCTGATGGTTTTAGACTCACTTAAACCAAAGTTGTGAGCAAACAAGCACCGGGCAATATCCAACATTTCTACTCATTCTGAACACAATGGTTATTCATTGCGAGTAACGATACATTCTGGGTACAAAACATCGGCATGCTTGGAGGATCAAAGTAGCATTGCTAAATAACGAATTTCAACCCAAGCTCTTTTCTCTTTTAAAGCAGGGCATTTCAAAAGAGCAAGTCGTTAAGGACATCCTATCCGGCACGATTGTGGGCGTTGTGGCCTTGCCGCTTGCCATCGCCTTCGCCATCGCATCGGGGGTGTCGCCCGAGAAGGGTTTAATCACTGCCGTTGTTGCTGGCATCATCATTTCTGTTTTTGGTGGTAGCCGGGTTCAAATTGGTGGTCCAACAGGGGCATTCATCGTCATTGTTTACGCCATTATCCAAGAACATGGAATAAACGGGCTCACCATAGCCACGCTTATGGCCGGTTTCATCATGATAGGAATGGGATTCTTGCGTCTCGGCAATTTGCTTAAGTTCATCCCATACCCGCTCATTATAGGGTTTACAAGCGGGATAGCCCTCATCATATTCAGCTCGCAAATGAACGATTTTTTGGGCTTGTCGATCGTAAACCTGCCGGCCGATTTTGCCGAGAAGTGGATTGTGATCGTAGAGCACCTTTCGAATGTCAATGCATACGCAGTTGCCATCGCATTGGCCACCATGATGCTCGTTCTTCAATTTCGAAGGGTCTCTAAGATCATTCCCGGTTCCATCATCGCGATTGTTGCAACAACGGCCATCGTGCAGTACTTCAATTTGCCCGTCGACACCATCGAAAGCAACTATGGCGATATTCCTAGCTCGTTGTCGATTCCGGAATTGCCGGTTGTGAACTTTGCCATGATTCAGTCACTTATTCAACCGGCCTTTGCCATCGCGATTTTAGGAAGCATCGAATCGTTGTTGTCTGCGGTGGTTTCTGATGGCATGATTGGCGGCCGTCACAGATCCAACATGGAATTGGTGGCACAGGGAACCGCCAACATATGCTCATCGCTGTTTGGCGGGATCCCAGCCACCGGTGCGATAGCGCGAACAGCAACGAACGTGAAAAACGGAGGCAGGACTCCGATAGCCGGCATCACCCATGCCATCGTTCTATTGGGGATCATGCTTCTGGTTGCGCCCTATGCCAAGCTCATTCCAATGGCCTGTTTGGCAGGAATACTGATCGTTGTTGCATGGCATATGGGCGAATGGCCCCACTTCTTCTCCATGTTTAAAAGCAACCGAAACGATGTCATTATTATGGTCACAACATTTTTACTGACAGTGGTATTCGATCTCATCATCGCTATTGAGGTTGGCATCGTGCTGGCAGCATTCATGTTCATGAACCGTATGAGCGACGCTTTGGCCATGCAGTCTGCTGGGACTGTTAGTGTAGATCCTGCGCCCTCATCTGATGCCATGTTCGAGGAAGAACTTGGCAATATCCCTGATGGTGTTTTGCTTTACGAAATCAACGGACCCCTATTCTTTGGTGCATCACAGAAATTCCAGGAAACACTGCTCGACCTCCACCAATTGCCGAAGGTTTTAATTTTGAGGATGCGTTACGTGCCCTTTATCGACGCTACGGGCATCCATCGGCTTAAAGTGATCATCCAACAGTTGAAGGGGAGGGGTACCGAGATCGTTTTATCGGGGGTGTCGCCCGATGTCAAGAGAGAGTTGTTCAGATCAGGGCTTTACAACATTATTGATAAGCACAATATTCAGGACAGCATCAGTTTGGCTCTTGAGAGGGCACGTCAGTTATTGTCCGAGTTCGCTACATCAACAGGTGCAGTATCGAACGGCAATTGAACGACGAATGTGGCTCCTTGGTGATCGGTGTCCACAATTTGGATCGAGCCGCCGTGCTTGCTGATGATGTCGGTCGATATGGCTAGACCCAGACCAAGTCCAAACTGTGCACCCGTGTGTTTTGTGGTGTAGCTTGCCTGAAAGATGCGCAGCTTCATATCGTCAGGGATTCCGGGACCGAAGTCTTCGAATTCGACAGATACACCCGACGCGGTAGGTTTTGTACGGATCACCATCTTGCCTGTACCTGACATGGCATCGGCCGCATTTACGATGACGTTGGTCCATACTTGGTTCAGCTCGGCCGGATTGCAATAGATGTCGGGGATGTCGTCCAGTTCAAGTTCGACATCGATACCGTCGAGTCGTGCGCCAAGCAAAACGAGCGTGTCGCGGATGCCCTCTCGAACGTCGGCGCGTTCCCATCCACCGCGATCTTGTCGACTGTAGCTTTTCAGGCTTTTCACCATCTTGGCGATCCTCCCGGATGCCGACTGTATGTTGCGAACATACGATCCTGTCTCGAACCATGCCAAGTCGTGCGAGATATGTTGCTCAATTGCGTCTGCATCGATCGAAAACTGCTCCAAATAGCCGTCAACCATCGCCATTGCCTCGGGTTGCAACCTGCTGAGTGTGCGAAGCATGGGTCGGGGCAGGTTTGGGTATTTGGCTTCCAAATCACGGACTGTCGCCCTTTCGTCAGACGTGCTTTTGGGTGTCCGGTTCAGGCCATAGTTGAACAGTGCTGCAGCCCGTTCCTTGCTTGTCTCCGACGCCAGTGCCGGCAAACCATCGCTTAATTGCTCGGAGGCACGGATTAGTGCTGCAGCCGGATTGTTGATTTCGTGGGCGACACCGGCCACCAATTCCCCCAGCAGAGCCATTTTCTCTTGCGATACGAGCCTTTTTTGTGCCGATTCGAGTTGGCTGAGTGCATCTTGGAGATGGTTGCGCTCTAATTCCAGCTCGTTATTGAGCTGCTCCATCTGCAAATGCAACCATATGATGTGATCGTATCGGTCGAGCATGTTCCCAAGCATGAGATTGTGCGACATGCGCGACATTTCGGTACTGTGGGTGCTGAAGCGGTCAAACTCGGAGCGTGTCATTCGCACCAACCGGCAGGGTGTGGCACATCTTGCCGAAGTCAAGGCCCTTCTGCGGGTAACAAATGATACTAAACCCACAAGCGACCCTGGACGAAGTTCAGCAACACGTAATGCTTCTCCCGATTCGGTTTTTTTCGTCAGAATTACGGATCCATCTAACAAAATGTGAACCAAATCGTTGAGTTGACCCTCTCCAACGATGGTCTCTCCGGTCTTGAACGACACCACATTCGGCGTAAAGCCGTTCTTCTCCATGTAAGCCGTAACAAGGCTGGCCACCCTGGCGGGGTCTCGGAGCCACTGCCGGATAAACGCCAGGCTTACATCAGCCATGATCGTAGGCTCAAGAGTCAGTGAGACGGCTACTGGTTCGCATCACATCCGTTTGCTCGTCGGTGTTCAGGACTTCCATGAAATCGACGAGATTCTTTTCGGTATCGACCAGATATTCAGTCAACTCGCGCCGGCATACACTCAGTAGCTGATCCTTGGTCCAAGGCTTTGAAATATAGTAGTCGATATCTGCCTCGTTGATCGCGCGGATGGTGTCCTGATGGCCTGCCTGACCTGTAATCAGCACTTTTTTGGTATCGGCGGTCTCGGGGTTGTGGGCTAACTCGATCAGCAGCTCAACTCCTTGGATTCCCGGAAGCACATGATCGCACAACAACAGACCAACCTCGTTCCCCTCGTCATAAATCGTGCCAATCAATGCCAACGCCTCTTCGGCAGAAGATGTGGCTTCGATGGGAAATTTGGCTTCAAGGATCTCGACGTCCTTTACGATGGCATCACGAACTTCATCTTCGTCCTCAATACAAACAATATAAATCTTCGACATGGCTACGTGGATCATGAATTGGTTACCTGCTGGTAAAATACGGTTAAACACAGAATATATTAACCTGTAATACGGCATCATTTTTACGTATTTGACGCCAGAACGATGCAATATGACGAGTGCAGGGTTTGTCAATGTTGACCATGATGCAGAACCTTAGAATTGCTATTTTGGGATCAAACAATTTTATAACGTTATGTCCATTAATCAACTTGTAGTCGCTTTTGGAGGGGTTTCTCCCGAGCACGAGGTCTCGGTGATCACCGCACACCAGGCGATGGCCTCCTTGAGGGAATCTGGCAAAACGGTAACGCCATTGTACGTCTCAAAAAGTGGACGTTGGTATACCGGAGACATACTTCTTGACCTGAAGCGATTCGAAGACCTCACTTCGCTTGAGCGTGCTGCCATCCCTTGCACGATATCGAAGAATTCCGACGGGATGCCCATACTGTTGCAGACGGGTGGCATAAAAATGTTCGCCAAGCCCAAAGAGTGGCCGATATATGTCGTAGTACTCGCATTTCATGGTGGTGATGGCGAAAACGGCTCTTTTCAAGGCCTTTGTGACGTATTCAACATACCCTTTACTGGGCCTGGGGTTTTGGGATCGTCTATCGGCATGGACAAAGTTGTGGCAAAGCGTCTCGTACGTCAGGCTGGTCTGCCTGTTGTTGATTGGGTCGACTTTAGCGAGCACACTTGGATTCACGATAAAGGCAGGGTCAATGTCGGCGTTGAGGAACTCGGGTTTCCGCTTTTTGTGAAACCGGTCCATCTTGGCAGCAGTATCGGCATTTCGATGATCGATACAGCCGCCAAGCTCGACGAAGCCGTCGAAAAGGCCTTGCGATACGATTCGCATGTCTTGATCGAGAAGGCTGTGCGCCCATTGTTGGAGATCAATTGCTCGGTGATCGGAAATCGTGATGCCGCTACGGCAAGTGTTTGTGAGCAGCCGCAAGGGAAAGGGGAATCGCTCACGTTCGACGATAAATATCTCTCTGATGTGTCATCCAACAAGGGGATGGCATCGGCTGCAAGACTGATACCTGCGCCGATTTCGGTAGACCTCACCGAGCGTATCCAAAACATGGCCGTCAGTGTTTTTCAGACGCTCAGCGTAACCGGTCTGGCCCGGCTCGATTTTTTGGTCAATCCGGAAACCGAGGAGATCTATTTCAACGAGATCAACACCATTCCAGGATCGTTTTCTTTTTACCTGTGGCAACACAGCGGAATGGGATTCACCAATCTTCTATTGAAGATGGTTGATATAGCCATGGAGGAAAACCGGCGTAAAAGTGGGCGTATACGAAGCTATGAAACCAACCTGCTGAGCAAAAGGGCGGCTGCCGGGTTGAAAGGCTTAAAGTCGGGGAACACCAAATAGTGCTGGGAACGCATCGCATCGCGGAATCAATTAATGTCGAATACCTAATTTGCAGTTTGGTCGTTATCCACAGATCTTTTTGAGGTCAATATTTGTACCATCCCATGAAAAATAAGCTGACACACGCACTAGGACTTCTGACCATCTCATTCTTGGTTGCTTCATGTGCGAGTACTGGACCTGTGACGATCGTCGACACGCCAGCATCAACCGTTACCTCGAACAACCCTGTCTCTTCTCAAGTCAGGTCCGACCTCAAGCTTTTGCGGTACGGCGAGCTCGACCAAATCAAGTCGCTCGATCCGCTCTATGCCCTGAACCCTGCTGCTCAGCGTATTGTGCAGCTCATACATGAGGGACTGACGGGGTTTGACAAGAACGGGGGCGTAGAATCACGCTTGGCCGCTTCTTGGGATGTCACCTCCGATTCGTTGACGTGGCTGTTCACCCTGCGCGACGACATCTTCTTCCATGACGCAACGGTATTTACAAGTGGAATCGGCCGAAAAGTGACGGCTCGCGATGTCTATAACACGTTTCTGCGCATGGCCGGCAACACGGTGCCACCTGATGCCGCGCGGTTGTTCACAGGCGCCATCATTGGCTTTGATGCTTACTTCAGGGAGCAGAATGAAATTTACTTTGAGCAGGACAGGGTCATAAACGACATCCAGGGAATACGAGTGATCGACGATCGTACCATCCAGTTCAACTTGAACAATCCTGATCCAAAGTTTTTGCAGAAACTGGCTTCACCGCTGGCAGTGATCTATCCGGTTGAGGCTTTCGCCGACAAAAAGTCGGCCGAAGAGGGCGACCCTGTAGGTACAGGGCCATTTCGATTTGAACGCGCTTTTGGCGACACCCTTTTTGTGCTGATACGGAATAACCGATACTGGGGCGGATCCGAAAGCATCAGCGTCGACCAGATTGAAGTGGTGAACCAGCGTGCCGAGTCTGAATTGTTCAAAAGATTTGCCCGCGAAGAAATCGATTTTATTGCTGAACTGGGACCGGAAATGATTCGCACACTCATAAACGACCAGGGCAACCTCGAGGAGTCGTATGCCGACACCTATGAGCTGTACCGTGGCCATCCGCAACGCTACGACCTCAATTTCAATCCCCGCAATGCATACCTGTTCGGCTTCGACGACGCCCTCACACTTATTCGAAACTTCAACATTGATCAGTATGTTCAGATTATGGGCTCGTCGGTAGTTCGGGTGGTCGATTCAGTTAGAGTTGCCCCAGCCGATGTTATGTCAATGAGAGTGGCACGTTTCGACACATCGCGCAATGTTGTTAACGTGAGCTTCAACGGTAACCAAATTGCCGGCGATTTTTTGCTTAACGTCGTTCAGGCAGCAAGAGAGGTCACGCCGATGCGGATATACCGCACACCGCTGGTCACCCGAGAGATTTTGTTTTTTATGACTCAACCGGGCTACTATACAACCAATGGTTTCATAGATCCCGACGACGTGTTGCCGGCCAATAGAGTGCTGCGTTTTGATGTGAACCGATATGCTATCTTCAACAAGAAAGTGAGGGGAATTCAAATGAACGAATTTTCCTGGTGGCTCGACTTCAGGAATGTCGTAATCCAAAGTGACCCCTCGTGACATGAGATTTGGAATCATTGCTAACCCCAAGAAATATGCTGTTCGAGAGCCTCTGCAGAGGATTCTTGAATGGTGTGCTTTGAATGGTCATGAAATGCTCATGCTGCATGAGCTGGTCGAATCGAATGGTATCCATCACGCTGCAGTATTCGACACAGAAGCCAAGGTTATCGAAGGATCCGACGTGATTATCGGTATTGGCGGCGACGGTACAATGCTCCACATCGCCAGTTTGGTTGGCGATACGGGAAAGCCGATCCTTGGTGTCAATTCAGGACGTTTGGGGTTTTTGGCAACGCTTCAACCCAGCGGCATAGCTGAGGCGTTGCAAAACATAGCATCGGGCACATATACCCTCGAGCGGCGGTCTCTTTTATCATCGTTCGACTCGGCTGGAAACACCTACCATGCGCTGAATGAATTTTTATTCAGCAAGCGAGAGAATCCTGCGATGATCATCATTGAAGCTTGGTACGATGGAGAATACATCAACCGATATTGGGCCGACGGATTGATCATTGCAACACCAACGGGGTCAACGGCTTATAATCTTTCTTCGAATGGTCCCATTGTGTCTCCCTTTGCCGATGTCATGATTCTCACGCCCATCTGCCCTCATACACTTACGATTCGTCCATTGGTGCTCCCGGCAGACCGAGAGCTGAAAATTCGGGTTGTTTCACAGCCCCATGAGGTGTTATTTTCCTATGATGGTCAGGTCTATGAAATTGCTGAATACCCATTTGAAGTACGGATCATACGATCTGGATTTTCGGTTAGCATGATACAGCTTCCAGGTCATCGTTATTTTGACACGCTCCGTACAAAATTGATGTGGGGCAAAGATTATAGAGAGATTACCTGACAGAGATTGTCATCCATTGAGCCGTAACTAAATACCCCGAAAATCATGAAAGTAACTGTAGTAGGCGCTGGCGGTAATGTAGGCGCAACTGTAGCCTTGGCTGTAGCACAGCGCGATTATGCAAAAGAAGTAATCCTGGTCGACCTCGAGCGTAACGAAGGCGACAAGACATTTTATCCATCTGTAGGTCGTGGACTCGACCAGTGGCAGACATCGCCCATTTTTGGTTTTGATACCCGTCTGAAGGGCACAACCAGCTATGACGACACCGCTGGATCCGACATATGTGTCATTACTGCCGGTGTGCCCCGGCGCCCAGGCATGAGCCGGGACGACCTTTTGTCGATCAATGCCAACATTGTGAAAACCGTAACCGAGCAGTTGGTCGCAAAGTCGCCCAACACGATCATCATTGTGGTATCAAACCCGCTCGATGTCATGACCTATGTGGCTTACAAGGCCAGCAAACTGCCCGCAAACCAAGTGATGGGCATGGCCGGCATCCTTGACACGGCACGCTACCGCGCGTTCTTGGCTGAGGCCCTTGATGTGTCACCGAAAGACATTCAGGCGCTTCTGCTTGGTGGCCACGGCGATACCATGGTTCCACTGCCAAGGTACACCACTGTCTCGGGCATACCAGTGACCCAGCTGATTTCGAAAGAAAAACTCGACGCCATTGTTGAGCGCGCAAAAGTTGGGGGTGGAGAGCTCGTGGGATTGATGGGTACATCGGCTTGGTACGCGCCTGGTGCCGCTGCTGCTCAGATGGTCGAAGCCATCGCCCTCGATCAGAACCGCATTTTCCCATGTGCTTCATGGCTGACTGGCCAGTACGGCATCAACGACCTGTACTTGGGGGTTCCTGTCAAGCTTGGAAAGGGCGGGATCAAGCAGATCATTGAAGTTGAGCTCGACGACCAGGAAAAAGAGCTTTTGGTGAAGTCGGCAGCTGCCGTTCGGTCGGGCGTCGACGACTTGGCCCGTATTCAACAAGCATAAATTGTGCTATATTTGATAAGTGCCGGGTTGGTGGCAAAACCAACCCGGCATATTTGTGTAGGATCTGCTTAAGTTCCCTGTCGAAAGGTGTTCTCTGCAGGATTTCTCGGCCGGGAACAGCCTAATGTCCACTGGTATTGTTCGTGTCGATCTCTGAAAAACAAATACATATCACCCTGATATTCAAGGAGGATAACGTCATCAAGTCATTTGGTGACGTCCTTAAAGGCGTGGATGTACCGTTTACAACAGATCATGTAGCGGTTGAGACTCCGCATGATGTCGGCCGAATTAACAAAAAAACCGATATCGTTTTCATTTCCTGCTCCGATACATCGGAGAATGGAAAAGCATTCATGCATGCCATCAGGTCTGCGGGCATTAACGCACCTGTCGTTGTCTTAGTCAAGACGGCCGACGCGCATTCGGCGGTTAAGATGATGAAGATGGGGGCCTTCGACTACATCCCGGAGCACGAGATTACGGTCGAGCGCATCACTTATGTGTTACAGACTGGCCAACAGTTACGAAAGACTGAATTGGCCCGGCAAAAGGCTGTCCTAGATCTGGAAGAGTCGAGACACCGTCTCCTCGAAGCTCAGATGTTGGCTAGGGTTTCGAGCTACGAGTATAACATATCTACACGCGAGATAACGATATCCGAATCATTCCATCGGTTATTTAGGTTACCCAGACGTTTCACGAGGCTAAGTGGCGACGAGTTGAGAACCTTCATACATCCTGAAGACCTGTCGGAAGCCCTAAGTCGTTTTTTGGCGTGCGCTGAAATGGGTGTCGAATTTCGTCACGAATTTCGGGCTTTATTACCCGACGGCAAGGTTTTCTATCTTAGCGGCGCAGGCGTGAGAAAGCTCGACGAGAATGGCAACCCACTCAAGATTGTGGGGACCGTCCAGGATATCACCGCCCAAAAGAATACCGAGAATACGCTGCGCGAGAACGAATCGCTCCTCCGGTCGATCAACCGGAATATCAAGGAGGGTATTTACCGCAGTACGCGCGACGATGGCTTGATCTATGCAAATCAAGCGTTTGCCACGATGTTCGGATACGACTCACCCGAAGAGATGAAGTCGATCTCGGTTAATTCGCTGTACGCCGATCCAACCATGCGTAAGCAGATTCTACAAAATCTGGAAAGGGGCATCGACAGAAGCAACGACGAAATTTTGTTCATGCGTCGAGATGGCACGCATTTCTGGGGTCTGCTTAAAAGTATCAGCTTAAAGGAGCCAGACGGAAACACCTATTTCGACGGGGCTATTGTCGACATTACCGATCGAAAGAAGATCGAAGTCGAGCTTCGAAAAGCAAAAGAAGCAGCCGAGTCGGCAGCGATAGCCAAATCAGAGTTTTTGTCGAACATGAGCCATGAGATTCGCACACCAATGAACGCGATTTTGGGCCTAATCGACCTTTTGCTCCAAGAGAATTTCAGAGGCAAGAATCTCGAAAATCTCAAGGCCATCAAATACTCGGCCGACAATTTGTTGGTGATTATCAACGATATATTGGACTTCTCAAAAATTGAGGCGGGCAAAATCAATTTTGAGCATATTGACTTCAACATCCAGGAGTTGATGAACGATCTTTTGTATACGCAAAAAATCCGTTCTGATGCCAAGGGGATTGATTTGAATTTGGAAATCGAGCTGGATGTGCCGCGTTACCTCAAGGGCGATCCCTATCGACTCAATCAAATCATGCTGAATCTCACCAGCAATGCAATCAAATTCACGAATGTGGGCAAGGTTGATGTGTTCGTCAGCAAAATTTATGAGGATGAAACGGGCATAGGTCTGTCCATATCGGTCAAAGACACGGGGATTGGAATCCCTCAAGCGAAGATCAATTCCATATTCGAAAGTTTTACTCAGGCGTACACCGACACCAGCCGCAAATATGGTGGCACGGGTCTGGGGCTTGCCATCACCAAGCGACTGATTGAAATGCAGGGTGGAAGCGTTATGGTGAAAAGCAAAGTTGGAATTGGATCAGACTTCACTTTTATTCTCAAATTTGAAAAAGGTGCTGTTGTTCGCAAAGAGAATGCGCACGACGGGGTCTCTCGCAAGGATCTGAAGGAGATAACCGTGCTTGTGGCCGAAGACAATAGCATGAATCAGTTTGTAATTAATAAATTGCTCCGCAAATGGAATGCAAGGGTTTTAATGGCCGACAATGGCACTGAAGCGCTCGAGGTTTTGGAACACAGCGACGTCGACGTCGTTCTTATGGACCTACAGATGCCTGAATTGAACGGCTATGACACAACGAAAATCATCAGGGACAGTAATAGTTTGGTTTTGAACCATAAAGTTCCCATTATTGCACTTACGGCGGATGCTTTTTCGGAAACGAAGAAAAGGGTACTTGAGTCGGGATTCGACGATTTCGTGACAAAACCATTTGATCAGGATACCTTATATTTAAAAATCAAACGCCAATTATACAAGGCAGCAGAAGAAGAAAACCACGAATCAAACGAATTGGATATGTCTGAAATTAATAAGGACGGGTTGGTCGACCTGTCGTATTTCCGTGAGGTTGTAGGCGACGACAATGATATGCTTGTGGAACTATTGACCATGTTTCTCGACCAGAACCCCAAAGAGATCAACGACCTTCAGCTCATGCATGAGGCTGGAAGCATGGACGACGTCAAAAAATTGGCCCACAAGATGAAGTCAAGCTTGGGGACCTTGGGCATGAAAGCCACCGTCCATGTGTTGAGCATGATCGAGAAAGAGGCGCTCGAAGGCAATACATCAAGGGTTGGCGAGCTTGTGGCCGTTGTAACCCACAGTTGCGATCAGGCAAGGGCCGAAATCAACTCCATCATCGACCGGATCAGTGCCGGACAGTAGGATCAAGCCCACGTCCGGCACGTCCATTGTAATTAATCAACGGTCTCGATCACTTTTGTTCCGGCCATATTGTCACCAAGGCGTCGTCCCTCGTTGTCGGTGAGAACCTTAAAGATCTCAAAAAGTACGATTAGCACTCCAATGATGCTGAGAATCAGAATGAGTGCCCAGCCCAATATGGGAATGAACAGGAGGATTCCGTTAAATGCGCCCAAAGCAAACATCCAATTTCGTTTAATCGATCTTTCGATGGTCATTTTCGATCCGTCGCTGGTAACTGGGCGAAGTTTCATCACTTTTTTACCAATGGACCGCCCGTCCATAAATTCAAGCTCCAAACCGTCTCTGAGCAGCATATAGGCGGCCCCGATGATCGACCCCACAGCTGGAATAAATCCAATCACCATGGCGATTACGCCGTCGATAAATGCAGCAATGAACCTTTTTGCAAGGTCGGCTTTGATCATTCCGCCCCCCATGTTAACATCTTCCATTAGATTTCCCTTCAGTTAGTTGTTTTTGCGTATTCAGAAAAAGCAGGCCATAGACTAGCCCTCCACTTGTCGCAGTTACAATACGAAAAAAAACTGTAAATGGGTTCAAACCGGTTTATGGTGCGCTGAATAAGATGATGTCTTCAGCGATCAACCCTTTATCGTTCTCGGTGAGCGTGAATTCGAAGATCAAGTCGCGACTTGGCACATAACTGGTGTCGAAGTTTGGCTCAAATTGTGAAATGTGCGCAAAGACCGTCTTATATGGTGAATTATCAGCCCTAGAATCTGTGATCCACAACGGGAGGTCGTAACGATTTAGGAAGCGAAGAAACCCATAACCGTCATCGTGGCTGAAATCGTAGCAAACACCACGCACTCTCGAGCCGACCTTCCCCCACTCGATGCTGTTGCCCTGAACGGGAAGCAGGCCTGGTATCATGAATCCAGAAACGAAAAAGTCGGCCTCTTTCTTCAAGGATAACGGAATATTGTTGAAACCGACAAGCTCCACGCGGCATCCGTACGATTGGATTTTCCGAATCACGCGAACGAAGTCGGGATCGTTCGTGAGCAGTACGACATGGTCGAGCTCCTTGCACTGTTCGATCATGTCGAGGGCCATCTCGACCGACACATTTGGACGCACCAGGGGCTCTCCAGTATCGGCGTTCTTGGGTATGAGCACCTGCTTTTCAACAACTTTAAACTCAAAATCGCGCAACACTTCGCAAAAGCGGTTGGTTTTGCTTCTGTACCCAAGATCTTCGGTTGCCCTTTCCTGGTCAATTGCCAAGTAGACATTGAAACGCCCTGGTTGGTAGCCATTTCTGAGGGCATACTTTCGAAGGTTGTCGAATCGTAGGCCGAAACCGCCGTTAAAACTTACGCTGAGAGCATCTACAAAGATGCCGGTACGGAGCGACATAATTAACCTTTCTAATATTAATGGTGTAATAAGACCTGATCACTAATGGTATTCGGGCATGATACGGATATCTGAGGAAAGTTGTGTTCCGCAATTTAAGTATAGTCTGTTAGTCAAGATGCGGATAACTGCCGAGCAGTTTGAGGAACGGAACAGTCTCAGTTAGCACTGTCATCAGTCTCCTTCCGAGCTCCGACTCTGCATCCACATTCAAGTCGAGGTAGAAGTCGTAGTTCCATGGCACGCCGATGCGCGGGCGTGACTCAATTTTGCTCAAATTGATGCCCATATCACGAAAGACGCCTAGGAGCTCGAACAGTGAGCCTGGTTTGTCGTCGATTCTGACTACTAGGCTGGTTTTTGAGTTTTGCTTGTCGACGAGACGATTCTCCGGATCCCGTGCCAGCACAAGAAAGCGGGTGTAATTATGGGGATCAGTCTCGATAGCGGGCACTAGGATATTTGCTCCGTAGATATCTGCGCTTCTCGCACCGGCGATTGCCGCGACACCAGACAAGTGCTCATCCATCAGCTTTTTGACGGAGCCGGCCGTGTCGTCCATTTCGACGACCTTGGCCGGGTGTGTTGCCAAAAAAGCCCGGCATTGTTCAATAGCCATTGGATGCGACCATATCTCCTTCACTTCATACAGCGACGTCGATGGGGCTGCAATCAGGTTATGGGATATGCGAAGGTATGTCTCCCCCACAATGTGCAGGTTATACTTAAAGAGTCGGTCGTAGTTATAGATAAGCGAACCCACGATGGAGTTCTCGATTGCAGCAATCGCAAAGTCGCTTCGACCGCTTGAACAGTCTTGAAACACCTCATCGAAGGTGTCTCGCTCCAGCAATGTTGGATGGTCAAAAATTTTGGCAGCCGCCTCTTCATGAAACGAGCCGCGCACGCCTTGAATAGAAACAATCACGGGAATGGTATATTTTGATCCAAAAATGGAATATAAACGTAACTGACGAGCTTGTTTTCAGCAAAAAATAATTTCAATTTTAATGTTGTGGAACAATAGAGCGGTTAACTTGGTTTCATAAAATGTTCGTAACTTTATATGCTACCACAAATTCCGCAAATGTCGAATGTCAGACATTGGTAGTAAAACTCCAAAACAACAACAACACACGCAAATGAAAGCTATCGCAATCAAAGCTATTGGCAAACTCACACCGTTTGCAATGGCAGCAGTCCTCATGTTTGGTACGTTCGCATGCACACCTCAAGCAGAAGCTCCTGTAGAAGAAGCTCCTGTAGAAGAGGTAGCTCCAGCTAACGACATCGTTGCTGTTGCTCAGTCAGCTGGCACGTTTACAACCCTCGTTGCGGCCGTTCAAGCTGCCGGTTTGGCAGAAACCCTCATGGGCCCTGGTCCATACACCGTTTTTGCTCCAACTGACGAAGCTTTTGCCAAGCTTCCTGAAGGAACTGTAGAAAGCCTGTTGCTTCCTGAAAACATTGAGCAACTCAAGGCAATTTTGCTCTACCACGTAGTAAGTGGCAGTGTAATGGCAGCCGACGTTGTTACTCTCAACGAAGCTACTACCGTTAATGGTGCTACCATCGCAATCGCAGTTGGCGATGCAGGGGTAGTGCTCAACGGTACAACCAACGTTGTAACGACCGACATCTCCGCAAGCAATGGCGTGATCCATGTCATCGACTCTGTACTGATGCCGCCAGCCGGCAACTAATCGCACGTTATTTCAATACGTCGCTAGGCCACATCACTTGGTGATGTGGCTTTTTTTTTGTGCAGTAGCCTAGTACCTTACTACAGGGCATTGTTCATTTGATCTTTTATTTGCCCACTCGTAACTGTACTGGATTATTCATACTGCCATGAAACGAATACTAATTTGTCTGAGCTTGGAGCCTTTCGACAAACATATCATATCGTATGTTTCTCGAATTCCCCAGCTCTTCGACGGGGCACAGCTGCATCTTGTTCATGTGTTGAAAGACACCGAAAACTATTTTCCCGCCTCTGAATTCGAGGAGTCACTGGATCTTGAACAAGACGGATTCGATGCCGACGACCTGCGCCAGCATGCCATCAAAGTCGGACTTAAGGGCGCCGAAACCTCCATCGCTGCAGTCTTGAAAGGATCGCCCTCTTCAGAGATATTGCGGTACATGCACGCGTGGGACATTGACGTGGCTTTTCTGGGCAAGCGCAACCATGATCATGGTGCCGGTTACTTGGTCTCTCAGCTTGCTTCAAGGTCGCCTGCCAGTCTGTGGTTGGTTCCAGAAACCGACAATGTCAGTTTCAACAGTGTATTGTTGGCAACCGACTTTTCTGAAGCGTCGGGAATTGCGTACGACTGCATCATGAAGCTAAAACCGCATGTGCCTCAAATGCACGATCTCAAAATAGTATCGGCCTACAATGTTCCGTCAGGTTACTTCAAATCGGGGCTGACGTACGACCAAATGAGCGAGAAGATGCGAGAGGTTACAGAAAGGGGGCTTCATGACTGGGTTTCGACGTTGCCATCATTGGATGGGGTTGTCGTAACACAATTGGTAGTGGAAGAAGACCATGGTACCGCCGCCGCCATTCTAACTGCGGCTAAAGAAACTGAAGCCGACCTAATCGTTCTTGGCAGCCGTGGTCGTTCTGGGTTGGCGGCATTTTTGTTAGGCAGCACTACGGATCGTATCATCCGCACCGAACACACTTACCCGGTGTTCGTGGCACGAAGCCACGATGAACAGTCGAAGCGTCTGTTGCGCGACATGTTCAAAGTAGAATAATAATTGTAAGGCATAAAAAAAGCCCCACTCGTTAGAATGGGGCTTTTTTTATGTTCATTCCGATTACTTCGGATCTAGGATGGCATCGATGCGAGCCACCAGATCTTGGTAATGGGCGCGTGTAACGGCATCGCCACCTGCATTGCGAAGTTCACCACGCAGACGGGTGAGGTCGGCACGTACTAGCGGACGAATGTCGTTGGTCGACATGTTCACAGAGGCACCAGCACCTCCTCCAAATCCACCCATGGCTGGGGCAGGTGCGTCAACCATGAAAGTACCCATGCGCTCGACGTATCCACGCTGCAAACCGCGACGATAGATGTCGACGCTGCGACCCGTGCCAAGCTCCGTCCATACGCCTTGACGTAGATCTGAGAGCATATTGGACAGGGTGTACGCCTGATTGCCTTTCATGGCCTCATAATCGAGCAAGCGCTGCATTTTTTGGGTGTCAAGAACGCGGTTCAACGTGCCCGTCATGGCACCGATGACACGGTTGGTCAAGCCCATGTTCTCGATGCGGCCAAGGATGTCTTGGTTGATCATCCATGTCGGTGTTTTGAACGCTTCTTCGTTGAGGAACTTAACAGCACGCTGCATGCGCTCCTTCTCCACGTACTCATAGATGACGCCTTCTTGGCCTGCGGCTTTACGAGTGCGGTATACACCGCCTACGTTGGTCGACACGTGGCCCATATAGCGGTTCCACTGGCCAAGTACTTGACCATAAAGTTCGGCAAGCTCGTCATAGCCTTCACCCTCGACAGTGCCCCACTCAATAAGGTTAGGTACGATGCGCTTGAGGTTTGCGATGCCATAGGCACTTGCCTTCATGGAGTCGTCGCCAAGGTCCTCGGTTTGGGCAGATGGGTCGATACGTCCGTCGCCATCGTCGCCAAACATGTACATAGGGTCGCCTTCAACAGCCTTTATCCAGCTGTCAAGAATCTCTTTCTCTTGAGTCGGATCGGTGATGTTTGGCAACCAGCGGTAACCCCAGTTCACAGAGTATTTGTCATATGGTCCAACACCAGGCATCAGCGCTACACCGGCATCGCCAGGCTGGGCCACATAGTTGAAGCGGGCGTAGTCCATGATGGATGGAGCCGTGTTATACTTGGAGGTGAAGGTAGCAGAACGCAACGAGTCGACAGGGTATGCCGAGCTGGCCTTCATGTTGTGCGGAAGGCCGATCGTGTGTCCAACTTCGTGCGCAGAAACAAAGCGGATGAGTTCGCCCATCACCTCGTCGCGGAATTTGATGCCACGGGCCTCTGGGTTGATGGCAGCCGTCTGAACGAAGAACCAGTTACGGAGCAGGTTCATGACATTGTGGTACCAGCCGATATCGGAGTCGAGAATCTCGCCGGAACGGGGGTCAGCCTCTGAAGGTCCGTAAGCGTTGGCAATGGGCGATGTGAAGTAACGGATCACAGAGTAGCGGATGTTCTCCGGGCTAAATTCAGGATCTTCTTCTGGGCTTGGCGGAAGTTTGCCAATGATGGCATTTTTAAAGCCTGCGGCCTCAAAAGCCACTTGCCAGTCGTTTACACCTTGCAACAGGTATGGGCGCCATTTTTCTGGCGTGGCAGGGTCGACATAATAGACGATCGGCTTGGCTGGTTCGACCAGTTCGCCGGCCAGATAGCGCTGAACGTCTTCAGGCTTTGGCTCGAGTCTCCAACGCTTGATGTACGTACGCGTTGTGGAGCGCTGCTCATCCAAGCCGTAATCTACCTGGCGCACAGCAAAGTACCCTACGCGTGGATCGTAGATGCGAGGCATCATCGGCGTCTCAGGAAGGAGGATCATGGAGTGATTGACTTCAAGCGTGATCGTGCTGGAAGCAGGGTTCGTAGGAGGCGACTGTGCATCGTAGGTCAAAACATGACGCATCTCGATATTGTCGGGATAGCTGTTGATCGACTCCACGTATGAGCGTCCACTATCGAGGCGACGAACACGCAAAGAAGTACGCTGATTGGCATTCATGCCCAGGAATGGCACATCTTGCGTGAGCATAGGGGTAACTTCGATCACTACTCCACTCGAGTCTTTACCCAACGACTTGATGTCGAACGTATAGAGTATTGGCTCGTTGTTGGAGTTGCGGATGGCTTGAGCAATTGGAAGCGAGTCGGCCGCTACGTTTTGGTGGCCAATCGCACGCATGTCGATGTTGTCGCCACGGCGGACAAAGCGGAGGCTTTGCTGTCCGAATTTCTCGCCGCCGAAGCCGATTCCAGTCGCTGTTTTTGAAATGCGGCTGATCATCATGATTTCGCGGTTCATCAAGGCATCGGGAATTTCGAAGAAGTACTTCCCATCAACCTCATGGACCTTAAACATACCATCGTCGGTCTTGGCCTTGTTGGTGATGATATCTTTGTACGGCTTCATGCCTTGTGCTGCAGCGCCGGGGCGAGCTGCAGCTGGCCCGGCAGCAGGGGCGCCTGCGGGGGTTCCGGCTTGAGCCGCTGGTCTTGCCGGGGTTGTAGGTGCAGCAGTTTTTGAGGAAGAACAGGCACCTGCTACCAAAGAGCCTGCCAAAATCATGGCAAAAACAGGTGATGAGCCCATTTTCATACGCGACAGTATGGAGTGTTTCATATATAAGTCTGACTGTTAAAGGTACATCCCGAAATAATTAGGCCCAAAAGGACACAAATTCGAAAATACGACCGCAAATTGGATCATTCCCATGTTTTTAAGGGAATTGTGGCGAAGAATATTAAAAGATGTAAAATC
>CAYWCV010000004.1:1923-28841 GCA_964456845.1 uncultured Chitinophagales bacterium | reverse complement strand
TCATTCCCATGTTTTTAAGGGAATTGTGGCGAAGAATATTAAAAGATGTAAAATCAGGGATCGGGGATCAGGCGAGTCTGATTGAAATGGATCATTAACTACAACCTGCCCAGATTTACCTTATTCCAAATTCAGCACCATCCGTTTGTGAACGAACCTCTAACCGATCCCTGATCCCTGATCTCCGATCACTGATTTAGCGGCCCACCGGCGAATTTCGGTGCGAAACCAATCGTCGGCTTCGTCTGTCCACTTATAATGCTCGCGAATGTACGAAATGGTGACCTTTTCAATGTCGGAATACATCCCGTCTTCTTTGACGCGACGCATCAGTTCACGGGCATCCTCCATCGATATCCGCCCGTCACCTTTGCCGGATACGGCAATGTCTGCCGCGTCGATCAAATGGTTGTCCAGTTTCACTCCGTCGACAAAACGGTAGGTATGGGCCATGCTGCCAAAAGCTAGGTACGAGTTTACGACCGCAATTAAGCTAATTGCAACGCTAGATGCAAGTATTAGACTCCGTCAATCATGCCCGCGACGTGATGGAACCAAACAAATCGAATGCCTCAGCGTCGGTAATTTCTACATTGTAGAACGATCCGATCGCAAGGCCTGCCACGTCGAAGCCAGCTTGGGCCGTCTGTATGATGACCTCGTTGTCTACTTCTGGGGTGTCAAATTCGGTGCGTCCATAGGCGACACCGTCTTCGATGCGGTCGATGAGCACCTTCATTTCATCCCCGATCAGCTTCAGGTTCTTTTCGAGGCTGATTTCCTGCTGCAGATTCATGGCCTCGGCCACACGGCGTTGCTTTTCCCTTCTGGATATCGGGTCGCCTAGGTCGTACGCGGTAGTGCCGTCCTCCTGGCTGTAGGCAAACACTCCGAGGCGGTCGAACCGGATGTCGCGCATGAAGTCGAGCAAGCGGTTGAAATGATCTTTGGTCTCGGTCGGATAACCTAATATCAGTGTCGTGCGCATGCGTATACCGGGTACTTCGTCGCGTATGATTCCGATGAGTTCCCTCAGCCGGTTCTCGGTAATGCCACGGCGCATGGATTTCAGAACGTCGGTGTCGACGTGCTGCACGGGCATGTCGAGATACTTACAGATGTTTTCCCTTTCGCGGATCACCGGCAGGATGTCCATGGGGAATTTGGCTGGGTAGGCGTAAAGCAGACGTATCCAGTCAAAACCCAGGTCTGAAAGACGTTTAAGCAGCTCTGCTAAAGTTCGTGTGCCATACACGTCAAGGCCGTAATAGGTCAGATCTTGCCCAATGAGGATCAGCTCGCGAACGCCTTGGGCCTTTAGCAGTCGAGCCTCCACGAGCAGTTCGTCCATCGGTTTGGACCTATGGCCGCCCCTCATGAGCGGAATGGAACAGAACGAGCAGGGATTGTCGCAACCCTCCGAAATCTTCAGGTAGGCAAAGTGAGAAGGGGTAGATAACGAACGCTCACCGAGCAGCTCGTATTTATAGGAACCACCGAGTTCCTCCAGAATCTCAGGGAGATGCATGGACCCAAAGTACCGGTCCACCTCAGGTATCTCAGATTCAAGGTCAGACTGATAACGCTGCGACAGGCAACCCATTACCAGCAGTTTCTTGAGCTGCCCCTTTTTGCGAAGTTCCACCCCTTGGAGGATGTGGTCGATCGACTCCTGCTTTGCCGCTTCGATGAACCCACAGGTGTTGATGACAAGCACGTCGGCCTTGTCGACCGACTCTGTGACGACAAAGTCGTTGGCTCTGGCCTGTGCCACCAGTACTTCCGAATCGACCATGTTCTTGGAGCAGCCAAGTGTATGGACGTATATGTGAGGGACGCGGGTTTTCAACTTTTATGGGGCTATGGATGCAATAATCGCAAGACCCACAAGATACGGAAGAATTGAAGATTGCAGATTGCAGATTTAAAAATTGCAGATTGAAGCTTGAAAACGTGAATAAGGTACTTGGTAATCAGGGCATCAATCTACAATCTACAATCTGCAATCTTTCAATTTTCTCACGCTTCCTTGATCGCGCTGATCAAGGCCATTATCGACTTTTTGGCATCGCCGAAATACATGTACGTATTGTGCTTATAGAACAGCTCGTTGTCGATGCCGGCAAAGCCGGGATTCATGCTTCGCTTGAATACAACAACGGTTTTTGCCTTGTCGACATCCAAGATCGGCATCCCATAAATCGGGCTGGCGGGATTGTCGCGTGCCGCCGGGTTCACGACGTCGTTTGCTCCGATCACGAGCACTACATCCGTGCTTTCGAATTCGGAGTTGATTTCATCCATGTCGTAGAGTTGGTCGTACGGTACGTTGGCCTCGGCCAGCAGCACGTTCATGTGTCCGGGCATACGTCCGGCCACCGGGTGTACGGCATAGCGCACATCGACACCTTTGCGCTCGAGCAGTTCGCCAGCCTCACGGATGCTGTGCTGTGCCTGGGCGACCGCAAGTCCATAACCTGGCACGATGATCACTTTCTGCGCATAGGAGGTCATGACGGCCAAATCTTCGGCCGTCGCCTGGCGTACCGTTTTTGCTCCGCCGTCGTCAGGCCCTGCGATCTGTTCGATCACAGACCCAAAGGCGCCGAACAGCACGTTGCCAAGCGATCGGTTCATAGCCTTGCACATGATGTTGGTAAGGATAAGCCCAGAAGCACCTACTAATGCACCCGATATGATGAGCAGGTTGTTGTTCAGTACAAAGCCAGTTGCAGATGCCGCAACGCCTGAATAGGAGTTCAACAGCGAAATGACCACAGGCATGTCTGCACCGCCGATAGGGATCACCAGGACAACGCCTAAAATCAAGGCGCCGACGATCAGGATATACATCCACATGGGCATGTACGGCTGCATAGAGAACATCACCAAGGAGGAAATCGTGATCAGGCCCAGCAGGCCGTTGATGATCTGTTGACCTTTATAGGTTACCGCCTTTCCTGTCACAAAACCCTTCAGCTTTCCAAAGGCAAGCAAACTTCCGGTGAAGGTCAAAAATCCGATCAAAATACTTAGCCCGACAATACCGACGTCGCCAGCTGCAAGCATTTCGGGGTCCTCGTAGGTATAGAACTCAGCCATGGCCACCAAGGCAGAGGCGATACCTCCAAAACCGTTCAATATGGCCACCATCTCGGGCATGGAGGTCATCTCAATTTTCCGTGCTAGCACGGCACCGACCAATCCGCCGATCACGAGGCCGGCAACGATAAATTCCCATCCGAGGATTCCTTGTCCCGCCAATGTCGCAACAACACCGATCAGCATGCCCACCGACGCGAGCTGGTTACCCGAACGGGCCGTTGCAGGCGAACTCAGACGTTTCAGGCCAACAACAAAGAAGATGATGGCCAACAGATACGACAGTTGTACAATAGTTGTGATATCCATGGCTTAGTCCTTTTTGCGAAACATTTGGAGCATACGATCGGTGACCATGAAGCCTCCGACCACGTTGATGGTCGCAAAAATAAGTGCGAACAAAGCTAGCCATTGCACAATGGGTCCGTCGATGTGGCTAATGACAGCCAACGCACCCACGATCGTGATGCCCGATATGGCGTTAGAGCCCGACATCAGCGGTGTGTGGAGCGTGTTAGGAACCTTAGAAATGACCTCGAACCCGACAAAGCATGCCAGGACGAAGACAAACAGGTTGAAGATGTTCATGTCCATATCAGGCCTCAGCAGGTTTAAGAAGTGGGGTTACAATTTCGCCGTTGCGTGTAATGGTGGTATACAACGTGATTTCGTCGTTCATATCAAAGAAGGGCTCTCCCTCTTTAACCATATTCTTGAGCAAGGCAACCATATTCTTTGCATACATTTGGCTTGCGTGTACCGGCATTGATGCGGGAATATTTATTGGACCATGAATCATAACGCCATTTATGTTGGTCACTTGTCCGGCTACCGTATACTCGCAGTTTCCGCCCTGTTCAGCTGCAAGGTCGATAACGACAGATCCTGGAACCATATCGTCGACCATGGCCTTTGTAATAAGAATAGGGGCTTTTTTACCAGGTATGAGCGCAGTCGATATGACCACATCGGCAGATTTCACATGCTTGTGCATTACTTCACGCTGGCGCTCCTGGGCGTCTTTCGATAATTCCTTCGCATAACCACCCTTCGTTTCGGTGTCGGAGTCGAGCGGCACGTCTATGAACTTGGCACCCAAGCTCTCCACCTGCTCCTTTACGGCTGGACGCACGTCGAATGCCTCCACGATGGCGCCCAATCGCCGGGCTGTCGCAATCGCCTGCAGTCCAGCAACCCCGGCTCCCAAAATGAGCACTTTGGACGGTCGAATGGTTCCTGCAGCGGTCATCATCATGGGAAGGTATTTTCCTAGATTTGCTGCCCCGATCAGTACGGCCTTATAACCGGCCAGCGAGCTCATCGACGACAGGGCATCCATACTCTGCGCGCGCGTAATTCGGGGTATTGCCTCCATGCCCAAGGCTGTAATGTTCGCTTTTTTGAGCTTATCGACCAGATCGGGGTCGCTCAGCGCCCACAGAAAGCTAATCAGTATGGTGCCCGGCTTCATTTTTGCGATTTCGGCATCGGTCGGTTTTTGGACCTTTAAAATCATGCCTGCTTTATCGTAGAGGGCGTCGGCAGTCGGTGCTATTGAGGCACCCGCTTTTTCGTACTGGGTATCCGATGCGAATGAACCGTCGCCCGCACCCGTCTCTACCCAAACCTCCATCCCTAATTTCCGGACTTCGGCCACTAGATCGGGTGTCAAGGCGACACGCGTCTCTCCGGCCAAAGTCTCCTTTGGTACGGCTGCTATCATAATCGTTATCCTGCATTAAATACGTTAACCTCGGCCAAAATTCGCCAATTAAACTGATCCGGCCAAAGCATACAATGATGTACGCAATGTAATCAACCTTGCTTGAATGAAAAAGCGCTTGTTATTGCAGTTGATGCGAATAATATTGCGTCTAATGGTGATCGTGCAGATCCCTGCGGGATAGGTCCTTACAGGATGACATAAAAGATTCATAAGTTCGGGCGGGCGTCGCTAAGCGACGCCCGCCATTTAATTTTACAGCGGTGTCATCCTGTAAGGACCCATGCCATAGGCATCTCTTGCATAGGTAACTTTAGTCACATATCGACAAGGCAAAAAATCGTAACTTCAACGATTATCGAATTACACAGACAATCGAAATGGAAGACATCGCAAATAAGACATTTGAAGTAGTAATTATGGGCAGCGGCCCTGCCGGATTCACAGCAGCCATCTATGCCGCACGTGCCGATCTGAAGCCGCTCGTTTTTGAGGGTGCCGAACCGGGTGGCCAGCTTATGACCACAACGGACGTCGAAAACTATCCAGGATTCCCGAACGGGGTGATGGGGCCCGAAATGATGAACATGTTCCGTGAACAGGCACAGCGTTTCGGTGCAGATACGCGCTTCGGTTTTGTGACGAATGTCGACACTACCCAACGCCCATTCAGACTTACCATCGATGAATCGTACGACGTCTATGCAAAGGCCCTCATCGTAGCCACGGGTGCTTCGGCGAAATGGCTGAATATCGAGAGCGAAACGCGTCTGCGCGGATACGGCGTATCGGCCTGTGCGACGTGCGACGGCGCCTTTTTCCGCAACCAGCACGTGGTAGTAGTGGGTGGCGGCGACACAGCCATGGAGGAAGCGGGCTTCTTGACCAAATTTGCCTCGAAAGTGACGCTTGTACATCGCCGTGACGAGTTTCGTGCATCCAAGGTGATGCAGACACGCGTACTCGAGAACCCCAAGGTCGATGTGGCCTGGAACTCCGTGGTTGAGGAAATCCTCGGCGACAAAGTTGTGCAAGGCATCGTGCTCCGCAACGTAAACGACGACACCCTGACCACACTCGACGATGTGACGGGCGTCTTCATGGCCATAGGCCACAAACCGAATACGGATCTTTTCAAAGGCGTCCTCGAAATGGACGATGTAGGATACATCCAAACGCACGCGAGATCGACGCATACAAATGTAGAGGGCATTTTTGCCTGCGGTGATGCCCAAGACAGCGTGTACCGCCAGGCAATCACCGCTGCGGGAACAGGATGCATGGCAGCCTTAGACGCCGAGAGGTGGCTTGCAGAGCAGTAGCATGATCGGACTTGTCACCATGTTCCTTGGCGGTATCGCTCTGTTTCTGCTAGGCATGAAAATGCTTACAGACGGGCTAAAGCTGTCGGCCGGTGACTCGCTTCGGAACTTGTTGGCGCACTGGACATCCACCCCCGCGAAAGGGGTGATGTCGGGTGTGCTGATCACTGCAATCGTACAAAGCTCGAGTGCGGTGATCTTCGCAACGATCGGCTTCGTCAATGCCGGAATCATGTCGTTGTTGCAGGCGGTCTATGTGATTTTCGGCAGTAACGTGGGCACTACAATCACCGGTTGGATTGTGTCGACTGTGGGGCTGAACATCAATCTGCAGGCCTTTGCCATGCCTTTTTTGGCACTTGGCATGATACTTTGGTTAGGGCAGGAGGGCACGAAGCGAGGTGGGCTCGGCCAGGCTTTGGTAGGTCTGAGCATTTTTTTCCTCGGCATCGACGTACTGAAAGATTCTTTTGAAGGACTTGGCAGCGACATCCCATTTGAAGCGCTCGGAGAGTCGTTCCAAAGCCGGCTGCTGATGCTTGGCATCGGTATTGGACTAACGACACTGATGCAGTCGTCGTCGGCATCCATCGCCATCGTGATCACTGCCGTCGCGGGTGGCTTCATCCCGCTTCATGCCGGTGCAACCATGATCATTGGTGCCGACATCGGCACGACATCGACCGCACTCTTTGCCGTGATCGGATCCACATCCGCGGCAAAGAGGACCGCTACGGCCCACGTTCTGTTTAACGTCGTTACAGGAGTGGTTGCCTTTTTCTTGGTGGGTGCCTATCTGGATGTGATTGCGGCACTATTTGGACCCGAATTGACTGTAGCCGCATCAGTTGCCCTATTCCACACCATGAAAAAGCTTACGGGACTGATGCTCTTCATTCCGTTTACAAGGCAGTTGGTCGCTTGGCTTGAGCGTCATTTCACCGGATCGGAGAGGGCCGAAGACAAGCCGAAATACCTCGACGACACCCTTCTGCAAACCCCGTCGCTAGCCGTGAGCGCGCTTGTCTTCGAGCTCAAACGCGTCGGTAAAAAATCGCGAAAGGCCGTCAGGCATGTGCTCAAAGGGGACCGTGCGCACAAGGAACTGCATCACTATGCCGAAACGGTCGAACATCTACATCTCGAGGTTGTGGCATACATCCAAAAGATGCACCGGCTTCACATGCCGCCCAACCTTGAGTATTCTCTCCCACAAGCACTGCGTGTGCTCCAATACTTCCGTGAGGCTTCCGAGCATGCCCTGACAGCCCTCCAAATCAAGGAGCAGAACAACATTGACGATGTCATCCTTGAGGAACTAAAACAACTGGAGCATGCGGTTTTAGACCTGACCGTGGCCTGCGACTCTGAGACGGTCGGATTCAGTCTCGACAAGGTTAAGGAATATGAAGATCGGGTGGAAAAGACGTACAATGAAGTCAAGATAGCCATTCTTACCCATGGTGGACAGGAAAAGATCAGCGTCCAATCCATGTTGAATCTTCACGAGATGATCCGTAACTACAAACGTGTGGCCGACCAGCTCAGCAAGGCGGCCTATTATATGGACGACTTCAACAAACTGATCCAGCACATCCCCGGTGAAGGACCCGGGATGAACAGTGAACAGTGAGCAGTGTAGACGTGTTAGTCTTTGCCGAAGATTTTCTTGATGAATCCGAATACACCGGATTTCTGCTCTTCTGCCTTCGGCTTGGACGCACCTTTTCCGTCTTTCAGCGATGTCGACATCGATGATAGATCGTTGGTAACTGGCAGCTTGTGGGTCACGCCGTAGTTCGTTGGGCGGTCGTAACGTGGGTCACGCCGGCGGTTGCCTCCTGGCCTGTTGTCTCTGGGTCCGCGATTGCCTCCATCACGTGGTTTGTCGCTTCTCGGCTCTCGTGGTTCGCGCGGCGGATTTGGTCTGCGTTGGTCGGTACGGTCTTCGCGCGGCGGATGCTGCCTTCTTTGCTCGGGGCGCCCTTCCGGTTGCTCACGCTTTCTTTCGGCCGGAGGATTGCTTTGTTGCTCACCAGTGCGTGATTCTGTGTCCGATGAACGTCCGCGACGGTTCCTGCCACCTCTGCGCCTGCGACGTGCAGGCCGTGGCTCTGCAGTGCCGTCGGCATCTGCCGATGCAGCCGGTTCCGTTTTCACATCGCTGCCCTTGTCGGCCGTGTCAACACTTTGGTTGTCGTCAGCCTTTTCGGTTGGTTGGCGGTCAGGTTTGCGGCGTGGGTTACGACCGCGAGGGGCAGGCTTCTCGGTTTCCGTTACAGTACCTTCTGCAACAACCTCAGCAGTTTTTTCATCCGTTTCGGTCTTCGTAGCTCTTTGAACGGATTCGGATGGTCTTGGCTGTCTGCGTGGGTCGCGTCGTGGGCCCCTGTCTTGGTCTCTGGAGGGCCGTTCACTTTGTTGCTCTTCGGGTCTTCCGGCTAGATGATCAGGCACATTCAGCACCACGAGTTTGTCGCCCATCGCTTTGCGGATTGGCTCCAGATAGCGCTTGTCCTGATGTGCCACAAAGGTGATGGCATCGCCCTTGGCGTCGGCCCTTGCCGTACGACCGATGCGGTGGATATAGTCTTCGAGCTCGCGAGGCACGTCGTAATTGATGACCAGCGACACTTCTTCGATGTCGATCCCACGTGCAAGCACGTCGGTGGCAACCAGCACACGGATGTTGCCCTGTTTGAATGCGGCCAAGGCCTCTTCGCGTTCCTGCTGCGTGCGGTCTCCATGGATGCTCGTCACTGCCAGTCGCTTGCGTCTGAGCTCGCGTGCAAGCTCATCGGCACCGCGCTTGGTGCTGGTAAAGAGGATGCAGGAGGGAAACCGGTCGTCATCCATCAAAAACTTGACCAAGTCGGGCTTCTTGTCGAAGTCAACGAAGTACAGCCATTGATTCACATTTGCCGCAGTCGTGTTCGGCGCAATCGAAATACGGAAGGGGTTGGCAAGAAATTCGTCTAGAAGCGGTTTGAGCTTGTCATGGATCGTCGCCGAGAAGAAAAGCGTCTGGCGCTTTTTGGGCACACGGTTGATGATCGTGCGCACGTCGGGTATGAAACCCATGTCGAGCATACGATCGGCCTCGTCAAGAACGAGGATTTCAATATTGCTAAAATCAAGGTTTCTGACCTTCATCAAGTCAAGCAGACGTCCCGGGGTTGCAACGATGATGCGCACACCGCGCTCGAGGGCCTTCTGCTGCTCTCCCCAGTCGCCACCGCCGTAAATCGTGACCGAAGGGATGTCGACATGGTAGCCGATGGCAAAGATCTGTTCGTCAATCTGCTGCGCAAGCTCACGCGTAGGCGACAGAATGAGGCACTGGATGCCCTTATTGGGGCTATTTTTGATCTTCTCGAGGATGGGAACAACAAAAGCAGCCGTTTTTCCGGTACCAGTCTGGGCAGAGGCGACAATATCGCGTCCCTCTAAAACGAGAGGTATGGCTTGCTTTTGTATGGGAGTTGGTTGGGTGAAACCCATGTCCAGGATGCCGTCGATAATTTCCTGGCTGAGTCCGAATTCGGTAAATGACAAGGCAGTCGGATTAGTCTGGTGTCCGCCCGGCCACTTTTTATACCGAACGGTTATACAATAATCTTCCAAGATACGAAATCTAACACTAACCTGTATATGGGACGAAGCCCTACACGTTACGAGGCGGTGTTATCATTTCGTTAATGCTCGTGTCGATGGATGCCGGCCTGAAGCGGACATACATCCACACGGAGATCAGAACGATCGCCAGCAGCCCGACGGCGCCTGCCTCTGGGCCAAACTCGCCTCCAGTGAACCAGTCGGGACCATCTTCAATGGTCTGCACTACCGAGGTCCGGAACTTTTTCCCGCTTACGGGGAACCCAAAAATGGCTCCCTGGAAAAAATTCCAGCTGAAATGCAGCCCGATTGATACCCAAAGCCTTCCCGTAAGCACATAAGGCAGTGCCAACATGATGCCGGCAAGCGTGATGTTCGCGGTGGATATCGCACTCGCATTGGGGTTGCCGGCATGCAGCACGCCGAAAAACAGCGACGTGACCACCACCGCAATTCCAACCGCGACACGCGGTGAGATCGATCCAACATGTAAACCCTCGGCCAATACCTTCATTTGGTAGCCACGGGTCCAGTACTCCTCATAAAAGCCCACTACCATCATCAAGAGCAAGTTTCCGAGAATGGGCATCAACCAGTATTCCTCCGACGGGCGACTCCACCCGAATCCGTCGAACTGGACGTAACCCAGCAGCCACAGCAACAGCCAGATGGCGAGCATGGCCACAACACCTATAGCCGTGCCCGCACAAAGTTCGCCTTTCCATCCCACGGTAGTTTGAATGCCAAACTCGCTAAACGATCGCCGGTCAACAAACCTGCCAACAAGAACGATGGATGCCGTGATCCCGAAAGCGGTTACCGCAAGACCCATGTAGTCGGCATTCAACCCGAATACTGGTGCCAGTACGCCTGCCAGTATGATCAAAATCAATGCGACCACGACTTGCAGGATGAGCCTCCAGCCCGCCCGCAACCTGCCCTCGGTTTCATTCATCAAAATATTCATGCCCAAATATCAAAAAAGAAATTCATATATCTTCACCACCAAGTAAGATATCTTCCTATCCTCCCCCTACCCTCCATCAATCCTCCAGTACAATGTGCGGCAGATACGCAGTTTTTGCAGGTAAAGAGAAAATCCAGGAGGTTTTCGGTGTCACAACCGACGATCCCGGTCTGTTCGAACCCAATTTCAACGCCACGCCGGGCTCGATGCTGCCGGTCGTGCTGCTCGGCAAGGCGAGGGTCAAGCGGATTGGTCCCCTGCGCTGGGGGCTCATTCCAGGATGGGCCGATGATATTTCGATAGGGTATTCGATGATCAATGCAAGGAGCGAAACTCTGTTGGAGAAACCCTCGTTCAAGAAGCCGTTCCAACGTCAGCGCTGCATCGTACCGGCAAGTGGATTCTACGAATGGCAGAAGTTGGGAAAAGCCAAGATCCCCTATTACATCCGCACCCTCGACCAAGAGCTGATGGGTTTTGCTGGCCTGTTCGAAAAGTGGGAGAAGGATGGGCAAACCGTGTTCAGCTTCACCATCATCACGACGGCGGCGAATGACCTGCTTGCACCGCTTCATGAGCGCATGCCCATCATCCTCAAAAAGAAGAACTACGACGACTGGCTGGATCCCCTGTTCGACGACATCGAAATCCTCCAGTCCATGATGAAGCCCTATCCGACTGAAAGGATGGCCCTTTACCGTGTGAGCGATGCCGTCAATAACGCGTCGAACAATGGTCCGGAGCTGGTCAGGCCCGTGATGTGACCACTCGGGCATCTTCATGACGGACTATCGCCAAACCAATGGAACGGCCTTGGCAAAACGAAAAAAAGCCCGGCATGACCGGGCTTTTTCAGAAAACGTATGCGCGGCTTAGTTGCCTGCGCTGTCAGGCTGTACTGGGGTGACAGGAAGCGCCGATGGCGACTCGATCGGCTGCTGTGTCGATTCGGTCTCTGTTGGTGCTACGCCTCGGCTCTGCACGGCCGAACGGGTGTTGTTGCTGTCGATGAAGAAGTTGGCCAACACGCACAGCACCAAAAAGGCTCCGCCGAGATAGGAGGTAGCTTTCGAGAGGATGTCGGCCGTGCGACGGGCACCGATCATCTGGGATGCTGGACCCATTGCTGCCAGACCACCGGAAAGACCTTGACCCTGACCGCTTTGCAGTAATACCACAAGGGTGAGAAGAACACAGATGAGAACAATTAAAATGAGGATGATGGTGTACAGCATGGTTGTATTACGTGGAATTTATACAAGATCAGAAACCAAAAATACGGATTCGTACCGTATTGTACAAAATCAATATCCGGCCCTCTTTGAAAGGATCTTTGTGAGCATGGTGGGAAAAAACCGCTTGATGTATACGCCAAACCGCTCCGTTCCGCCGATGACAACCTCCTCCTTGCCTTTGGCCACCGCTTTCACGATAGCTTTGGCACACGATTCAGACGATATGCCGTGTGCTTGATTGTCATCCATTACACCTGTGGGCTTGCCATCTGGACCCAGTGCATTCACCGAAACTTCTGTCTTGATGTACCCTGGGCATGCGATGGTCACCTTGATGGGGTAGCCGGCATTTTCGACCCGAACTGCATCGAAGTATCCATGGAGGGCGTGCTTCGAGGCGCAATAGATGCTGCGGTATGGTACCCCGAATTTGCCCGATAGGCTGCTGATGACCACGAAATGCCCGCTGCCCTGCTGTTGGAACCGCTTCAGCTGCAGCCTTGAGAGCCGCACCGCCCCCATGAAGTTGACCTCCATGATACGGTCGAGCACCTCGTCGGTCACATCCTCGGCCCTCGAGCGCTGGCTGATGCCTGCGTTATGCACCACGATGTCGACATGGCCCACCCAGCCCCAAGCCTGCTCGCAGGCGCCCTCAAACCCCGAGGAGTCTTCCATATCCAACGGAAGCACAAGGTGCGTCCCTCCGCAGGCGGCGTTCACCCGCTCGAGACGCTCACTGCTCCGCGCAGACAAGATTAGCCGAGCGCCCTTCGACGCCCATTCCTTAGCCATGGCCTCGCCAATGCCGGAGCTCGCTCCCGTAATCCAGACGATCGTGTTGTTCATGGAGGGAAGATAACGAGACGAGACGCGAGAAGCGAGACACGAGACACAAGAGCAAGAGCAAGAACAAGAACAACGGCAAGAGCAAGAGCAAGAAGCAAGATGCGACGATTTCCCCTCTCTTGCCAACTTGTTGGCGGGAGAGGGGCTAGGGGTGAGGGAGGTTGTTGGCGGGAGAGGGGCCAGGGGTGAGGGTGGTTGTTGGCGGGAAATGTGCAAGAATGTTGGTGCTCGGGGCGTTATATTACAATCATAGGTTAACCGATGTCGCTGTGTGGCATCGAATCGACTGGAGGTAGTAGATGAAATCGCTGATCAGAATGACAGCCATCGTAGCTGTACTGCTCGCAGTTTCGGCACAGCTTATTTTTGCCCAAAGCGCCCTAGAGATTGTGCGCAAAGCCGACCTCAACATGCGGGGCGAATCGTCGGAATCGGAGATCGTCATGACCATCGTACGTCCCAATTGGACCCGCTCGATCACCATGAAGGGTTGGTCGATGGGCACGCATTATTCGATGGTATACATCACGGCGCCAGCTCGCGACGCTGGCACATCATTCCTCAAACGCCGCAACGAAATTTGGAACTGGGTTCCCAACATCGGCAGAACCGTCAAGCTGCCACCATCGATGATGATGCAGTCGTGGATGGGTTCCGACTTCACCAACGACGACCTCGTGCGCGAATCGTCCATCGTAGAAGACTACACCCACACCCTGCTCGGAGAGGCCACCATCGAAGGACTTAGCTGCCACAAAATTGAAATGAAACCCAAGCCGGATGCCCCCGTTGTGTGGGACCGCATCGTGGTCTGGATATCGAAAGACGACTATCTGCAGCTTCGTAGCGAGTTCTACGACGAGTTTGGAGAATTGGTGAACATCATGGTTGGCTCGGATGTGAAGGTGTTCGACGGACGCAAGATCCCATCGCGCCTCGAGATGATCCCCGTCGAGAAAAAGGGTCACAAAACCGTCATGGAATACAAGAAGTTGACGTTCAAGACCAATCTGAAGGAGGACTTCTTCTCGGTTGCCAACATGAGAAGGGTGAATTGATGCTCACACTCGTGCTTGCATGGCGTAATATCTGGAGGAATCGTCGCCGTACGATTATCACCATGACGTCGATTGTGATGGCGGTGGTGTTGTCGGCCGTGATGCAGTCGATGCAGCGGGGTCAGTACGACATGATGATCGACATATCGGCAGGGCAGTTTTCAGGTCACCTTCAGTTGCAGGCTGATGGCTTTCTCGACGAGCCCACCCTCGACAACAGCATGGAGCTTACTGACGAACTGATCCAAACCGTCGCTTCTGAACCGGGCGTCATGGCGGTGGTGCCACGGCTCAATTCGTATGCTCTTGCAGCTGGATACGATCGTAGCCGCGCCGCCATGCTTATCGGCATTGATGTCGAAGAAGAGCGCCATTTAAGCGACCCGCAGAGCAAGCTGGTCGACGGGCAATATTTTACATCCAATGCTGATCCGAATGTGCTCATTTCGCAGGGATTGTCGGAGTTTCTGAATGTCGGGGTGGGCGACACCCTTGTGCTTCTGGGCTCCGGATACCAGGGAATGAGCGCCAATGGCGCCTACCCTGTAGTTGGCATCCTCAAGTTCGGCCTTCCCGATTTGAATAAGGCGTTGGTCTACATGCCTATGGAGACGATCCATGATTTCACGGGGGCGTACGGACGTGTTACCGGAGTGGCCGTTTTGGTCGACAACATCAAATATTCGTCCACCATAGCCGACCGTTTGCAGGACAAGATGCCCGAGGGAATACTGTCGCTCGACTGGACCATCGTGATGCCCGACTTGGTGCAGGCTATCGAGGCCGATTACGGCAGCGGTTTCATCATTCTGTTGGTGCTGTACATGGTGGTTGGTTTTGGAATTCTGGGAACCGTGCTCATGATGACGGCCGAGCGATCGTATGAGCTGGGAGTGATGGGAGCCATTGGGACTCCCAGAAGTCGCCTGGCGGGCATGATCACCCTCGAAATGTTCATGATCACGACGATTGCCACCATAGTGGGGATTGCGCTGAGCTTGCCGGTGATGTATTACTACAACATCAATCCCATCATGCTCGAAGGGGAGATGGTAGCGACGATGCTCGAGTATGGAATGGAGCCTTACTTGCAATTTTCGACCGATCCACTCATCCCGATCACGCAGGCTATAGTTGTGCTGTTGCTGTCGCTGGCAATTGCCTTGTACCCGATCTGGCACATGTACCGTCTAAAACCTGTTGAAGCGATGAGGCGATGACATGAAAACGATGCCTGTCATAGCCCTCAGCTGGAAAAATGTGTGGCGCAACCCGCTTCGGAGCAGCGTGGTCATCATTTCGGTGGTCTTGGGTGTTTGGGCGGCGTTGTTCACCGCTGCCTTCATGAACGGCATGATTGTTCAGTACATGGACGTTCAGCTGGCCAACATCACCTCGCATCTACAGATACACACCGACGAATATGAGGAAGAGAGGACGCCCGCAGCGATTATTCCGGACGTGGACGACGTGTTGGGCGCCGTCCGCAATACTCCAGGTATAGAGCATGCGGTTGGCAGGGCGGTGGTAGATGCGCTCATATCGTCGAGCGCCGGCAGCTATGGAGTCACGGCAAAAGGAATCGATTTCGAGAATGAGCCGAATGTCACAAACCTCCACAAACACATAAAAGAGGGCGAGTATTTAAGTGATAAAGGGCGCAATTCAATTCTGATCGGATCAAAACTGGCCAAGCGATTACAGGTGCAGATGAACTCCCGCGTTGTGTTGAATGTGCAGGATGTCGACGGCATGCTTACAGCTGGGGCCTTCCGAGTGTCGGGCATTTTCCATAGTCCGGATGCACGGGTGAACGAGAACATGGTGTTTTTGCGACAGAGCGACTTGGCCAATTTGATTTTGGAACCGGGCGCCATACATGAAATTGCCGTCATCATCGACGACTACAAGCAGGCCGACCACTATGCAGCCGTGCTCGATTCAGTGTTGAACATGTCGGTTAAAAGCTGGGGTGATATATCACCAGCGTTGCGCTATACGGATAGCGTTACCGACATTACGCTGTACATTTTTATGATCATCATCGTCATCGCGTTGATGTTCGGCATCGTGAACACCATGCTCATGGCCGTGCTCGAGCGCACACCGGAGCTGGGGATGCTCATGGCCGTCGGACTCAGCCGTGGCAAGGCGTTTCAGATGATCATGTACGAGACTATCATGCTGACCATGGTCGGCGCTCCGTTTGGTATTGCACTTAGCGCATTGACGGTGTATTACACAGGCATCAACGGCATCGACCTGAGTGCCTTTGCCCAGGGATTTGAGATGTACGGCTTGAGCTATCTCATATATCCGGTGCTTACTGTGGAGCAGTACATCAGCAACGCGCTGATTATCGCATTTGCTGCCTTGGCGGCCGCTGTATTGCCGTCGTGGAAGGCCCTCAGGTTGAATCCCGTCGAAGCCATCCGGAAACGATAGAACCAAATCATTGCACCATGTCTGTCATCGAAATACGTGATCTAACTAAAGTATACAACTCCGATAAGGTGCCGGTTCACGCCTTGAATGGGATCACCTTGAACATCGAACAGGGCGAATTCACGGCTATAGTGGGTCCGTCGGGATCGGGTAAAACCACATTGCTAAATATTTTGGGTGGCTTGGATGAACCCACGGGCGGATCGGTGATGATTAATGGCACCAATTTGTGGGAAATGAACCACTCTCAGTTGTCCAGATTCCGGTTGCATCACATTGGCTTTGTGTTCCAGGCATACAATCTGATACCTGTGCTCACTGCCAAGGAAAATATCGCATTCATCCTGCAGATTCAGGGTCATTCGACCCGCGAGTGCCACGAAAAAGCAATGGCAATGCTCGAGGCGGTGGGCATTCCAGAGCAGGCCGACAAGCGTCCGGCGGAGATGTCGGGTGGACAGCAACAGCGGGTGGCGGTGGCACGAGCGTTGGCGTCGAAGCCCGATTTCGTGCTGGCCGACGAGCCAACGGCGAACCTAGATTCGAAGTCGGCATCGAACCTCCTCGAAATAATGGAGAAGTTAAACCACCAGGAGGGTATCACCTTCGTCTTCTCTACTCACGACCAACGAGTGGTGGAGCGCGCGCACCGCATTATCACGATGGTAGATGGGTTGATTGCAACCGACGTAAACCAGCCGCATGTATGAAATTCGTTCGGCTTATAGTGCTGATGGCACTCGTGATGTGCGTTTGTTGGCCCACATATCTTATCGCCCAGTCGCCGATTCAGTATAAGGGATACGTCAAAGAACTGGGCGCATTCTCGTTGAGTAACGATTTGGGCACGGTGAGGTTCGACAACATCGTGCATCATCGCCTCGAAACAAGCTGGCAACTGGGAAGTGGCTTCAGCATGCGTGCTGACGTCCGCAACCGCTGGATATCGGGATATACGGCCCGTTCGATCCCCGAGTATGGCTCACTCATAAGTACGGACCCGGGTGCCGTCGACCTAAGCCATAATTGGATCGATCGGCGGGGTCACATTGTGAATTCCTCGGTCGACCGCTTGCATGGCTCGTGGGAGGGTGCCGCTTGGGAAGTTCATGTGGGCAGACAGCGTCTCAACTGGGGCAAGTCGATGGTCTGGAACCCGAACGATCTGTTCAACACCTACTCATGGCTCGATTTCGACTACGAAGAGCGGCCGGGCACCGATGCCGTGCGCATCCAGCATAATTGGGGATTCGCATCCAGTGCCGAACTTGGATACAAGATCGCACGCGATTTCGATGAATCCGTGATTGCGGGCATGTGGCGCGGCAATGTGGGCACCTACGACCTTCAGGGAATCGCAGGGTACTACGCTGGCGACTGGGTTCTAGGGGGCGGATGGTCGGGGTACATCGAGTCGTCGGGATTCAGGGGTGAGACGAGCCTTTTCTTGCCCGATGGAACGCTCACGGCCTCGGTAGGCGGCGATCACATGCTGCCAAGCGGAGTCTACGTATCGGGCGAAGTGTTGTATAACGGTGGATTCTCCAATCAACCCGGTAATGAGGCCGCCTTGTTTCAGCCACCGCGTGCCGACAATTTGTTCATCGCTAAAACGGGATACTTTGTGAATGCGTCTGCAAGTCCGCATCCGCTGGTATCGGCCGGTGTTGGCTTGATGGGCAGCTTTACCCGATCGGTGCACATCCTGATCCCGCAGGTGAGCTACTCGGTGGCCGAAAATCTCGATTTCCTGGTGTTGGCACAACTGCTTCGAGGTAGCTCCCTTCAGGGGCTCACCGACACACCGAACGGGGTGTACCTACGCCTGAAATGGTCATATTGATTTACTCTGCAACGACGATCGGTCGTTGATACCTCACGGTGGCACCGTACTCGTCGAGACCCTCCACGCTCATGATCCAGCGTCCGGTCCGGTCGCCCGTCCAAAACTCAATACGCATGATACCTTGGTCATTAGCGGCTTTGGCGGGCGCCCAGAACAGGGTGCTGCGAAAATCTGGTTTCCGGTTAAGATCTGATGATATGCCGTAATTCGGGGAATAAAACTCGCGAGGATGTGAGAATCCGCTCACCGATATGTTCGACAGATTGCTCTTCTCGACCTCACGACCGCTGCGGGTCACGATGCTTACAACGCCACCAGAGGCACGACTGCCATACATGGCAGCATTTGGTCCACGCAGCACCTCGATCACCTCTACATCTGTGGCATTCAGCAGACCGGCGTCGAGTCGCCAGTCGGCCTCCATACCATCGATGAGTAGCAGCGGAATGCACCCCTGGTTGTTACAGAATTCGTTCTGATACAGACTGGAACTGCTTCGGTCACGAAACACCCAGTAATGGTGCATACCGTCATACTCTTGGGTCACTTGCAACCCCACCGATTGGCGCGCCAGAAAATCGAGCGCCTTTCCAGCTACATTGGGCTGCTCCTGTACTCGGATCACACGGTCGGGCTCGATAAGAAGCCTCGTTGGCACAGGTCTTTCGCGTACTCGGGTGTCGGTGACGGTAATTTCGTCGAGGGTGATCGCAGGCATTTCAAGACCGTAGCTGCGATCGACCGCCAACCGCTGGCGCACCGACTCCAAGTAGTCGGCGTAAATGCCTGAAATATCGCTGGCGATCCTATTGGGCAAATACCGAGATCCGCCCCTAGGTGTGATAACATCGAGAAGCTCGATACGGATATCAAAACGCCCCCCACCATCGTCGGCATGAACGGTGATTTGCGTCGAGTCGGGGAAAACCATGTCCCTAACCGTAAAATATCCCTGCGAATCGCTGATGGCCTCGCCTGCACCCCCATCACCTGAGCGGTGCATCACCACCACTTTACTGCCGGCCACGCCCTCACGATTACGGGTCAGGGTTACTCTGCCTCGCACGTCGAATCCCTCGGATGCCTCCGGCAAGGGTGTGACCTGTTGGTTTATGAGGTCTGACCACTTGAAACGGCGCCAGCCATGGGTCATCATGAGCAGGTCGACATGCTCCCGTCCACCGCCATACAAATATTGTCCCAAGTTCGGCACGGATCCATGGAGGTCGCTGCCGATCTGCAGCCATGAAGTGATGTCTATAGCCCCACTGTCGTGTGCCGCTTCCTCAGTTACTCGAATGGCCACACTTGGGTAGGCTACTGCGCCTTGGACCTCAAACTGCAAGGGTATCTCAACCAAGCTGCGGGGATTAAAGGCCCTTTCGGGGGCCAATGGGGTTACTTCGAGTGTGTCTTGAGCGTTGCTGTGGTAGAACAGCCGCTCGGCGATTGGGTTGCCTGTCGAGTCGAACGCCGTGACGTGAATGATGCCCGACCGGAGCCGCTCGGCGGGGATGAATCCTTCGAGCAGATTCCTTGCCTCGGTGCTGAGTGCCGCCCATACGGGTGTGCCACGTTGGTGGGCAATGATTGTAAGGTCATTGCGGGGTTCCGTCGAATGAAGGCTCACCGCAGCCCCTGTCGGCGCCGGTTCGATGGTGAGCTGTAGCCCGAAGGGTTGCACAGCGGCCATGTCTACGCGAGCTTTCCGTCCGCCGGGCAGGTCGACGACCGCGACATATGCATCACCGGCGTTCGGTGTGATCTCGAAAAAGCCCAATCCATCAAAAATAGTACTGAATCGCACAACTTCGTCGCCAGCTCGGTTGACAACCACGCCGCTGATCTCTGCGCCGGAACCGTCGGGAAATGCGGCTTTAAAGGCGACTCGTGTCGGAAGCTGGTGTACGAGGTCGCCCGATTCGGGAAAGAATCGCACGGTTGGGTCGGAACCCTGCGGGGGGATCCGGAAGGCGAGGTTGTGGCTACGGCGTCGGTCGGACCATACGAGGCTCAGTCGCGGGTCGCCATCGCGCCACCAGTCAAGCTTGGCCGGGATGTCGGCAAAAAGCGTGCCTGAGCTGGACGCTCTGAAGCTGCCTGCATCAAAGAGAAGAACACCGCTTGTTGTGGTGACCTGAATTGCCACATCGCGGTCGGTGGGTAGGTCATCGCCGGAGGTGTCGATCGTGAACGCGACCGACAGGGTGTCGTCGGCGAAGGAGTAGGAGGGTCCGACAGGTGGGATGTCCGTGTTCAGGACGCGGAGGTTCCTACGAAATTGGAAGCCCTCGTCATAGTCGCGCATCCTTCTGGTGTACGCCCGAAGCTGATACTCGCCGGTGGGCAGATCGACGGGAAGCTCGAATTGCGCGCCGGCACGACCGACGGTGGTCTGAAACATCCGGCTCAGCTGTGATTGCCCCCACATGTCCACAAGGTCGATATGTACCATGCCCGAAACGGTTACGGGCTCGTGGGTGATGCCATCGACCACCCAAACCGACATCCAAATGGTCTCGCCAACCGTGTACACATCCTTGTCGCTTAGCACGTACAGCTTCTCGGGGGCTGCAAATTCGGCCCAGCGCTTCATCGACGAAAGAATTTTTTCGGCCTGGGGTTGTGCCACAACCACTGAGGCCGGTATCGCCAAGAGAGCGATGACCACCGATATAGCGGTACTGAAAGCTATTTTCTGCATCCCTCGAGTTGGTATTTGTTGTGCGATCAGGTTTAATCTATTTGAACACGCGATCATAATCAATCATTTCTGTCCCAATGCCGTCATCACATGCACAGGCTGCCTCAATGTATGCTTCCTTAAAGATTCGTATCTTTACATTCCCGTAACGCTCACGTAACGTTCCCCATGTTAGACAAGCCCAAAGACTATTGTGGCATTTTCGGCGTGTTCAACCATCCCGATGCTGCAATGCTCACGTATTACGGACTCCACGCTCTCCAGCATCGTGGCCAGGAATCAGCCGGAATCGTAACATCGTTGTTCGACCCGGTAAAGGGGAAGAAGGTGATGCGCATCCACAAGGATTTCGGCCTTGTGCTCCAGGTGTTCGACGACAAGAACCTGTTCAACCGCACCCTTCTCGGAGACGCTGCCATCGGCCACAACCGATACAGCACCAGCGGCTCGTCGAACAACCCGATGAACATCCAGCCGTTTCGTGTGCATTACAGCATGGGCAATCTGGCGATCGGTCACAACGGCAACTTGACGAACGCCCGCCAGCTACGCAGTCGTTTTATCAATGAGGGAGTGTTGTTCCAAAGCACCTCCGACACCGAGATGATCTTGCACCTGATCTCGCACTCGAAGAAGGAGACCGAGATCGAGCGCATCCTCGACGCGCTGCATCAGATTGAGGGCGCCTACTGCCTGGTGATTCTCACCGACGACAAGCTTATCGCCGTACGCGACCCGAACGGATTTCGTCCGCTGGCCCTTGGCACCATCGACGGTGCCTACGTCGTTGCCAGCGAAACCTGCGCCTTCGACATTATCGGTGCCGAGTACATCCGCGATGTGGCGCCGGGCGAAGTGTTGGTGATCGACCGCGAGTCGGTGAAGGAGGGCAACGAGCCTGTTTCCTACCATCTCCCGCCGAAGCCGGGCACCGAAACGAGCCAGTGCATCTTCGAGTATGTGTACTTCTCTCGTCCCGACAGCCGCATCTACGAGGAAAACGTCGACAAGGTGCGCCGCAAGATCGGCAAGTTCCTGGCGAAGGAGCATCCGCTTCCGGGCTTCATCAAATTCAAGAGCGATAAAGCTCCAGTTGTCATTTCCGTACCCGATTCTTCCAACACGGCGGCCTTGGGATATGCCCGCGAGAGCCAGAAAATGGGATACGCCTGTCATTTCGAGATCGGCCTGATCCGTAACCACTACGTCGGACGTACCTTCATCGCACCGGGTCAGCAGGCCCGCGAACTGAAGGTCCGCACCAAGTTCAACACGGTGCGTGGCGTGATCGAGGGACGATCGGTCATCATCGTCGACGACTCCATCGTGCGCGGCACTACCAGCAAATACTTGGTCGACATGATTCGCAAGGCCAATCCGCTCGAAATACACTTTTTGGTGAGCTCGCCGCCCATCACGCACCCCTGTTTTTATGGGATGGACTTCCCAAGCCCCGAGGAGCTGATTGCGAACATGTACGACGGCGACGTAGACAGCATCGCCGAGGTGCTGGGTGTCGACAGCTTGCACTACCTCTCGGCCGAAGGCTTGGTCGAGGCGGTACGCGAAGCGAACGAATCGCCCCGTGGCTACTGCACGGCCTGTTTTACCGGTAAATACCCGGTTCCAGTGAACCACGGTGTCGAAAAAGAGGAAAACGAACCAGTTTGATGCTCATATCCTCTGCACGATACCTGATCAGCGCCGAGCGGGTGGACCAATCCCCGGACCATACCATACCCGAAATTTGCTTCATCGGCAGGTCCAATGTGGGTAAGTCGAGCCTGATTAACTCGCTGACGAACCATCCCCGCCTGGCCAAAACCAGCGGCACCCCCGGCAAGACGCGGCTTCTCAATTTTTTTATCATCAACGACGGTGAATGGTGCCTGGTCGACCTTCCCGGCTATGGCTACGCCAAAGTATCGCAGGAACAGCGCGAGAAGTGGGACAAGACCATGATGAAATACATGGTCGAGCGCAAGAACCTGGCGCTCATCGTCATGCTCGTCGACTCCAGGCACGATCCGCTCGAGAAAGATCTCGACATGGTGTTCTGGCTTGCCGAGAACCAATTGCCGTTCATCCTTGTTCTTACCAAGGCCGACAAACTCAGCAAGAGTGCGCAGAAGCAGTCGCAGAATAAGTTCAAGAAGGCCCTCGACGACATGAACGTCGAGACAGATATTATGCTGACGTCGGCATCCACCAAAGATGGCATGGATGCTTTGCGAGACGTCATTTCGGGTTTTTTGACAGACAGCACATCAACAGAATCATCTTAACAGGACTTTAACCCATGTCTTTTTCCATTTTGCTGCTCGACGGTGTGGATCCGGTCTGCGCCGAAATCTTCCAAAGCCGTGGCATGACCGCGGTGGACGCCCCAAAAATGAAGGGTGACGAACTCCTTGCCGAAATCGGCAAGTACGATGGCATTGTGGTCCGCTCGGCCACCAAGGTCACCAAAGATCTCCTCAAGCATGCCACAAAACTAAAGATCGTGGGACGCGCCGGTGTCGGGGTCGACAACATCGACATCGAGGCCTGCACCGAAGCCGGCGTTTTGGTGATGAACACACCCGATGGCAACACCATATCGACCGCTGAGCATGCCTGCGGGCTGTTGTTGGCACTGGCCAGGAACCTTCCCGATGCCGTTGGCTCATTGAAGAATGATGCCTGGGACCGCAAGAAATTCATGGGCACCGAGCTTCATGGCAAACGTTTGGGCATAATCGGTCTTGGAAAGATCGGCTCGGCTGTTGCGCAGCGCATGAAAGCCTTCGGGATGACTATCTTAGGGTACGATCCGTTCACCACCCGCGAGAAGGCCGCTGAAATGGGCATCACTCTGTACGAGCTCGACGAGGTGCTCTTCAATGCCGACTTCCTCACCGTTCACACACCGCTCACCGACAAGACCCGTGGGTTAGTGTCGCTGGCCAACGCCGACAAGCTCAAGAAGGGCATCAAGCTCGTGAACTGCGCCCGTGGAGGCATCTTTGTCGAAGAAGACCTACCCGAGTTGCTCGACAAGGGCATCGTGGGCGGTGTTGCACTCGACGTGTTCACCGAAGAGCCTCCTACACCGGGCATTTATGCCATGGTGAAGCATCCGCTCGTGATCTGTACCCCTCACTTGGGCGCATCCACCGAAGAGGCACAGGGTAAAGTTGCCGGACAAGTTGCCGAGCAGATGGCTGATGGATTTGAGGGCAAGAGCTATATCGGCAGCCTCAACGGCAAGTCGATCGCACTCAGCATGAACGCAGAAGTGCAGCCGTATCTGCGCCTAGCAGACCTTCTCGGAGCATTTGCAGCACAGGTGGCACCATCGCATACCGATATGATATCTGTCGAATTCGCCGGATCTTGCGCCCAGTATGCCGAGGTGCTCACCGACGCTGTGCTTAAAGGCTATTTGGGCAAGACGGTGGATGATGTCGTGAACCTCATCAACGCACGTTATTATGCCGATCAGCGTGGACTCAAGATCCGCGAGACCACCAGTCGCAGCGCCGACACCTTTGCCGATTTGATCACCGTATCGCTTGGCAAAGATGCCGTCTACAACCACATTGCCGGCACGGTTTTCGGCGACGACGATTACCGCATCGTGAACATCGACGGCTTCGCCATCGAGTTGCGCATCGACGGCGATATCATCTTGTACCGCAACGTCGACAAGCCGGGCATGCTCGCAGCCGTCAGCTCGGCGCTTGCGGGGCAGCAGATCAACATCGGTGCCCTGAGCCTCGGACGCTCTGGCAAAGGTGGAGAAGCCATCACGGCCGTTACTGTCGATAAACCGCTCACCGATGTGGAACTTGAGCCCATCCGAAACGTAGAAGGTGTGCATGGGGTGATGTACGTAGCGATCTAATGTGCACAATTACGTCACAATGGGATTATTTGCATAAATTCCCCATATAGATGCGTACGAGTATGTTCGATGCGCCCACGGTGACCATTTTTCCACGTGATTGTCAAATTCAGCGACCATGAAGAAAGCAACCGCAGAGCACAAGCAGTTCGAAAAGATCCCAGTTCACATTTTCGACGCTGCCAAATCAGGCTCCAACTATGTGGCCCAGCAAATTGCCGATTTGATCCGCGAAAAGGCAGCCAAAGGTGACGTAGCCGTTCTTGGCCTCGCCACCGGATCGTCGCCCACGCGCGTCTACGAGGAGCTGGTTCGCATGCACCGCGAGGAGGGGCTCAGCTTCCGCAATGTGGTCACCTTCAACCTCGACGAGTACTACCCCATGAATCCGGCGTCGCTTCAAAGCTATGTGCGATTCATGAACGAGTACCTGTTTGACCACGTGGATATCGACCCGGCAAACGTGCACGTCCCCGATGGTACGGTTGACCGCGACAAGGTGTACGACTATTGCACCGAATATGAGAAGAAGATTATGGATGTAGGCGGTATCGACATCCAGATTCTGGGCATCGGCCGCACAGGACACATCGGCTTCAACGAGCCGGGTTCCAAGCAAAATTCCATCACCCGACTGATTACGCTCGACCATATCACGCGCATCGATGCCGCCAGCGACTTCTTCGGCGAGGAGAATGTGCCGCGCAAGGCCATCACCATGGGTGTGGGAACCATCCTGAAGGCGCGCCGCGTGTTCCTGATGGCCTGGGGCGAGGGCAAGGCTAAGGTGATCCAGCAGACGGTGGAGGGCGACATCACCGACAGCATTCCGGCCACCTTCTTGCAGCTGCATCCACACACCGATTTTATTTTGGACGAGGCCTCGTCGGCACAGCTCACGCGCTTCAAGACGCCGTGGTTGGTCGGACACGTGGATTGGGACGACAAGCTCATCCGCAAGGCGGTGGTCTGGCTCTGCCAGAAGGTGGACAAGCCGATCCTGAAGCTCACCGACATGGATTACAACGAGCATGGAATGAGCGACCTGATCAACGACCATGGACCGGCGTACAGCATCAACATCAACGTGTTCAATCAGTTGCAGCGTACTATTACGGGCTGGCCCGGCGGCAAGCCGAACGCCGACGACAGCAATCGTCCTGAGCGCGCACAGCCCTTCCCGAAACGCGTGGTTATATTCAGTCCGCACCCCGACGACGACGTCATTTCTATGGGGGGCACGTTCATCCGCTTGGTTGACCACGGCCATGAGGTGCATGTGGCGTACCAGACCTCCGGCAATATTGCGGTTTTCGACGACGATGCCATCCGCTTTGCAGACTTTGTGACTGACTACAGCGACACCTTCGGGCTGGCCGAATCACAGGCCACCGAGCTGTTCCGCCGTGTGAGCGAGTCGCTCAAGAACAAGCAACCCGGCGAAGTCGATTCCGATGAGGTGAAGAAAATCAAGGGGCTCATCCGTCGCGGCGAAGCCAAGGCGGGATGCCGGTATGTGGGCATCCCTGACGAAAATGCGCACTTCTTGGATCTTCCGTTCTACGAGACCGGCACCGTGCGCAAGAAGCCGCTTGGCGAGGAGGATATAAAGATTACGATGGATTTGCTACGCAAGATCAAGCCGCATCAGATTTACGCGGCCGGCGACCTTTCGGATCCGCATGGCACGCACCGGGTGTGTTTGGCGGCCGTTATGGAGGCCGTGCGCCGTCTCCAGCACGAAGACTGGATGAAAGACTGCTGGGTGTGGCTCTACCGCGGGGCTTGGCAGGAGTGGGATGTCGACCAGATCGAGATGGCGGTACCCTTGAGTCCGGGCGAGCTGCTGCGTAAGCGTCGTGCCATCTTCAAGCACCAGTCGCAGAAAGACCGTCCGCTGTTTCCGGGTAGTGATCCCCGCGAGTTCTGGCAGCGCGCCGACGACCGCACCCGTGGCACCGCTGAGCTCTACGATAAACTCGGCATGGCCGAGTACGAGGCGATTGAGGCCTTCGTGCGCTGGGAGGCGTGAGCGGGAAGAAGGTTGTTCGCCGACATGTAGATCTAGGATAAAAGAAGGTCCTTCGCCGACATGTAGATCTAGGATAAAAGAAGGTCCTTCGCCGACACCTCGCTGCACTCGGTGTGTCAACTCAGGATGACAAC
>CAYWCV010000004.1:0-1823 GCA_964456845.1 uncultured Chitinophagales bacterium | reverse complement strand
GAAGGTCCTTCGCCGACACCTCGCTGCACTCGGTGTGTCAACTCAGGATGACAACAGCGTCTTTAATTGGGGGGTGAGGGGGGCGCCTTGCGCCCCCCTCACCGTATTACCATTGCGGCGCTGTCATCCTGAGTTGACACATTGAGGGCGTAGCCCGATATGTCGACGAAGGACCTTCTTTATAAACCACTGATAGCACAGATGACACAGATGGGAGGGAATCGTTTTGACTCGACGCTTAGCGGAGAGTATATCGGTGGAATTGTAATTGCTCGTCAGACCGGCTCATTTTTATCATCTCGTTTGGACCGACGTACATCACGACCCCTTTATCATCGTTAGGCATGTGATAACATTTATCGAAGCTCAAATCACAGGAATAAAATAGGTTTCTCTTGTTTTTTGAATCGCTGACATTGATGAATGCAAACCGGTCGTTGATTTTGCGGATATCAGCAACAATGTGTTTGCCAATCAATTGCTGGACCGCATTATAGGTGTTTCCAACTTCTATCTGATTTGCAGTAGCGTCTTGCCGTAATCTCACAAATTCTTGTTTATCAGGAAAGGGTATCGGAATAATTTTACGATCAATTTTTCCCCGCGCACTCGGATTCTGACTCAACTGTACGATAGAAAGATCAAATTGATTGAGTAGAGCAACTCCGTTTGGAGTTTTGATCGTATTATTGGTAATTCCCATACGATATCTGAGATTGAAAAACGGTAGATCGTCGTTAAACTTATACGCGGCCTTAGTATTCAGTTGTGAATCATATTCGGTGATTTCTATAATCTTGTTTTGGAAGGTAGTGTAGCTGATGAATCCATCACCTGTGGAACTAAGCGTTTCACCACCCATGTATTTTGAGCGCCGAAATTCCTCAGTTGAGCATGTTTTTGTATTTACATCGTAAACATAAGCCTGAATCGGAGCAGATGATATAAGTAACTTCGATTCAGTTAACCTTACGATATTGTATGGTTTAAAGGGTACGCCTGGGTGGCATGACTCAGGATCGAACGTTTTCAAGTATCGAAATGAGTCATCTAGGATGTGCACTTTTTCAGCATTCAAGTCGAGTAGGAAAATATTCTTGCCTACTTTTTCCACTCTTGAGATGTAAGCAATAAGTATATCAGAGTTAAAATCTGTCGACGCTACATACCGAGGTGTTTGCGGTTGCGCTGCTAACGTAGAATGTGCGGTTAAGTAAATGAGTATTGCAAAAGTCCAATTCCAATGGTGCTTCATGTTATCATGTCTCATGCCAAACTAGTTATTGATATAATCGCATGTTGGACCGTATTCAGTGCACTCGCAATGGTTTGCCGTTCTACAGAAATGATACACCCATGTTTGTCCCTCCATTTCTAGGCACGGACTTGGGTCTGAAGGATGTAGTGGTAACCAATTATATTGAGCCCATACGGTTTGTTTATAAACTTGATATGGGTTTCCATGATGACAAGACATTTCATCCATTTCTAGAATTGTGCTCAAATTTTCAACTGAATCTAGGATGATCTCTGTTGTGATGTTTTCATTAATAACGATACTAAAAGTCTTATTATTACTGTTTATTGAAAAAATCAACGTTCCAGATAGTAAGATTATGAGATATGAAAGAAGTTGAAGATGTAGCATGTTGACTTAATTAAAAATGAAATGTTAAGATTCATTGTACAAAAGTATAATAGTTTTTTTTTAAAAGTCAAGCAGGCTTCATTACTTTTTCGTTTATTTTATGGGTGCATAGGAGGGAAATTATTTTTTTGCGGTATAGTCGGTTTCAGAGGTTACTGGGGTTAAACCACTGATG
>CAYWCV010000003.1:70337-96278 GCA_964456845.1 uncultured Chitinophagales bacterium | reverse complement strand
GGCACAGTTGACACGGATGGTAGGCCCAAAAGTTGCATAGAATTTGCCTACGCCGCAGGCGTCAGTCCCTCTTTTAAATAACATGACTTGTGTCATCCTGAGCTGACACACCGAGCGCAGTGAGGTGTCGGCGAAGGTCCTTCTTTATGGTTCTTGATTGTTTAAGAATAAGTATATACATTCATATATACAACATCAAAACACTCGATATAATGATCAAAACGCGTGTCTTCAAATCTGGAAACAGCATGGCCGTGAGGCTCCCGAAGGAGTTCGCGATGGATGAGGGCGATGTCTACATCACCCGCGTGGGCGACTCCATTATCCTTCGCGAATCGTCTAATAACGCGGAAACGCTGCGCCTCGCGCTGTCGATGTTCACCGATGATTACATGTCCGAGGGCAGGATGCAACCCGACATGCCGGAAGGTCGGTCGTTCGACGTGGCCGCCGACGACGAGGTGAAATACAGCACGGGTCAACTCAACGATTCCGACTGCGGATGATCCTGCTCGACACCGACATCTGCATCGACATCATCCGAGGCCGTGATGCGTCGCTGCTCGAACAGATAACGACCGCAGAGGATGCGTCCATCGCCGTGTCGGCAGTGACCCTCGCCGAGCTCGAATTCGGGGCCGCCAACAACCGTGACCCCGAACGCAACCACCTGGCGGTCACCCTCTTCGCATCCGCATTCGAGGTGGTGCCGTTCGACTCGCGCCATGCACGCATCTACGGCGAAATTCGCACCTACCTGAACAAGAAGGGGATGGTGATAGGTCCGCACGACCTGCAGATCGCATCACAGGCACTTTGCCACGGCATGACGCTTATGACTCGAAATACCCGCGAGTTCAGCCGAATCCCAGGGTTGGTGCTCACGGGTACTTCCCGAACACGAGCGACAAAAACGCCCCAACGATGATGAGGATCCATGGTCCCGTGGATACCAGCAGGCCCATGCCCGGCTTGTGCATCCAATGACTCACATATAAGGCGCCAGTAGCCGTGAGCAGCAAGACGATGATGAAGATCACGGTGGTCGCCACGGCATAGTTGCTGCCGTTGATCATCCACCGTATCGCAATCCACACGTTGATGGCGGCGGCTATCCAGACAAGGTATTTCATACCGTTATGGTTGAGTTTGACACTCCCAGCATAATACGAACATGATGGATTCAATCCACCATCACAGTCAACTTCCCTTCCTGAGCTTGTACTGGTCATAAACACCACCCTCGTAGCCGCGACGAATGATCAGGCTATCGCCCCGCTGCTCGTAATCGAAGTCGCCGGCGAGGATCAAACCCCAGTCGAAATTGGCCGGAAAGATGCACTTGTTGCGGAAGTTGATCTTGGTTCCCTTTACCGAATAGGTGCCATTGCAGATGGCGGGGTAGTTGTTCTCGGTGCTGGTCCCCTCGAACACGCCGTCTCTGAAACGGAGGGTCACATTCGACGAACCTGTGTCGATGAGCGGACCGCTCCGCATGAAAGTGCCCATGTAAACTACATTGTCACCATCCGATATCGGATCGAAATCGTTGTTGCAGCCCGCGAGGGTGAGGCTCGCAATCGTCAGGAGGATGAGTGTTAGGCGCTGAAGCAGTTTCATATATTCCAAAATATAATGTGTTTTGGAACTACGTTTACGATGTTGAATTATTTTAAGAAGATTGTACGACTACACCTCGCGAGCTTTGTATGAAGAACCCTCTTATGAGGAAAGCCCTAGCTGTCGGTGAAGGACCTTCACATTCATCGTTGCGAATCACGCTGCGATTTCGTAGTGTACTGGTATGAAATACATCATCGCCATCACCCTTCTAATGGCGGTCAGCGCCTGTTCTACCCAGACCGAGCCCTCGATTCCGCCTGTATCTGAGACATCCACCACCCTAGATGGGGCCACGCGAGACACAGTGCTAGTGGTCGGCCAGCAGATTGCCCAGCGCACATTTCAGACGCTCAGCTCCAACCTGGCCGCAGCGTTGAACGAAGGTGGAGTACCGAATGCCATCGAGTTCTGCAAGATCGAGGCCATGCCGCTCACGCAGTCGGTTTCCGACACGTATGGCGTTGAGGTCCGACGCGCCACGCATAAGCCCCGAAACCCATCGAATGCCGCAACAGCGTCTGAAATGGTGATTATTGAGGCATATCAGTCCGCCTTGCGCGACAGTATCCCGCTGGCACCAAGAATCGAGTCCGACGGCGAATGGGCTGTTTTCCATGCCCCGATCACCATCGCGAACGACCTGTGCCTTAAATGCCACGGTGGTGAGGGCACCGACATCGCCGATGCAGACTTGGTATTCATCCGTAACGCCTATCCCGACGACCGGGCGACCGGATTCGCCGCTGGAGAGCTGCGCGGAGTGTGGTCGATCCGCATACCTCTCGCCAATGTCGATGCCATAGCGGCGTACCTACGGACCAGCAAGTAGGCAATGTACACCTCCTACTCACAGTCGTGCACCACGGTCCTCGTCATCATCCTCCTGATCTTGGGAGGGATCGCCACAGGGTATTACGTCATCCAGCCGGAAGGCATCATGGAGAACAGTGTGTTCTTCGGCGTCGTGATCATGTTTTTGCTGATCCTGCGGTTTCTGTTGCCGCCGCCGAAGAATCCTGAACAGTGATTATCAATGATTAGCAATGACTATCAAGCAGAAGGTTGTTCGTCGACATCTCGTTGCACTCGATGTGTCAACTCACAATGACAGACGACTCGTTGTTTTAAAAAGGAAAGGCGGCCCCGACTTGTCGGGGCCGCCTTTCCTCTCCCTTTATATATGCCGCAGTTTGTCATCCTGAGCTGACACATCGAGTGCAACGAGATGTCGGCGAAGGACCTTCTTAAGTCGAAGGCCCGAGATGTCGGCGAAGGACCACCTTCTTGATAATCATGGATAGTCATTGCTAATCATTGATAGTCACTGCTAATGCTTGTTCATCATTGCGAATCACGCAGTGATTTCGTAGGTTCAAATTCTACACAGTTCGTGATACTAACTTTTCCCTATATGCACACACATTTATTCCCGCGTCCACGGCGTTCTTGGAAGCGGTTTTTGTTGGCTCCGGCGCTGCTCGCCCTCATCGGCGCACCCGGCGTCGCCAACGCCCAGGAGGATGGGCACCGTCTGCACGTAGCCGTGCTCCAGACCAACAATTTCGTGGTCGGACCCGGTGCCATGCCGTCCGGCTTCTTCAAATGGGAAGGCGACACCACTTGGACCCACATGGGTTGGAAAAAGTCGCGCCATAACGGCATCTCGTTCAACCCGGATCAGCCCTCCACCATGTTCCTTGCCTGCGGCAACGGGGTGTTCCGAACCACCGACGGTGGTCAGTCGTTTAAGATCGTGACCTCATGGGACATCACCGAAGTGCAGGACGTCACCGTCGACAGCGCCACGCCGACAACCCTCCATATCGCCACAGCTTACGGCATCTGGCGCAGCACCGACAACGGCGACACTTGGACCGAAACGAACTCGCAGATCCCTGCCATGCGCCGCTTTGCGCAGACCATCCACGCCGACTACGGCCAGGGTGGACACGTGATCGCCGGCGGTGAGCACGGCATCCTCCGCACCACCGATGGCGGCAACACCTGGGCATTTGTGGTGTCCGATGTGGCTGTCCGCGACATCCAGCAGAGCCGGTCGAATCCTGACCTGTGGCTGGCCGGCACCGAAGACAAGGGCGTCTGGATCAGCCGAGACCGCGGGGAAAATTGGGCTGCCGCGACCGGCGCCATCGCCTCCGAAACGATCTACACCGTGGCCGTCGATCCCAACAGCCCCGAGCGCATGGTGGCAGGGGGCTACCAGACGGGCGTGTACGTGTCGACCAACGGTGGACAAAGCTGGACCAAGAATACCGCCGGTCTGCCAAACCTGAACATGCACGGCATGATCATCGACATGGACGGAAGTGGACGCATCTGGGCCGGTACCGTCGGTAACGGCGTCTTTTACAGCGACAACGACGGACGCAATTGGACCTATGCGGGTCTGAAGGGCTCCGAAATCTGGGACATGGAAATGATCGGAGGCCGTCAATGAAATTCACTTTGCTAAAAAACCACATCATCGCGGGCGCATTGCTGCTCGCCGCCGGCATCACGGCGTGTTCGGGTCCGGAGCCCGTCCATCCATACGCTCACGACGGTTCGGCCTACCACCAGGAAGTGGCACTGCGCGCCGACAGCCTGATCCGCTTCTTTGCGGAATCGCCAGGCCTTGGTCACCTGCAAGCCGCGGCACGTTACCATTTGAACACCGACCTCGACCGTGCCAACGAGATTATGGATTCTCTGGCCCTGCGTCAGGAGACCGATCCGTCGGGCGACATGTTCTGGATGTACCCGCAGACCGTGGCTATGTTCGAGGCCCGCGGCAAGATGCCTGAGGAGCAGATGGCCCGCCAGCGCAACCTTTGGAAGATCTATCCGCCCTATCGCGGCGACACCGAGAACCACTGGGCCATGTTTTATGCCAGCATGTACCTGATGGCGCAGATGTACCCCGATGATCCTGGCACCGAGTGGTACAACGGACGCAGCTCGCAGGAGAATTTCGTGGAAGCCCGCGACTATCTGCTCCACTGGATGGATCTGACCGTGACCCTTGGCCAGGGTGAGTTCGATTCACCTGGCTACTACAGTTTCTATATGGCGCCGATGTCGATGCTCTACGCCTATGCCGACGATCCCGACATGAAGATGCGCGCCGGCATGATGAAGGAATATTTGTTGGCCGATTTTGCGGCCGAGCAGGTCGACGGCATGTACCTCGGTGCTCACAGCCGCGTGTATCCGCATACCGTGCACAACCAGTGGACCGATAACTCCACGACATATGCTTGGATGTACTGGGGGAATACGCCCGATCGTCACAGGGGCGAGTCGCTGATCGCCGCCATGAGTGGATATTTTCCACCCGAGATCCTCAAGCACATCGCCACCGACCGCTCCGAGACCTATGTGCATCTCGAGCGCAAGCGCACGCGTCACCGCATCCGCTACAGCGACGAGAAGAACCTGCCCGTGTACAAGACCATGTACATGACCCCCGAATACGGCATGGGATCGATGCAAGGTGGGTTGCTTCAGCCCATCCAGCAGCAGACCTGGGATTTCACATGGAGAATCGCCGACGTTCGCGAGGGCTTCAACATGATCTACTCGATGCATCCCTATTCGTCCGGCTTCGAGCTGGCCATGTACTTCCCCGAGGAGCCCAAGCTGCTCACCGACGCCGTCGTGAAGTCGAAGGGCACCTACGATTCGCCCGACAAGTGGACCGGCGCCTCTCCCTACGAGCAGGTGGCTCAGCACAAGGACGCCCTGATCGCCCTGTACGACATCCCGGCCGGCACGCGGTTCGAGCACATCTCCGGCTTCTTCCCGAAATCGTTGGTGGCCCGCGACTCTGACGAGCGCGGATGGATCTTCGCCAACACGGGCAACACCTACCTGGCCTGGTACCCCATCGCTCCCTACGAGTGGATGGAGGAAGAAAAGAACTGGCGTCTGCACTCGCCACACCTGAAGAATGGCGCGGTGGTTCAGGTGGCATTGGCCGCCGACCATGAGAGCTTCGACGCCTTCAAGGATGCCATACGCGCCCTGCCGCTTGAGACCCGCATCGAGGATGGCAAGCCCATGGCCAAATTCACCACGCTGGGCGGCGATGAGTTTGCCTTCACCTACGACGGAGTGCCCACCGTGAACGGCACCGCCATCGACTACGCCGGATGGCCGCTCTACGGCGGACCGTTTGTCAATGCCGGTGTGAACAGCCGCGAGTTGGTGCTCACCTACAAAGATCAGCGCCGCCGCCTAGATTTTGTTGATCTCACGATCCAGTATTAAAACCATACGACTCGATGGGGGATGTTTCTTTTTGAGCATCGCCCTTCAACAATGAATCCATCATGAAACGACGCATATCTCTGCTGGTCGCTCTGCTTTTCCTCGTTGGAACCGGCATGGCGCTTGCCCAGGAAACCCTGTACAACGCCTATTGGAATTCCAAGGGCTACGTGGTCGGTGCCAAGCTCAGCCAAAGCGGGCTTCACCGCTGGGAGGGCGACACCACCTGGACCCACCTTGGCTGGAACACGCCGCGCATCAGCGGCATCACCATCGATCCCAACGACAGCAACCGCATCTTCCTTGCCGGTGGCAACGGGGTGATCCGTAGCCTCGACGCCGGAAAGACCTGGAAGGTCGTTACCAGCTGGGATGTGACCGAAGTGCAGGACATAGACATGCACGCCCTTAACCCCAACCAGGTTTGGTGCGCATCCGCCTACGGCATCTGGGGCACCACCGACGCCGGTGAGACTTGGACCGAAATGAACACCGGGTTCGCTCCCGGCATGACCTACACCCAGACCGTCGAGGCCGACCGCACCACCCGCGACCGTGTCTTCGCAGGCACGTGGGGCGGACTGTACGTGTCGACCAACGGAGGACGCAATTGGACGCTCGCAGCGGCCGAGGGCAAGCCGGTCCTCGACATCCAGCAAAGCACGGCCAACCCCAACCGCTGGATCATGGGCACTGAGAAGGGCGGCATCTGGATATCGAACGACAACGGCGCCACATGGTCCCAGGCGCGAGGCGCCAGCTCCACCCAGACCATGTACGCCGCCGCCATCGATCCGCATAACCCCGACAACATGGCCGCCGCAGGGTGGGACACCGGAGTCTGGTACACCACCAACGGTGGACGCAGCTGGACCAACCTGACCCGTGGCTTGCCAAACCGCAACGTCTACGAGGTGATCTACGATGTGAATGTCCCAGGCCGATTCTGGGTCGCCACCATCGAGGGAGGGCTGTTCCACACCACCGACATGGGCCGCACTTGGACACAGGCCGGTCTGGGGACATCCACTATTTTTGACATGCAATTCACGGGGAGGAAATAACCATGAAACGATTCCTGCTTTTCTCTCTGATCGTGCTGTTTGCGCTTCCGGCGCACGCGCAGTTCAAGCCACAGTCGCCGGGCGAGTACGCCAAAGCCTATGATGCCCGCCGCGACAGTGTGATCCAATATTTGGCAACCACCATCCCGGCCGATGATTTCAGCCGTGGGCACTACTTCCATATCACCCCCCGTGCCTATCTGGGCATTGACATGGAGTGGCAGCTCGCCCGTCTGGATTCCATCACCAAAAATATGAGCGGGGACATGTTTTGGATGTATCCGTTCACGATGCTCATGAACAACGGTCTGGATACCTATCCACAGGAGGTTCAAGATCGTCTGAATGACCTCTGGCGCACCTATCGCCCGTATCGCGGCGACACCGAGAACCACTGGGTGCTCTACTATTCGACCTTGTATCTGGCCGCCGAGCGTTGGCCGGAGTACGGTGGCGACCGTTGGTTCAACGGCAAGTCGTCGAAAGAGAACATGGATGAGGCCCGCGAGTGGCTCGACCACTGGATGGAGCTGGCCACCACCATTGGTCAGGGTGAGTACGATTCGCCGCACTACATCAAGGTCTTTGTATCGCCCATGGCATTGCTGTACGGGTATGCCAAAGACCCGATGATGCGTATGAAGGCCGAGCTCATGCTCGACTATCTCATTGCCGACTTTGCCGTCGAGAGTTTGAACGGTCTCTATGCCGGGGCCACCTCACGTGCCTATGAGCGCGAGGCGATAGAGCCGGCCAATACATCCGCCGCCGACTTCGGATGGCTGTTCTGGGGCAATGCACCGCCGAAGTATTGGGGTGATGCCGTTTTGGTGGCCATGAGCGGATATCGTCCGCCGTACATCTTGTACCTGATTGCCAACGACCGTGACCAGCCCTACGCGCACCGCGAGCTCAAGCGTACGCGTCACCGCATCCGTCACAGCCTGGTCAAGAATCATCCTGTGTACAAGACCACCTACCTAACCGACGATTATGCCATTGGTTTCAGTCAAGGCGGACTCCTTCAGCCCATCCAGCAGATGACTTGGAAGCTGATCTGGAAAGTGGATAAACCAACGGGTGTGTCGAACACCTTCTTCACCGTGCAGCCGTATTCCGAGCCCTTCGAGGGAACCATGTACTTCGCCGAGCCCACCGACCAGGTGAACGAGCTGATCATCCGCTCCAAGACCGAATACGGGCGTGCCAACAAGTGGACCGGCGGATCGCCCTTCGAGCAGGTGTATCAGGAAGATGATGCGTTGATTGCGTTGTACAATGTGCCCAAAGGCACCAAGCACGAGTTCGTGAGCGGATTTTTCTCGCGAGACTTGGACGAGTCGGTCGAGGATCCATCCGGCTGGATCTTCAACCGTGCCGGTGGCACCTACTTTGCCGTGTATCCGCTGATGAAGTACACCTGGGTCGAAGACGATACCAGGGCGAGGAGGCTTTCGTCGCCTGCGGGTAAGGCGGGCTTTGTGGTGCAGGTGGCTCAGGCGAGCGAGTTTGCCAGCTTCGATGCCTTCAAGGCCGCCATTAAGGCGCTCGAGCTCAAGACGAGCATACAGGGTCAACCGACCGCGACCTTCACCTCGCTACGGGGCAAGACGATTGAGGCGACCTACGGTGAGGTTCCGAAGGTGAACGGCGTGACTGTCGACTTTGATGCTTGGCCTCTTTTCGAGAGCAAGTACGTCGAGGCGGACAAAGGCTCCCGGAAGATGCTCATCAAATACGGCAACATGCGCCACGAACTGGACTTTAATACCTTGACGAAGCGGGAGTGGGTGGAGTAGCGGAAAGAAGAAAGAAGAAAGAAGAAAGAAGAAGGAAGGGATAAAGATGGACCGCGGATCTATTTGATCAATGAGATCATTTGATAAGAGGTACTATGCCGTAGGCATCTTACTTCTTCTATCTATGCCGCTGTCATCCTGTAAGGACTTTGTCATCCTGAGTGCAACGAAGGACCACACGCAGGTGTCTTGCTTGTCATGTCAATTATCATTGTCTTCCGGACAAATTGTGGTGGCCTCGCACATTTATTAACTTGTTGACAAAAGGCACACAATGTCATACTTTATGGCATGATCTTCGAATGGAATAACGAGAAAAATGAAGAGCTGTCTTCAGTAAGGAACATTTCCTTCGAGCGCGTGGTCATTGCCATCGGCGAAGGAAAGTTGATCGATATTCTAGATCATCCGAACAAAACGAAATATGACAAGCAGCGAATCATCGTTGTAGAAATGGACGGTTACGCATATTGCGTGCCCTTTGTTGAAACTGTGGATGGCAACTACTTCTTGAAAACAATTTTTCCAAGCCGAAAACTCACCCGTATCTACCTTGACCGAAATGAATGATGACAACAAATATCACGACGACAGCGAGCTGATCGAATCCATCGAACTAGGTGAGTGGAAGCGAGTCGATGACTTTGAGCACGCCAAATCTCAATTGGTCGAAGCTGCAAGGCAGACGTCACTGAAAGACTATCGAATCAACATCCGTGTATCAAGTCGCGACGTGGAGTTGCTCAAGTCGAGAGCAATGGAGGATGGGATACCATATCAGACATTGGTGAGCAGCATCTTGCACAAATATGTCACCGGCCGGCTCGTCGACAAGAAGAGAAGCTGAGACCTACCCCACAGGGGTCTTACTCCCACTTTTTCCACAGATGGCGCTCTGTCATTGTGAGTTGACACACCGAAGGCGAAGCCTGAGGTGTAGACGAACAACCGTCTTCAATATTGACCCGATTTGTCGGCGAATGAGCCTCCCTTTTCAAAGTGTTATGCCGATGAACTTGTTCGTCATGTTCGGACGAAATACCATCATCACATACGCCCAGTTTTGTATGTCTTTGGTCTGATTTCCACCTTTGACTCGTTTGAAGGTGTCGGATGCCAGGAAATGGCTATAACCGCCTTGAAATGAGACGGCATCATTGATGATCACGCCGACCGACAGGTCAATCTCCGTGCCGAAATACTTGGCAAGTTCAACCATTTCTCCCCCACGGTCCACGAAATCGGGATAGGATCGGTTTGACGCAAATACATGGAGATCGCCCTGCATGAACCATTTCTTGCTGGGTGCGTAGCGCATCTTGGCGTAATAGTCGTGCAAACCCGTGCTGTTTTCGTGGGCACCTCCGACGTAGAAGTAGTCCATGTAACCGTTGAAGCCGTGGTTGGTGCCGTATAATGGGCTGAACGATTGGTTCTTGCTTTCGTCGCTCCACCGGGTGCCGCTCATGATTTCGGCGCCTCCGGCAAAGGTCACGGCCTTGCCGGCATCGGCGTCGATGTCGATGCGCCGCTGAAACGAAAGTGCCACGTTATAGGCATTCACATCGCTGCCGATCGGATCTTTGCCCAACTGATAGTAGAAATGGGCCGACAACTGGCTGTTGTCATCGGAATACTGCAGCGTCGGCAGACCAAATGTGGTGCGGTAATGCAGCTTTGTGCCAGTTATCACGCTCGCCGAATTGCGGATGAGTTGCTCGCGTCCGTCGTTCCAAACGAGAAATGCATAATTCAGATCTTCGGACGCACTCTCGATACGAAACAGCTGGGCGACCTTGTACTGGTTCGCTACCGTGTAGGGCATGTCCACATTGCTGATGTCGTTCATGTTGTACGCCAGGCCAAAATCCAACTTGGTGGCGTCTTTGCTATACTTGACCAAAGCGATGTCATGTGATCGTCCTTGTAAAGCCCAATCCAATGCACCCAGAAATCGTCCGTTGTCGTAGTTCAATACTTGGCGTCCCAGCTTCAGCTCCGTATGCTCGCCCAGCTTGGTGGAACCCCAGGCCTCGTGCACCGAAAGCAGGTTGTCAGATGTCTTCGCCAGTTGGGTGTTCCCCCAGGTGCGTACATCCTGCACGCTGATGAACATCTTGAACTGGTCTTCCTTCTCGTAGCCGGCCATGAGTCTGAATCGCTGAGCGATGAACTTGCCGGGATCTTGCCCGTCCCTGATGGGTTGGTTGAATCCATGCCGATATTCGGCACGTTGAATCAATTGGCCATCGAATGTGAATTGGGCATAGCTAATATGGGCGGAAAGGCTCAAAATGAGTACCAACCCGATGGGGGAAAGCTTTTTCATGAGGTAAAATTCAGCGTTACATTGTGGTGCAGTACATCTCACTTTTTCTGACCCGATGTTAAGGGGCGACACCCAATCCGGGCTGCATAATGTCAATCGTAGGTGATCAGATAATTGGAGCTTCCAAATGAGCACCGGTCTTCGGTAGACCTTGCCTCAGGAACAATTCTCCCTTAGAAAGTGAGGAAAACAAAATACAAATTCTTTGCATTCGGCAAACTTGACCGCTACTCCCTATATTGCCCTTATTCATGTTCCCTTGAAAATCGCTTTTTAATGCCTACCTATCACGTTATTCCCCACACCCACTGGGATCGCGAGTGGTACCTGAGCTTCGACCACTTCCGTGTGTTGCTCACCCACCTGATGGACGATCTCCTCGACATCCTCGAGACGAATCCCGACTATAAATCATTCACGCTCGACGGACAGACATCTGTCCTCGACGACTACCTCGAAATCCGTCCCGACCGCCGCGCCCTCATCGAAAAGCACGTGCGCGACGGACGCCTTTTCATCGGCCCTTGGTACATCCTCCCGGACGAGCACCTGGTGAGCGGTGAAGCCACGATCCGCAACCTGATGCGCGGTCGCGAAACAGCCCACGCTTTCGGCGCCAGCATGGATGTCGGATACATCCCTGACTCATTCGGACACATTGCCCAGATGCCGCAGATCCTCCGCGGATTCGGCATCGACAGCGCGATCGTCTGGCGTGGATTCGGCGGTGAGCCCGGCCAGGAGCCGTCCGAGTACTCGTGGATCTCACCCGACGGATCTGACGTACTCATGGAGCACCTCTCGGATGTAGGATACAGCGCCGCGTACTTCAATTCGACCGACATGCGCGCTGCCGAGGAACGCTTCGAGGATTTCGCGTCGAGGGTCGACTTCCGGGCTCAGTCCGACGAGCGACTCATGCTCTGCGGTGGCGATCACCACTGGCCGTACAAGGATCTCCCGCTCGTTCTGGCCCACCTGAACGAGAAGTACAAGGGCGAGAAGAAGCTGGTTCACAGCTCCATCACGGCCTTCATGGAGGCCATGAAGCAGGGCGTGGCCGGCAAGCAGCTCCCAAAAGTGCACGGCGAAATGCGCTTCGGCTACCGCTGGGCCTTCAACGTGACCGGCGGCGTCTATTCCAGCCGGATGTACCTCAAGCAGGCGAACACGGCCGGCCAACTGCTGCTCGAGCGCGTGCTCGAACCGCTGGATGCCATCACCATCATGCAAGGCGGTCGATCACAGAAGCACCTGATACGCCAGGGGTGGACCTACCTGATGCAGAACCATCCGCACGACTCCATCTGCGGATGCTCGATCGATCCGGTCCACCGCGAAATGGAAACCCGTTTCGAGAAGCTGCAGGAACTTGGCCTCGGAGTCGAGCGCTTTGCCATGATGCAGATCGTGCCCGACAAAGAGGGCGACCGCGGTGACGACAAGAGCCTGACACTGTTCAATCCGTCGCCCTTCATGCGTAACGAGGTCGTCGAGACCGATGTCGAGTTCTTCAATCAGCAGATCGTCGTGGGCCTGAATCCGGACGTGGTTGTCGATCCGGCCCTGCCGCCGGTTACCGGCTTCCGCCTTGAAGATTCCGACGGCAACAGCATCCCCTTCGAAATCCTCGACCGCAAGGTTGACTTCGGGATATCGTACAATCGATTCGATTACCCGGCACAGTCGCTGGTAGAGCGCTTCAACCTGCGGTTCGAGACGGGCGATGTGCCGGCGCTCGGAATGAAGGCGCTGAAGGTTGTGCGCACGGGCACATTTGCGGAACCTGCGGCAGCGCTCGAACAACCGGGAGGGCACCGCATCACCAACGGCTTGATCACCCTCGAGGCGATCAGCGACGGTAGCTTCACCCTCACCGACCACGAAACGGGGCAGGTGTATGGTCCGATGGGACATTTCGAGGACAATGGCGACGCCGGCGACGAATACAACTGGTCGCCGCCGCTGAAGGGCGACCGCATCTACGATTCGCGCACTTCGGCCAACGTCCGCCTTGAAGTCGTCAACGGCGGCCTGCGTCAAGGGCTGCGCGTGGTTGGATCGTGGGATCTGCCGGCCGGGGTGACCGAGGACGAACATCATCGCCTAACAGAAACGGAGACCCTGCATTTTGCGACCACGGCTTGGGTGACCAAAGGGGAAAAGCTCGTCCGTTTCGAGACGACGGTTAACAATACGGCCAAAGATCATCGATTCCGTGTTGTATTCCACACCGGAGCCGAAACCAACACCCATTGGGCGGATGTGCAGTTCGGCGTGATCAAGCGTGAGCAGCAGTCGTGGAACACCGCCGACTTCAAGATCGAGGTTCCGACCTCAGTGGCCCCGATGCAGCGGTTTGTGTGCGTCGAACATGGCAATAAAGCTGCGACCCTCATCTCCAAGGGCATGCCAGAATACGAGCTCAGGCACAACAGCAACGGAACGTTATTGTTGACCTTGTTGCGCTGTGTTGGCGAGTTGGGCAGGGGAGAGATAGTGATGCGTCCCGGTGGACGCGGAGGCTGGAAGAACTCCACCCCCGATGCCCAGTGTCTCGGCACGCATACCTTTGAGTATGGATTCCTGCCACGTTCCAATTCGTGGTCGGACGATATCGCTGCGATCAACCGCGCCACCGAGAAGATCCTGTTGCCGATCCGCGCGACACGACGCAAGATGGAAGCATCCGACCTACCGAGCCAGCTCGAAATCAGCAATCCGGCCATCGTGTTGAGTGCGTTAAAGCCGTCCGAGGATGGCAAAGGAACTATCGTGCGCATGTACAACCCATCCGACAGACCCCAGAGCACCAAGGTGAGCTGGGCGAAAGCCGGAAAGGTGTTTGAATGCAACCTCGAAGAGCAAGATCTGAATCTGATTGGTGATGGTCTCAGTGAGGTTGAATTGCAGCTGGCTCCATATAAAATCGTGACGCTGAAAATTTGACAACCTCCCCCACCCCTGGCCCATCTCCCTCCCGACCCACGGCAACGCCTTGGGGTTGGCGGGAGAGTGGGGGGAACAGACTTAAATAAATTCCATGTCATCCTGAGCTGACACATCGAGCCGAAGGTCCCGAACGCAGTGAGGGATCTAGCGAGATGTCGGCGAAGGACCTTCTTTAGACCACTCTACTACTCTACTACAATGAAACGCAGTTCATTCCTCGCCGCCGCCGCCGCCCTCCCAGGGCTGCCCTACATGTTCTCCGGCCATCCCACTGCAGCCGAAACCGCCCAGCTCATGGAGGCCATGGCCGTGAAACCCGGCGAACCCGGGTATCAGGCACTCCATCCGGATGCCCAGACCGACTTCACCAGCACCGATTACTACTTTCTGGGTAACGGCAAGGTCTGCGTGGTGTTACAGCATGCCTTTGGCAAGGCGGCCGAGGCAGGGATGACACCGCTGGGACTCATGTTCTGGAATCCTGCCCAGTTCGCGCGCAAGTGGAGCACCTACATGTTCCACCCCGAGTGGGGCCTGCGTCGCGGCATGGTGTCGGTGGCAGTAGACGGCACGGTCTACCAGGCAGCAGCTGATGCGATCAAAGTCGAGCGTACCTACATCGACGGAATCCCGACCGTAGAGGTGACCTGGCCGGCCGGTCCGCACACGATGATCGAACGTCTTTGGGTGGATGCCGATAGTCCCCTGCTGATGCGTGAGCTCGAGCTCAAGAATGGAGGCACCAGCGAGGTGGATGTGCGGTTCAACTCATCGCTGTACTACAATCACATTCTCTTCACCGATTACCGAAGCGACCATAAAAACAGCGTGCTGCGTGCCGATGGCTATGCGCACATGGAGCTGTATGCGGATCCCCCCGCGATCCTTGCCGACCGTTTCTTCCACACCGAGGCAGGGAAGGCACCTGTGGGTGGATCGGCAAAAGCCACTGTCTATTACTGCGTGAACACCACGAAAGAGGAGGTCGCCACCGTCTCCGATACGGTACGCCGGCACCGGTCACGCCGCATGTGGGGCGGAACTAACCAGGTGGAGACCGACAATCCTGCCTATAATAAGCTCTATGCCGCAAGTCGCGACAACATACGCGCCGTTGTGGCCGAAGATGGACGATACGACGCATCCATCTGGCAGTACAATATGGAATGGACCATCGACGCCTCGCACGTGGCCATGGGTGCCACCGAGACGGGCATGTTCGACGTGGCGGCTGCCATGCTGAACAACATCGTGACGCGGCTTTCCAACGAGAAGGGCATCATGGCCCATTCAAGCCGTTTTCGCGACAACTTGGAAACCGAGCTCAACCAGCAAGGCGCCATCTTGGGAGCTCTTTGGAATTACTGGGCATGGACTGGCGACCTCAACCTTATTCGCAAGCTATGGCCGCAGATCGTCAAGATCGCTGAAATGCCACTTAAACAGCCCTATATGCACGAAAGTGGGATGCTATACGCCGGTATTGAATTCTTTGAGCGCGACCAGCACATGGGCATCGTGGCCGGGTTCGACCTGTCGCATCAAGCCTACGTGAGCTGGGGCTTGCAGAAGGCAGCCATCCTCGCACGCGAAATCGGCGACACGCAGTCGGCCGACAAATGGGATGCAGCCGGCAAGCGGATGTTCGACGCCATGATGAATCACCCCACACTTAAGATGGTGGAAGACGGCATGTTCATCAAGCGCCGGCTACCCGACGGAACCCGCCAGCGCGTCATGAAACCCCGCGAAGTGGGCACCGACCACGTACCGCTCGATTCGCCCTTGGCGCATGAGGGTCAGCCCCTGCTCGATCCCGACATCAGTCTGTTGCACCCGGCCATGCTCAAGCTCATCGATATCAAGGATCCGATCGTGGCCAAGACCATCGCCAGCGTCAAGACCCTTTGGGACGATAAGATGTATGGCGGCTATTTGCGGTACCACCCGTCGTCGGAGCCCGACAGTCCGGGCGGCTGGACCTTCCCTACGGCCAAGGTTGCCCGTGTGATGGCCGAGTACGGCGACACCGCCGACGTGAAGCGCGTGCTCGACTGGTTCACCACCGTGCCAGGCCATAATGGCGCTGCGTATCCTGAGTTCTATGCCCTCACACCGCGTCCTGTTCCGCCACTTCCGCCGATGGGCGTGATTGTGTGGGGATGGGGCGAAATCGTAGGCCTCTTTGTGTCGAATGTGATGGGTGCGCGTCCCGACAGCAGCGGACGCAATCTGCTCATGCGTCCAACCCTGCCCGACGGCGTCAACAAGGTGAACGGCACCGTGACGCACCGCGGACGTGAGATCCGTATCACCGTAGAGCGCGGCAAAGCGTCAGCCACCTGGAACGGACGGGCACTCACCAAGGACGGCGATGCCTGGAAGCTGCCCGACGACGTGCGCGGCGGTGAGGTGGTCATTCGGGTATAAATCAATTGTAAGGGCTTACATCGTACGTTGTAAGCCCTTTTTACCTTGATTTATATTGCGGATTTACTAACTTTGGATCACGGCCGGAATAGCACATGCAGCCGGTCACTTTTAACAGTTCATTTATTTATGCGACCCCAGGAGTAGCCATGCAGACAGCATTATTTCAAGGAGAGTACCCGGTAAGTCAGGAGAAGATCGACTTCTTCCAGGAAAATGGGTACGTCCAGTTCGATGACGTTCTTACCGACGAGGAAGTAGAGGCCTTGCGTGCCGACTTGGCAAAAGCCACGGCGGAGAAAAAGGGCTTCGTACGCGACCTTGCCGGCAACGGCGACGTTGATAGCAAAGAGAAGGATAAGATCCTTCAAATGCTGAATTTATGGCAGAATTACGACAACATCCGTCAGTACGTGATGAGCCGTCGTGTGGCTGAAATCGCACGGCAGCTAGCCAAGAGCACCTCCATCCACCTGTTTCACGACCAAGCACTGGTCAAAGAACCAGGCCCAAGCGCCCCATCCCCATGGCACCAAGATCAGCCTTACTGGCCAAGCAAGGAGTCCGGGATGTTTTCGTGCTGGATGGCGCTCGATGATGTTACCATCGACCGCGGTTGCATGCAGTTCGTGCCGGGATCTCACAAATGGGGTGAATTCGAGCCCATCGACTTCGGTGGCGCACCCGACCACCTCAAGACGCTGATGCCACCCGAACTGCTAGAAAAATGGAAGGTCGTACCGGTCGAGTTGAAGAAGGGAAGCTGCACGTTCCACCATGGACTCACTTTCCACTACACCAACGCCAATACGACCGACAAAGTCCGCAGGGCCTTTGTCACCATTTACATTCCTGACGGCGTAAACTACGCCGCCGAGGAGAAGATGGTACACCCGTTCAGCGACACCATCACCTCCAAAAAAGGTGAGCCGCTGCGTGGAACCGTCTTCCCGCAGTTAGCCTAACCGGACCTGTCCGCCAGGTCCAGGCGTAAAGGACGCATGAAAACGTTACTTTGCTTTCTTCTTTCAGTAATAACCGGCGGGGCCTTGGCCCCGACCGGTTATTCTTTTTATGGACAGACCCCAAAGCCCGATACCCTCGCTTGGCGCCACATCCAAGTAATCGTCAAGTCTGCCCCCGATGCCGGTATTCGCGTGTACACAGGTGTCGACCACAACAACCGCCAAATGATCGCCTACCTCACCGGCGAGGCTTTGGCCGACATCTCCGCTTTTTCTCCAGAACAACGAATACCTACTGGAATCGTCGATTGGACCATCACCAGAACGGGCCCTTTCTCCGTCGAAATGAGCGCCGATCTGAATGGCCGTGCACTCAAACGGCAGATATCCATCAACCGAGCTCATCAAGCGGTGCATGTGGCCACATCGATCACCCTGCTCGGGAATGAGGTCGTCGGTTCCGTTTTCGACAACTGGACCTTCCCGACCCCATCCATCGATTTTGCCTGGGTGCCGAATTTGCGTCCAGACGAACACCTTGTGATAGGCGAACACTCATTTCGCTCGCCTGCAGTCGTGCTCGAATCCGGTGGATCCTGGGTTGCCCTGGTGCCCGACCTCGACTCGCTCCCCAAGTTGCCACGTCAACGCCTTGCGGCGCTAGACCTCAACCGTAAAGATTTCTCTCTGCCCCGCTTCGGATACGGACTTAAGGCACACGACCCAACCTTCCATGTGTATTACCGGCATGATCCGGCACGGGTGTTCACCTACGAGCCTGGAACCATCACGTACGCTTACGACCTGCTGATGGGCACTGGCGACACACGGGCTCACCTGCTCAATAAAGTGAACAGCCACTTGTGGAACCGATATGCCAAGCCCATGTTGGGCAATGTGCGCCCACAAGTGCTGCCGTTTGCCGACTACGCAAAAACCTCATACGCTACCCTCGACAGCATCGGTCAGTTCGTAGACTTTGCCATTGACGGCGTATCGGCCGGTGCCTACCGCGCCGAGGACCATGGCACTTATTTTATGTTGCCAAAGCCGCTTGTCTGGAACCAAGTCTGGTTCAACGCCCAGCGCTCGGCGTATGGCTTGGCGTATTACGGCAGCGAAGAGCATTCGCCGCGATATACCTCCCAAGCGTCGCTCATTACGAATTTCAGTCGGATGACCCCATCGTGGGACGGTCTCTTCCCAGCCGTGTACCTCTACGAGCGGGGGGAGTGGATCGGATCGCCGCTCAGACTCAACGGAGGCCTTAATCGCGTGCATGCCGCAAGTGCCGCTTGGACCGCCATCTGGATGCACCGGACCCAGAACGACCTCCTGCCCGACGCCGGAACACGCGAGAAAGTAACGGCATTGGCCGATTTCTTGGCCAAGCATCAACATGAAGACGGCTCCATACCGGCTTGGTTCGACCGAGATCCTGTTACGGGCGCCATGAAGCCACATCCTGTTCTCTCCCATTCCGCCGAAACGGCCGGTTCATCCATGCTGCTTGGCGAGCTTGCGCTCGAAACGGGCAACAAAGCCTATGGGGCCGCTGTCGTGAAAGCTTCCGACTTTCTGATCCGTGAGGTGCTCCCGACCATGAAATACCACGATTTCGAGCTGTTCTGGAGCTGCTCGTGGAAGTCGCTCGACATGACCGATCCCTACACCGGTGTGCTCCCCCAGAACAATTACTCCATCTTTTGGGTTGCCGAGACGTTTCGGTATGCATGGCTGCTTACGGGAGAAGAACGATTCCAGGAGGCTCTGCTCGAAACGCTTGAAGTTTTGAACCTCTATCAGCAGGTGTGGAACCCGATTTTCCTCAGCCTGTATGCCTTCGGAGGATTCGGGGTGATGAACACCGACGGCGAGTGGAACGACTCCCGACAGGCTGTATTCGCGCCTATGTATATGAGGGCCTATCAGACTATTGGCGACCCCAACCTCATGCATAGGGGAATTGCCGCTCTAAGGGCGTCGTTTGCCCTGTTTGCCATCCCCGAAAATTGCGAGATCAGTCCATACACATGCGATGCCTATCCACCAGGGCTGTCACCCGAAAGCCTCGCGCACAGCGGTGCCAACGGCACCTCCGGCCGGTCAGACTCCGGATGGGGAGAAGCCGGTGCCCTTTCGTCGGCAGCATATGTCGTCCAGCATTTTGGCCATGTGTATGTCGATACCCGACGTGGACATGCTTTTGGCATCGACGGGGTGCTCACATCTTCAGCCAAATTGGTAGGAAACAGCCTTGAGTTCGTCATCGAAGAGGCACTCGGCAAAGAGAGGAACATTACCATACGAACGGCAGATGGTAGGCACCGATCCATTCAACTCAAACCCCTCGAAAAACAGACCGTTCGATTTCCGGTAAGTGCGTAAATTGTCGGTTCATGTTCTCTATACATCGATCAAATTAAGATTAATCGTTAAATCACCTTTTTATTCATGTCCAATTCGATAAAAACCACCGTCGTCGGCAGCTATCCGATGATTGACTGGCTCGTTGCTTCGCCCAGCCAACAAGCCTTAAGCGATGCCACCGCCGTCGTCCTCAAAACCCAGGAGCTGGCCGGTCTCGACGTGATCGCCGACGGCGAGCTCTATCGCTTCAACATCAATCACCCCGAGACCAACGGGATGATCGAGTACTTCGTGAACCCGCTCGACAATGTGCGCAGCTCCATCACACGCTCCGACATCGCCGAATTTCAGCGCCAGAAGGGGATGGGCTTCAGAGTTCGTCCGGCCGCTGTGGTCGAAGGCAAGATCGGCGAGGGAACGCTCAACTTAGTCGACGACTACAAGCGCGTTCGCAGCCTCACCAACCATCCGCTGAAGTTCACGATCACGGGTCCGCACATGCTGGCCAAGACCCTGCTCGACTACCACTACAAGAGCCTACCGGAACTGTGCCGTGCATTGGCTGAGACCATGGCTCCGCAGATCGCCGAAATCGACGCCGAAATCGTGCAGCTCGACGAAGCTAACCTGCCAGGATCGCCAGAAGAGTCGGATTTTGCGGCCGAAACCATCAACATCATGCTCAAGGCCATCAAAACGACCCCAGCAGTGCATTTGTGCTTCGGTAACTATGGTGGACAGTCCATCCAAAAGGGTACTTGGGAGACCCTGATCGGCTACATGAACAAGCTGCACACCGACCATATGGTACTCGAGTTTGCCTTCCGTGGACCCGGCGAGCTGCACTACTTCAAGGAGCTGCGTCCGGAAATCGGCCTCGGCTTAGGCGTCATCGACGTCAAGAGCACAGTCATCGAGTCGGCTGAGACGGTCGCCCGCCGCATGGAAGAGGCCGCTACGGTTTTGGGCCAAGATCGTATCACCTACGTTCACCCCGACTGCGGATTCTGGATGCTCAAGCGTAACATCGCCGACGGCAAGATGCGCGCCATCGTGAAGGGCCGCGACCTGTTCTTGGGCAAATAAGCCGATCTACAGATAATTTCATGCCACCAAAGGTAGAATGGAAGGGTGGGGTCATACGACCTAACCCTTTTTTATTAATCTTCGAATCGGTATGTCATATGATACTCGAGTAACTCGCCTGGTTCGATGACGCGCTCTATGAAGGGCTCGACCGAAAATGTGCATGCGTTGGACCAAACGGCCACTGTAGATGGCTCGAAATTGGACGAAACCGACATATGGCCGTTCGGCATCTTCTGGTACATTTCGAACTTTTTACCCGCTGGCCAATAGATCCAGTCGAAATGCCCCTCTTTCCAATCGTGGTTTGGCTTTCGTATCAGACGAATGCCGTCGAGTTCGTAGCCAGGGTTCTGTTGCACGGAGCACCCCTCAGGAAGCACGCAGCAGAAGCCGTCGCTCTCGGGAACAGGGAAGAAGGGGTGGGCAAACATCCGGATGTGAACAGGCATTTCGCCCGTATTGCGAATTTCAGTCTCCAACCTGAACGAGTTGTTGCCCACTTGGATGTTCCGTTGCAGGCTGAACCGTTGTCCGTGGCCCTGCTGGCGCGTCCGCGATTCAAATCGGTTTCCATTGATGCCCCAATCCCAGACGGCAGGCTCGAGCAAGGCCTCCGGCTTGCGACGCTCCATGACATGCTTGTGCCAGCGTATCCATCCGACACCGGGTACCAATACTGGCTCGCCGTCGGGTGTCTCGGCAGGGTGTAGAGTCGGCTGAAATACGTCTGGTAACCCTTGTCCGTCGCTCAAAGGCGGATCTGCCTTTGGCCAGAAGGGGCCAGTCATCAGCTCTCCTTTGGTGGCGTGTTCCACCTGCCATATGTATGCTCCAGCACAATAACGTGGATTTTTGAGGAATGTGTCCGTGCCGGGCTCGAGGATATGGAGCTTCAGGTTGCCTTCTGATATCGTTAGCATGGCGTGTTAGAAAGGGGATAGGGAGACATGTTCTTGGCCCGTGAGCTTTCTCAATATGGCATGGACTTCGTCCTTCAGATCGTCGATGCTGCGAGAATCGTCGTCGAGCATGCGGTCAAGCCATTCGCGACCGTTTTTCACGTGGTTGATTTCGTCGCTCCAGTCATGGTCGGCAAACAGCTGGGAACGGAAATCGCCCTCCTTCTCGTAATCTTCGAACCTGGGTTTTTTCCGCGGCATGAAATGTGGTTCGAGCATCATGGTGAGGTAGGCGACTCTGTGAAGCAGCGGCATGGACATGCTGTACTTAAAAAGAACCTGGTTGACTCTGTCGGGCTCTTCGCCTAGCTCCTTCAACCGTACGGCGCCGAATTCGGAATGGCGCACTTCGTCCCAAAATTGACGCGTGAAATCGTGGATGAAATCGAAGTCCATGTTCTTCTCATAGGCCTCGAAAACGACGCTGGCTGCCATGGCTGCTGCATAAGCTTCATTGAAAAAGACCCTGAACTGCTCAATCACAGAATCGCGGTGGGGCAGCTTGATTTTTTCCTCATGTGGCATCAGCGGCTTGTTGGCGATCCTGTCGTCGAAGGCAATCTCGTCGGAGAGGCGGAAGCTGTGGGCCGGTAACTCGAGCTCGCCAACGGGCCTCGCATTGGAACACATGATTCCGCCAATATGGTCCAGGACATCCATTAAATCCCTGGTCCAAGCCTTGGAGGAGGTTGGATTCGGATCCAACAAGAGGGCTTCCTCGGCCCATGCAATCTGCTCTTCCAACTCGGGTATCAGCCGCTTGAGCAAGGAGCGGTCTGCAGCGTTGGCACTTGGATCGGCCAGATCGAGGCACTCACGGTAAAAATCGAGCAGGGCACTCTTCACGCCGATGTACATGCCCTGGATGTACGACCATTGATCGGGTGCATGCAGGGAGGCGTCGACCCAGGCCGCAAGCGAGGGGTCGACATTGACCTCCGATTTCCCACCCCTAAGGAACATGAGGCGGTCCTTGATCCAACGCACGTGTTCGGCATGGTTCCATGCATGATACCCGAGCTTGTGCTTAACTTCGTAGGATGGGGCTGATATAAACCATCCCGCGTCGTGCTTGATGGATACTTTTTCGACATACGCCGCTCTACGAAGCCGGTCGGTCAGTTCGAAGACCCCGAGGCCGTTCTTTTGCATATAGGATTTGATTCTTTCGATGATCGATTAGTTCTTATACGTAAGTACGCACATTTTCGGCATGTAATCAAGTTGGCTGTAATTGTTGTCTGGATGAAGCAATCAGCACCAAATATTAAGATTTTATAACATATTAACCGGCTCGTTGGCATAATTTGCCGAATTAGTGATATTAAGTACGGCTTTTGCAGTGTATTATTGAGGCAATGATCAATTATTTGTTGGAAAATTTTTATTTTTTCTCAAAATTGATTAAAATACTCTAATGTAGAATGTGACATTCGTGGCATGGAGTAAGGTCAGATAAATTCAGCAGAAACAAACACGTGCAGACTCTTCGAAAAAACCTGACTTCGGTGTTGGCAGTAGTGGCTACAGTTGCCATTGCTGCCAAGTACTATACCTTGTCAGGTATCGATGGGTGGAGCTTTGATCTGGTGCAGGCACTGATCAACTTTGTTCTGACGATCTGCTTGATCTCTGTTCCAATCTACTTTGTCAAAAAGGCAGATTCACACAAAGCAAAGGCCGTTTCTTCCCGCCTCATGGGATTTGCGGTCGCTTTCACGGTTTTCATGTTTTACATCCTCCTCTTCGTGGCTCGTTTGTTCATGATGATGGAGTACTATGCAGAAAACTCGACGATGCTCACGCTAGAGTTTTTGTTTATGGCGCTCATTTTAGTGGCACTTGTCTACCCTGTGTCAAAGCTCGGAAAACAACACGAAATGGAGCCGTAAATGAATTTTTCCACTAAAATGTTGGTATACAACCACTACAATCACCCAAAAGTTTGGCTATTTGCATAAAAATGTTTATAGTCAAAGCTTGATGTCCAACAGCGACCTCATCACCTAACTTTCCGAGGCAACATGTCAATCTCAAATTTCCACAAGACTTCTTTCGCCAAGATCACCGCTTGGTTGCTCATCGTCGGCCTTATGTTGCCGGCATGTTCCGAGATGGTCAATACCCCGGAGCCACCGGTAGACAATGAGTCCTTCATCGACAAGACCGCAAAAGTGGCCAGCGAATTCAGCACATCTTCCGACTTGTTCCAGTCGCTCTTGAATGATGTCAAGCTCAGGGGTAACCAAGCGAAATCATCAGAGTTCAAAATCCAGGTACAAGAGTTCTACAAGTTCACGAACTCCCAGAACGCAGCCATACGGGCAAAAGATAATGCATCGGGCAATGCACGATTTAATAGGAATGCACTGGGGGATACCGACATCGACATCATGATGAAATCCTTGGCTGCGAAAAATCCGCTCGGACAGGAGTTCTTCTACAAAATGTTGGCCATCGGAGACAAGGTACTTGAGGAAAACCACGAGGAACTTCTCGGTAAGGATGAAGCATACATCAAAGAATTCGTGGAGGCGAAGTTTGGAGCGATCGTCGCCAAGCACATCGAAGATAACGGTGTCAACGACGAGAATCCCTGCAATCTGATCTGCTACGAAGAATTCGTGTTGCAATCAACATACGCATCCGTGGTGCTCGCCTCCTCACTCGCGGCCTGCGGCTTGACCGGTACTTTCGCACAGACCTGCGTCATTCTGTCCGCGGGTGTGTATGCCGTCATGTACGCCGTTGAACTTGGATACCTGTGGAGCTGCGTAGAGAAGTGTACTTCCGACGTGATCGAAGTCAACTAATCCAGCCGAACACAACCATATCCACTATGTATGCAACGCAAGCTAGTTGTAGTTGGCATATACCTCGTCTGCCTGATTGTTTTACTGGTTAAACACTACGTTTTTGTCAACGTAGTGGACGGCGAGGCGATCGAATCCACACTTCGTGATGCATTTCTTACACTGCTTGCTGGTACAATAATTGCCATTGGCTACTGGAAGAAAAGCGAAAAGAAGAGCCCAAGCAAGGTCGTTGCCGCCAAAAGACAACAGGCTAAGGTTGAGTTCTACACCATCCCGATTGCCATGAGTGTATTCGCTCTGTACCTGCTGCTCTTTGTGATGCGATTGATCATCTTCATCAACATGTACGCCGAGAAGCCGTTCCTGTTGATGCTCGAGTTTCCCATCATTGCCATCGTTGCCATCGTCCTCTTTATACCTTTCATCATAAAAAAGATCGATTTCGACGACGATGATGAGGATGACAACGACAACGACCAAAACCCGAGCTGACAAAGATGACGGTGATCAGTTATCCCGGTTATTGAAATCTCCACACAAAACTCCCCCGGATACTTAATGATTTTCTCCAAGATGTTGCGACTCTGCTTGATTGGAGGCATTGTCATAGTGATCGGCAAACAGTTGGTTCTTACATTTGCTCTCGATCGCGCGTTTGATGTCGGTGGTTTTCTGCTCAGTATCGTTTACACCGCCGTCATGTTGGGCATCCCGGTCTACTTTGCCCGACTGAATCAGTTTGAAGGAGGACTCCTCGGTCTGTCACCATCACATACCCTCGGATTTGTGCTGGGCTTTTATATGCTCTATCTCATCCTGTTCTTCTCACGACTGATCATGCTCATCGACTTCTTCGCCCGAAACCCGTTCTATCTGATCGTTGAGTTCGTGATGATGGTAGGGGTGCTCACAGCCTTGAGCATGCCATTCATCATCGCCAGTAAGAGGGCTAAGAAAATTGCGGAAGCCAAAAAGGCAGAATGACGCTTTCTCTGTGCAGTTCCTGCCAATGACGATAGCATAATCGGTACCGATTCTTTATTATGAAGCCATGAAAAGACTACTTTTTTCATGGCTTCTTCTGTTAGTGGCAGCCCCAGTGGGGGTATCGCAGCCGCAGCAGATACCATTGGTCCCAGTGCCGGTTTCTGTGGTCCACGATGGATCATCTTCTGCGATCCCTGAATTGCCCGGCATCTATATTGGCGACGAGTCTTTGGACTCCACCGCCGAGCTGCTGGTAGAATCGCTGAAGTTGATTCACGGCATCGATGCC